>CALJLA010000282.1 GCA_937983055.1 uncultured Pseudomonadota bacterium
TGAAACCGACCTGACCGATATCATCGACCTGAGCCTGCCCGAGGCGCACATCACCCGGCAGCGACTGAGTCGCAAGGTATTCCTTCGCCCATTGACCTTCGAGAATCTCGGCGCAAGCCCGCGCGAGCGCTTCCTGCCACGTCACAACCTTTAACAAGCGCTCCAGTAGAGATATGAGCTGCTCGGAGTAGTCCTCCCCGCATGACCAATAGTTCTCAGCGAGACGCACCGCTTCTTGAAATCTCTTCTTTTCTTTCTGGGTGAACCGGACGTTGGCCTCAAGCTGTCTCCCCAAACCCGCATCGGTAAAGTTGCTCGAGCCCAACGTAACGCCTTGGCTGCCACAGTAGATCTTCGCGTGGAGAGGCCGGTAGGGCGTGCCAAGGTACCTCGGCTGAACTTGCCCGGACTTGATCGCTTCAATTGTTAGAAGAAGCTTTGCGCTGAGACGAAGGGAAATGCCTCGCGCGAGCCAGTATGCCTCCGCCTCCCGTGGCAACGGCTGTTCGCCGACAGCGAATGACGATCTGCTCGTACCGAACGGTTCCGCACCGAACAGTATCCGTGTCACCGCGCCAGCCTTCTTAACACCAACCAGATCAATTACACGCGCAAGCGAAGCGTACCCGGTAACAATCAACGGGTTACCTTCCTCCGCCAGATCTGCCAACACGGCGCCGTCAACGCGGCGCTGACCCAGATTAATTGGGAATCGGTCCTGCTCCGGCCACTGCAGATGTTCGAGTGACGTCTCTTGCTCTTCTGGCTGATCAAAGAGGCTGATTTGCGCCGGATTGTCCATTACGCATTGAAACGGGAGAAGAGCCGGGCAATCCGGGCGAAGAAAGGACAGAGAAGCGTCACTAAGCCGGCCAGTAAACCCTGATCAGCGGCAGGAGCGCTCTAGATTCGGCATCCATCTTGTCGTAGTACTCTGCGATTGCCGCAGTCAGTCCGTCCGCGTCCATCAGGGTCAGCGGAATGCTTGACCGTTCCGCTTCGTAACGCGCTTCTTTGGTAAAGCCGCCGGTGCTGACGTAAAGACCCTTGTCGTCCTTGTGACGACCGCCGAGAAAGCTGCGAATCTCCTGGGAGCCCATCGCACCTTTTCGGTGCTTTACCTCCACCACGATTCTGGGCGACTCGAAGCCAAATCCGTCTGGTGATGCGACGATGTCCTTTCCTCGGTCTGGCCCTGTGGGCGAGATTCGCGTCTTGTAGCCCATTGCTCTCAGCAATCCCGCCACCAGTTGCTGCATCTCGTCCCAATCCATTTTCGAGATGCGGTCCTTGATGAACTCATGCGACCGCGCCTGTACATCCTTAAGGAGGTGGGTCTCGTCTTCTAGCTGTTCATCGGTCGCCTCCACCGGCCTGACCTGCCCTTTAAGCAGGCTGAGGACTTCCGTCGCGGCACTCTCAGATACCCGAAACAGTGTGGAAATGGCGCCGAGCGAATTTCGGGTCGCCGCAGACAATGCGTCCCGTTCAACCTCCTTGCGCTCCCACTCCACCGCCCTAACGGTCGCCAGCCCCGCAATCAGGTTGGGCTGATGGCGCGGAAGGCCTTTAATGATTCCGACGAGATAACGCCGAACGCCCGGGTCATACGTAATCACCCGATCGCCAGTCTGAAACTCCCTTAGGAAGCGCTCGATCTGGTTGGCTGCCGAAAGACTCTGAGAAGCCGTGTTCTCCGGATGTTCTTTCGCTATTTGAGACTGGATGGCGTCGCGATCTGCGAAGGCGGTCCAGTTCGTACCGTTATTCGCCCAACCAATCGCGATAACGCCCTTTGAGCGGAAGTCCTCCACGGCATACGCCCCCTCCCCCGCCCGAACCATCCACATAGCATGCCCTGACATTGCGCCTCCAGATCATCCGACGCCTGGGGATACTAATCCAAGGACTAGGTATCGCTCAATGCAACCGAGTAAATTGCCACGTCAGGCAGCCCCTTCAGCCTGCCTTACCTACGGAAGAGCCCGCGCCCGATGGGCCTCTCAGGCATGCGGCATTGCAGTAACGCTATGGGCCAACGTTCGGTCTGGTCATATTGCCGCCGGGCTCGGCGCGAGCCTTAGACGGGCTATTTCGAGAGCACAATGCCGGAAGCTTTCACTCGGCTTTGGAGGCATCGTTCGATGAGATCCACCAAGAGCACCCTAGTACTTGACGCCACCCGGCTGGCGGAGTGGGCGCACCGCAAGAACAACCATGTGCGCAAGGCACCCCCGGGCGAGGACCAGCCGCCCTATTTCATTCACCTAACCGAAGTTGCCTGGATGGTTCAGGCCGCCGGGTACGACGATGCCTGCGTCGCCGCCGCCTACCTGCACGACATCATCGAGGACTGCGGCTACACCGAAGAACAGCTTGCCAAGGCATGCAAGTCGAAGAAGGTCGCGCGCTACGTACGCTGGCTTTCCGAGCCGGAGAAGGAGACCGTCGGCCCGGACGGCGTAAAGCGAGATAACTGGACCGAGCGCAATGCCTCCTATCTTGAGCGGATGAAACGCACCAGCGAACCCGTGCTCGCCATTTCGTGCACGGACAAAACCTCCAACATGCGCGACATGATCCGCTTCATGCAGAAAGGCCACCCGGTCTCGAGCTTCACCAAGCGCGAGTTCCCCACCCTAGCGGAGAAGTTCCGGCAGCTACTCAAGGTCTACTGCGGCCGCATCGAGCCTTCACTGCTCTTACGCTACCGGACAGCCTTCAAGCAGTTCCTGCTGGTCGGGAGGTAGTCGCGTCGACTGCCACGTGGCAGGCAAGCATTCCGAGAGTCAGAGCGTCACGGAATAGCCAGCATCCAATATGCACTTCTGCAGGTCTGACCCGAGGATCCCTATGCAGGCCTGACCCTGCAGGCGTGCTCTCGATTGATCAACGCGTTGCCGAAATCCGACTCCGTCTGGTAGGCGGTCCGACCTCGCGTAGGCCTTACCCGCTATTCCCCTGAATAGCATTCGAGCGAAGTCGAGACCCAATAGTGTTCTCAACAATCTTTGCACGAAGCTTCTCGACCGTGTCATCGCGTTGCACAGGGAGCTGCAAGAACCTTGCAACGGTCTCTAGGTCTGTTCTGTTGGGGGCCTTCTCACGGAGCAAAGAATCACCCGCCTCTCGCGACGACAGAACAACCAACTCACCCGCCAATGCACGTACATCGATCGGCTCCGTCTTCTTCTGCGGGCCTTGTTTCTTCTTGGGCGTGACGGACTGCGTCAGCGCCGCGGCCTGCGCAAGGATCGGAGCTAAGTCCTCGTCTGGATGGCGATCAATATAGTCCGCGAGCCGCCGCAGAATATTGGCTAACTCGCTTCGTTTGCTCGGCATAGTTGTCCTCACTTCCACCACTTCATGTGTCGCCCAAACTCTGTAGCAACATCCTCCAGCCCCTCCACGACGCTTCTATGACTACCCGAAGTGTAGCTATTAAGGACAACGGGCACGCCATACTGAGGCGCATCAGCAAAAAGAGTGTCGTTTCGCTTTATGTACGCGTTGAAGACCGTTAGGCCAGCGGTCTGGTGTTGACCCATGAAGGCCCGCTGCGCAGCCATAGGGCCACCGCCGTACTCTTGAATCATCGTAAACACCACTCCCAGCAATTTCGGCTCTATTGATTCCACCTTCTCGCCTTGGGCAAGTTCCGCAAAATCGTTGTAGTCCTTGATCAGAGACTTTACGCTACGAATCAGGTATTCGATCCCAAGCGTCGAGAGGTAATCAGGCCTAGCTGGAACGAGCAGGAAGTCGCTGGCGATAATTGCAGTCTTGGTGACAATATTGAAGTTTGGCGGACAGTCGATCAATACAAGATCATATTCACCGTCTGCAAACTCTTGCAGACCGTTGGCAAGGCGACGGTGTACCGTTATGAAATTCTTCTTTGCCTGTGCGAGCGTCGCACCGCCAAGATTAGTTGCGAGCTCCAAGTCCACATTAATGAGCCCCAAGTGTGAATATATCGCGTCAATCTTTCCACCAGCACGTCCGAGTCTATTGTTGATTGGCCTAGGGTTCTGAACGATTGTCTTCAATGGTATTGGTTTACCTGATTCAAACGAGTCGAACCAACTCTTAATCGTCCGATCTTTGGCAAAGTCTTTCTGCCAAACGTCTGGGGAAATCATCGAGAAAGTGAGGCTTGCCTGCGCATCCAAGTCGATTAGCAAGATTTTCTTGCCCCGGAAGGCTAACTCGGCAGCAAGATTAGCCGTTAGGCTGGTTTTTCCAACACCACCTTTATAGTTAATGACGGAAACGATTTGCATATTTTCCTCCGATAGGAACTTCTACCTGCAAGGAAACGCCCACTACCTATTGGACGTCTGGAACATGATCTATCCGCCCTCTCTCAGGGGCTAAATGCAAAACGTGCCGATGTTCGACTAGCGTTCGAAAGTGGAAGCCAGCAGGTTACTTACCCGGATGTACGCGGCGTGGAGCATGGCCCCTCCGAAAATGGCGAGCAATGGCTTCTTTCTCGCGAATCCGCCGGCCCTCAAAAGACCAATATGCAATTATGCGAGCCAGATACCGTCTTTTCCCGTCTGTTCACGGAGCGAGATACATAGGGGGCAATTCTCAACCGATCAACGTGTTTCCCTGGTTAGACCCCGAGGAGCTCGAGCCGAGCACTGCACTTAGGTCCCGGTTGAGATGCGCCCCGTGTGCTACTAGCCACTGCCTCGCTCGTTCTGTCTCGGGACACAAGCATTGGACGATAAGCCAGAACTTCGCAGAGTGATCCGGAATGGCGAGGTGCGCCATCTCATGGGTCACAATGTAGCCAAGCACATAGTCGGGCGCCATAACTAGTCGCCAGTTGAACGACAGATTGCCTAGCGTAGAGCAGTTGCCCCATTTTGTACGCTGACCCATCACGTAGACACGGCCAGGTTGGCGCTTTAGCCGCTTTCCGACCGAGGAAATGTGCAGCTCTATTCGGTCCCGTGCCTGCTTGCGCAGCCAGTTCTCCAGAGAGCGGACCAGCGGTGTCGACGTGCCCGGCGAGCAGGTGATCGAGATGACATCACCTTCCAGGCTTACTCGGTTCGATGCTCGCCAGCGATCAAATCGGATCACCTGCAAAGTAACCATCTTGCCCTGAAACAAAAGCTCTCCGCGCAGGCGCTTCTCTGGGCGGCGCACGGTTTGCAGCCTTCGAACGCGATTCAGCTGTTCGGTGACCCACTCGCGGTTGGCTTCCAGGAACGCGATGGCATCGTCCCGTTCTCTACCGTCCGGGACGACCACTTCGACGCGGCCGGGGGTAACCTTGATGCGCAGCTTGCGGGCTGTCCGCGAGGACACGAGTCGAGACGCCACGGCGTGCCCGTCCAGCAGCATGTCTGGCAAGGCGACGCTCCTTTCTTGGTCAGCTATCGTCATCTGAGTTCACCAGTTCGTTAATCGCGGCACTTACGAATGGCTCGCCGCTAGTTGGGAACCCGAGCGCAGAATACTCAGAGTTCCAAAGCTCGGCGATCAACGACTGCTCTACGCGCATCCGCCCGCCCTTCGAGTTGCCCCACCCCGGCAGCAAGACTTGGTGGTCGCGTAAGTGTGCGATAAGGCGTCGTGCACAGTCGCTTAGATAGGCCTCGTCCTTGGTCGCGGAATGCTCGCGCAGGATCGCGAACAGCGCGTACTCGCCGGGCTGGGTCAGCCCCAGGCGCGCCGGTTCCTCGTCGGCCTTGGCTTTCTCGTCTGCGATTTCCCGCAATGCCTTCAGTCGCTGTTCTGCGGCCTTGTCGGCTTCGTCCTTCTTCGCCTTCAGCCGTGCCAAGCGTTCGCCGAGTTGCCGATACGTGAAGGCCGCCTCATCCTCAGCAAGCTCCGCAGTCAGCAGGGCCTCCAGCGCGGCCGCCTTGTCCGCCGCGCTCGGCAGCTCGTCGAGCTTGGTGACGTAGTCCTTGTCGATCTTGAACACCGGGAGCGTGTTGGCCAGGTCCATGAACGTGGTGTTCTGTTCGATCAGCTCACGCGTCTTCGCCGACAGCTCGCCGAAGGTATCGCGCTTGGCCGCGCCGCGCTGCCGACGCCGGTGGGCGATGTAGATGCTGCACAGCCAGTTGTAGACGTAGCGGTGCGGGTACAGGCACGGGTCGGGCGACAGGGCCTCCCAGAGGCGCTCGAGACTCTTGAAGTTGTGCTCAAAGATCTTGGCCGCGTCCGGATCCTTGATCGCCCGCAGCGCAGACAACAGGCATTCGCGCGTGTCTGCGATGGCGATGCCTTTGAAGCTCTCCATGCAGCGCCCCACCTCGTCGGGCACAGTGGCCTTCAAGGCCTCCCAGTCGATCAGCGCTTCCTCGCGAATGTTCTCGTCGAAGTTCAGTGCCTTGGCCAGGTTGGCGAACACGCCGAAGTAATCCACGACGACGCCGGTACGCTTGTCCATAGCCGGCAGCGGGCGGTTGGTGCGGGCGATCGCCTGTAGCAGGTTGTGGTCGCGCAGCGGCTTGTCCAGGTACATCACCTGTTCCACCGGGGCGTCGAAGCCTGTCAACAGCCGGTCGCACACGATCAGGATCTTCAGCGGTGGGCGCCACTTGCTGCGGTCCTCCCCAAAGGCCTCGCGGTTCCAGGCCTCCCACTGCGTGGGCGTGAGCTTGAAGTAGTCGATCAGGTCGTCCTGCTTCTGCTTGCCGTAGTGGAAGCGAGCGAGGTCCTCGTCGTCGTTCTGCCCTTCCGATATGATCACATCGCACCACTCGGCTGGCAGGCCACGCGCCTTCAGCTTGGCATCCAGCGCGTCCTTGAACCGTGCACAGGCTGTGCGGTCGACCCCCACCAGCTGCGCCTTGAAGCCGCTCGGGTCCGGATACGCCAGAAAGTGCTCGAGCATCTTCTCGATGACGATCTCCACCCGGTCGGGGTGCCGCGCCAGCTCTTTCCATTGCGAGCGCTGGCGCTGGATGAGGTCCTTGGCCTCCTCGTCTTCCAGCTCCATCTCCTCGCACATCTGCTCGAAGCCGACATTCAGCGTCTTCTCGTCGACGATGAACGGCACCTTGTCGCGGATGTAGTGCACCTCCAGCGTCGCGCCGTCCTTGATCGCGCGCTTGATGCCGTAGTAGCTGAGGTAACGCTCCTGCTCGCCATCGACCACCGGACCGAAGTCGCGGTGCGTGTTGACCATGGCACGGTCGATCGGCGTGCCGGTCAGGCCGAAGCGGAAGGCGTTCGGCAGCTTCACGCGCATCGTCATCGCGTAGCCCTCGGCCGTGTTGCCCTTCTGCGAGCGGTGGCACTCGTCCACCAGGGTGACGATGTTGTCCTCCTGCAGCGGCGGCAAGTCGCCCATCCTCTGGAACGACTGCACCGTGGTCACCAGCGTGCCGCGCCACACCGCGGCAAGTTTGCCCTTGAGGTCAGCCACGCCCATCGCCTTCTCGACATTGGGGTAGTCGCAGGCGTCGAAGTCGTCCGAGATCTGCGTCTTCAGGTCGCGCCGGTCGACGACGATCATCACCGTCGGGTTCTTCAGCGCCGGGTGCCGGCGCAGCTTGTACGCGGCGAACACCATCGTCAGCGACTTGCCCGAGCCCTGCGTGTGCCAGACCAGTCCAGTGCGGTCCTGCGCGGTCACCTCAGACGGTGCCTTTCCGATCAGCGACACGGTGCGGTCGACGATGTCGTTCACCGCCTCGAACTGCTGGTATCGCGCCACCTTCTTGATGGTCTTGCCCTTCTTCGTCTCGAACACCACGAAGTGCTGGAGGAAGTCCAGGACGTGGCAGGGCTTCAGCCGCAGAAGACCCCGTACAGGCACCTCGAGTGGGTCGTCCGGATTGTCGGCCTCGGGTTCATTCCACCAGCCCTTCTTGTCCGGGTACTGCGAGAGCCACGGTCCCCAGTTGTCGAGGTGGCGGTCAATATCTTCCTTCTTGGCATCGTGGAACAACACGGTGCCATAGCGGAAGGCGTCCTCGTCGGCTGCCACGCAGAACACGTTGGGCGCCAGCATCAGCGGCGCCTGGCGCTGGTAGCGGTGCAACTGCTGCACGGCCTCGGTCCAGTCCTTGCCGCTGGTGATGTAACTCTTGTACTCGGCGATCACCAGCGGAATACCGTTGACCAGTAGAACCGTGTCGTCGCGGCACTGCTTGATGCCCTGCACGCGGTACTGGTTGGTGGCGGTGAAGTCGTTGAGGTGCTGCTTGGCCGGGTCGAACTCGATGAAGTAGACCGTCTTGGCGTCCGTCCCGGGAGCCAGTTCCACCTTCACCCCGTCGCGCAGACGGTCCAGGGTTTCGCGGTTGGCGGTGAGCTTGTCGGCCGCGTCCATCGTCTTGCGCAGCGCATTCACCGCAAGCCGGGCCTGTGACGGCGTGCTCACATGCGGGTTGATGCGCAGGATGGCCTCGACCAGCAGCTTCTCGACCAGCGGATCCTCCAGCGGCCGATTGAAGGCCGCCATGTCTGCCTCGCCGCGGTACGTCCAGCCCAGGCCCTTGTCACCGGGCGTGGCGCTGCCATGGCCCGACAGCCATTGCAGGACAGGAAGTTCGACGTAGCCGGCTTCACTCATGCTTGTTGTTCCTGGAGGATGGCGGGATCGACCCGGACGGTGCCAGTGAGCAGGTCGTGCATCAGAGACTTCTTCAGTGCCTCGAGCGACTGCAGCTTGCTGCGAAGCGCATCCTCGTGACGCTCCGCAGCGGCGATCAACTCAACAATCTCGCGCTGCTGGTCTTCAGGCGCGCGCACAAACCAGCGAGGATAGAGATCCTTGTTGTTGAGTTGCGGAACGCCGGAACTTTCGACGTAGCGAGCCAGGTTGCGCCACTCCAACTGATAGCGGAAGAACTCAGGGAGGATGTCATCGCGCACGCGCAAGGCCATCAGATTCGGATCGAGTGCGACCGATACTGCGGTCGTGCGGACGCGGTTCTTCAAGATTGCCGCCCCCCGTTTGGCGATGACGACGGTGCCAATGGGTAGGAGCTTAAAAGTCGGGTTCTTGCGGCCGACAAAGCCGATCTGCGTCGTCACGATCTGACGCTGGTTCGCGGGCAGATTGAAGTCATCGACCTTCATGAACCAAGCGTCTGCCACGTCTTCGTTCCGAAGGGGTCTAAGTGCGTTCACGCTGCTGTTGCCGCCCGTGAGCACCGAAAACGCTTGCTTTCCCTTCAATGCCTGCCAGGACTTCGGGATACGTCCAGCATCGGTGTCTTGCTGATCCTCCGAAGTCAATTCGAAGTTGAAGGCAGCCTGCATCAACGCTAGTCGCGCAACGCGGGCCTGGTCGATTGCCTCTATCGTTCGATCAGCCGCCGCATCCACCCCGTCCAGGACACGGGCAATAGCGGCTTGCTCATCAGGGCTCGGCTTCGGTACGAGCAGACGCCTGTCGAAGGCGTCGAGTGGGACACGCTGGCGTCCGGTGGAGCCTTCCATTCGAGCCACCGCGCGACCGCGCAAGGCATGGGAGCACGCGAGGTGAAACAGAAACCGCGGGTCGGTTCCACCTCGAGGAGACAGGACGATGAATTCCGTGGAGCCGAGTCCGACTTCAGCGGGCAGCGCCCCAACGAAGGCCACTTTTCCGTTCTCTGGGCACGGCGTGATCTTCGCGAATAGCGTGTCGTGGGCCTTGAAGCGAGTGAGGCCCGAACCCTCCAAGCGGCGCCTATCCATGCTCAGAATGCCGCGGAAGTTCTCGCCTACGGCCGCCATCTCGATGAATGGGTAGTCAACACCTTTCCGAACCGGATAGCGTGGGTTCAGTTCGGCCAGAGCGCTGAGCGGCACCTTCGGCCAATCGGAGGGCGATTTGGGGTAGCAGTCATGCTGCATAGCCGATCGCCCTCAGCAGGTTTCCGAGATGTTCTTCCGCGACGCCGAGTGCAGCCTGCGCATCCTTCAGAGACTTCAGTGCATCGCCCACCTCAACTCTCGGCTCCGGCTCGAAGGTATCCACGTACCGCGGAATGTTCAGGTTGAACTCGTTCTCCTCGATCTCGTCGATGCCGACCACGCGGGCATGCTTGAGCAGCTCGTCGGGATCGCCGTAAAGTGCTCCAAGCTCAGTGCCGACCTGCGCCACGTCGCGCCGGTCGTCGTCCGCACGGCGGCGGGCCTCGGCGATCTTCTCGTCGCGCTCGGCGATCTTGGCGGCCGCCTTGTCACGCTGGGCTTCGAGCTTGGCCAGCGCCACCTCGGCCTTCTCCCGGGCGGTCTTGCCGGCGATCTTGGGCAGTTCGGCGCGCGCCTCGGCGACCTGAGTCTCCAGTTTGGCGAGACGGGCCGCCACATCGGCGTATTCGGCCTCCAGACGTTCCACCTCATCGTGCTCGCGGGCGTTGATCTGTTCGCGAATGCGCTGGCTGTGCTGCGCGACCAAGGCGGGTACCTTGCTGGCGTCGCCATAGGCCTGCACATGCACCAGCATGCGCATCACGTCTTGCGGGCGCAGCTCGTTCTGGTTCGACAGCTCGCGATAGTGGCGCGCGGCATAGACCAGCAGCACCTTGTCGTGCCGCTCGGGCGGGCGCTGCTTCTTCAGGACCACCAGACACGCCGGAACGCCAGCGCCGTAGAACACGTTCAGCGGCAGCGAGATCACCGCATCGATCAGCCGCGACTCCAGCAGCGCCTTGCGGATCAGGTGCTCGTCGTCGGCCTTGCGACGCTTGATGATGGGGTTGCCGTCGTCGTCGAATTCGCCGGTCTCTTCCTCCACCTCAGGCTGGCCGCGGAACAGCACGCCCTGCGGACAGACGATTCCCGCGCGGCCGGTGTCGGTGAGCGAGGCCAGGATGTGCAGGATGAAGGCGTAGTCGCCGTAGCCGGCCGGCGGCGCCTTGAAGGGCGTGCCACGGCCGAAACGGCCAAACGGATCCTTGTAGCCCTCCTTGCCGAAGATCTCTTTCTTGAGCTTGTCCGTCTTCTTCTTGTCGGCCGTCTTCTGCTCGGGCTTCAGCCACCAGAATTCGTCAGAGAACGGGAAGTTGGCCAGCACCAGCGAGAACTTGCGCACCTTGCCTTCGGCGTCTTTGAATGCCGGGTCGGTGATGGTCGAAACACCCGCAGCAATGGTGGCTTCCAGGCCGTGCAGCACCGAGTTGATCTTGCCAATGGCCGCATTGCCCCAGTTCATCTCTTGCGCGAAGTACTGCGCCGAGGTGGCGTGGTGGCCATTCTCGCGCAGGAACGCCGCACAGTGAACGAGCATGCCGCCGCTGCCGCCGGTGGGGTCGTAAACGGTGTCACCAGGCTGCGGCTCCAAGATACGGACGAGCGTGTCCACGACCTCGGGCGGAGTGAAGAACTCGCCCGCCTTCGCCCCCGCGTCGTCCGCGAATTGTTTAATCAGGTACTCATAAGCGTGGCCGAGCACATCGGGAGGCACGCTGGCATTTGAGAGGTCGTGGCTGTCGAAGTGCTGGATCAGCGCGTGCACCACCTCGTTGGGGATCAGCGGCTTGCCGCTGCCGTCCGGCGCTGGCTGGTTCCAGTCCACGGTAAAGACGCCCCGCAGTTCCTCGTTGGCGCTGGACACCGCGCGCATGGCCTGCGTGAGCTTCTCGCCTAGGTTGGTGGAGGCTGCGAGCACATCGCCCCACCGGCTGCCGTCCGGGATGTTGAAGCGGTGTTCTCCGCGGGCGCGGAACACGGCCTTTTGCGCATCAGTGAACTGCCGCCCTTGCTGACGTTCGAGCTCAGTAATGGCCTCGTCGGCTTCGTGCTCCCACTGGTCGCACAGCCGTTTGTAAAACATCAGCGACAGGATGTAGTTCTTATAGTCCTGGCCCGCGGTCTTGCCGCGCAGGATATTTGCGGCGCCCCAGAGGTGTGCTTCTAGTTGTTGGAGGGTGAGTCTCACGTTTTGGACCATCTGTCGATTATGCCCTGCCTCCGCTGTCGACTTTGACGGGGTGGAGACGTGGTTTGTAATCAATTTGTCGGTGCAATGGCCAAGGCCTGAAGCTGTATCAGGATGTGAATCAGGAACTGGGCAAACGATCGGCCCCCTTCGACCGCAGTGAAGCTGACCTCCCCGGGTAACGGGTAGCGCACCTTAAACGCATCAAGAACGAGTAATCGATAGTCATTGATGGGGTCAGATTCAATTTTCTGCAGCAACGCAGACTCGCCCATCATGGACTGCGTGAATATCGCGCGCAGCGTGTAAGCCATCTTCCAGAACTGTGCTTAGGAGCCAACGTTGGCGGCAATGTCGATCATTTTTGGCTTGGTCTTCGCACTGCGTGTTCTTCTTGAGTTTATGCAACTGGCACGCGAATTTTGGCGCGATTCCGCGGAAATCGCCAAATCTCGAGCAGTCCGCCCCGGCTGCCCAGGGAGCGCCCTCAGCCGGCGGGCTGAGAGCCGAAAGAGATAGGTACGAGGCTCGAGGGAAAGGCTGAGGACAGGACCGAGAGGCGGCCGACCGGAGCTCAGGACCGCGGCACGCGGCGGAGGCGGTGGCCGACGGTGACCAGAGCACCGTCGGAGGCGCGGACGGCGTAGACATTGAAGCGGCCTTCGAGGCGCCGGTAGTCGGGCTCGGCCAGGGCGGCGCGGCAGCGTTCGCGGGCGCGCTTGTCGAAATAGAGCACCTCCCCGCCCCTATGGTCATGGCATACCGCCCCGAACTCCAGCAGGCAATCGAGCACTTCGCCGGAGATGCCGCGCTGGCGCATGCCGGCTTGGGCGTGCCGGGTGAGATCGGGCGGCGGCATGATTGAACCTCCGGAGGGAGTGGTGGCGCCTGCACTCTAGCCCCGGCACTGGCTCACTACGTGAGCCTGCCCCGGCCTAGAATCGACCGCATGCCCGCCGCCAAGCTGTTTTCCCCCGACGCCACCGCCCCCTTTGCCCTGAGCCGCTCTAAGGTGGAGCTGTTTTTCGACTGCCGGCGCTGCTTTTACCTGGACCGCCGGCTGGGCATCGGCCGGCCGCCGGGCTTTCCGTTCAACCTGAATTCGGCGGTCGACGCCCTGCTGAAAACCGAGTTCGACGGCTACCGCGCCGCCGGCCAGCCGCACCCGCTGATGACCGCGGCCGGCCTGAACGCCGTGCCGCACGCCCACCCCCAGCTCGACACCTGGCGCAACAACTTCCGCGGGGTGCGCGCCCTGCATGCCGCCAGCAACCTGGAGGTATTCGGCGCGATCGACGACCTGTGGCGCGACCTGGAGTCCGGCGAGCTGATGGTGGTGGATTACAAGAGCACCTCGAAGGCCGGCGAAGTGAGTCTGGATGCCGCCTGGCAGGACGGCTATCGCCGGCAGATGGAGTTTTACCAGTGGCTGCTGCGCCAGCAGGGCGAGCCGGTGTCGCGCCGCGGCTGGTTTGTGTACTGCAACGGCCGCCGCGACCGGCCCGCCTTCGACGCCCGGCTGGAGTTCACCATCAAGCTGATTCCCTACGACGGCGACGACGGTTGGGTGGACGGCGCGCTGCGCGAGATCCGCGCCCTGCTGAGCCGCGACCAGCCGCCGGCGCTGAACGCCAGGTGCGAGTACTGCGTGTTTGCGGAGCGGGCGGGGGAAGCAAGAAAAGACTAGTTCCGAGTTCCGCGTGCCGAGTTCCGAGTGAAAAGACTGGTGCTGCGTGACACATAAATAGGGCCGAGGGCCGAGGGCCGAAAAAGAACAGGCCCGAGTTCCGCGTGCCGAGTTCCGAGTGAAAAGACTGGTGCTGCGTGCAGCGATCGCCTGGAAGCCGGACTCGGAACTCAGGACTCAGGACTCGGGAGTCAGGAAGAACTCAAATGACCGCGAGGAAAAACCATGAGGAGGACGGTAGCGACTGAGGGCTCGGGCGCGGGCTGGCGGCCGAACTAGGGCAGCCACTCGGCTATCGGACGGGACAGAAAGTCCGCCACATCGATTCCGCCCTGGCCAACCAACAGCACCCGCTTGGGTGAGTACAGTTTGGCGAATGCGGAAAGGCCCGCTGGGGTTTCGCGGCGCCGGCTGGTCTTGACCTCGATGGCGGTCAGGCCGCGCCCGGCGTTGAGAATGAAATCGACCTCCAGGTTGCGCTCTCGCCAATAGTGCACGGATACGCCCGTTCCCCATGCCCCGTTCACCAGGTGAGCGCCGATCGCAGATTCGGTGAGCCGCCCCCAGTACTCCGCGTCGGCCCTGGCCGCAGCGATCCCGAGCCCGGACTGCGCGGTCATCAGGGCGGTGTTGAGCACCTGCAGTTTCGGGCTGGAGGCGCGCTGCCGGACTGAGGCCCCGGCGAACTTCTGCAAGCCGATCACCATGCCTGCGCCAGTCAGCAGGTCGAGGTAATGGGCGAGCGTCGTCGTGTTTCCTGCGTCCTGCAGTTGCCCGGTCATCTTCTGATAGGACAGGATCTGGCCGCTGTATTGGCACGCAAGGTAAAACAGCCGACGGAGCAGCGCGGGCTTGTCCACCCGCGTGAGCAGCATCACGTCACGCGACAAGGTCGTTTCGATGAGCGAATCCCTGATGTAGGCAGCCCAGCGGTCGGGCTCTGAAGCGAGGGGCGCCGCTCCGGGATAGCCACCAAAGTAGATGTACTGGTCGACGGTCCAGCCGAACGCATCGCGCATCTCGACGAACGACCAATGGCTGCAGTGGATGATCTCGAAGCGCCCCGCGAGGCTTTCGGTCAATCCGCGATGGATGAGCAGTGGCGCCGACCCAAGCAGCACGACCTTGAGTGGGTTACGTGCCGCCGTATCCTCGTCCCACAGCCGCTTCACTGTCTCGGACCAGTGAGCGATTTTCTGCACCTCATCCAGCACGAGCACCGCGCCACCGCTCCCTGCATCACGCGCACGCAAACGGGCCTCCTCCCATTGCTGCCTGAGCCAGAGCGCATCCCGCAGCGCCGGTTCGTCCGCGGAAGCGTAATGTCCCGGTGACGCGAGCCCTTCCATAACCTGGCGAACGAGCGTGGTCTTACCGGACTGCCGCGGGCCGGCCACAACCTGGATAAACCGGCGGGACTCGGCCAAACGCCGCCCGAGCAGCTCGCCTTGAGAGCGCAAGTACATGATTTTGCCCTGACTTTCTATTTACTCAATTACCTGAGTAACTTTACTCAATAGCCTGAGTAAGTCAATCGGTGGCTCTCCAGGAGCGCGATCTATGGATTCAGGGCTCGGAGAAGAATCAGCATTGCGCATTCTCAAAACGGGCGGCGGAAGGGAAGAAAGACTAAAAAGCGTGCTGTGTGCTGTGTGCTGTGTGCTGCGTGGAAGAAAGACAGTTCCGAGTTCCGGGTTCCGAGTTCCGGGTTCCGAGTTCCGAGTGAAGCCGGCCTGTGGCCGGCGTCAGGAGCAACGCTCACCGCGGAGGACGCGGAGGAAAGGCAAAGGCGGGATGAACCACCAATTCACCAAGGCCACCAAGAAAGGACCAACGAATCTGGTTTACTTGCTGTTCTTCGTGCCATTGGCGCCTTGGTGTTTCGCTCTTCTTGTGTTACCAAAGTACCGGGTCGCGCGACTCGAATACCCGCCTGGCATCGCGTAAGGCGTCGCAACCCCGATTTGCGCGCCGTGTACACGGCTTTGGTTTGATCGGCGTTAAGAAAACATGGTGCCGAGGTCCCATAGAATCATTCCTGTAGAACAACGGCTTTCATGGAGGCGCGAATGAAGCCCCCTCGCCCGGCAGACGAAGAACAACGCCTGGAGGAGCTGCGCTCGTACCATGTGCTGGATACTCCGGCCGAGCGCGCGTATGACGACCTGGTACAGCTTGCCTCGCATATCTGCGGCACGCCGATCGCGCTGGTGTCGCTGGTGGATGCGAACCGGCAGTTTTTCAAGTCCCGCGTCGGCCTGGATGCGACCGAAACGCCGCGCGACATCGCGTTCTGCGCGCACGCCATCATGAAGCCGGATCTGATGATCGTGCCGGACGCGATGCGCGACGAACGCTTCGCCGACAATCCGCTGGTGACCGCGGACCCGAAGATCCGCTTCTACGCCGGGCAGCCGCTGACGACGCCGAAGGGCCACGCCATGGGTACGCTGTGCGTCATCGACCGGGTGCCCCGCACGCTGGACGCCGCGCAGCGCGAGGCGTTGCAGACGCTCGGTCGCCAGGTGGTTACCCTGCTGCAGCTGCGCAAGGCGAAAGAAGCGGCCGAGCATGCGCACCAGGTGCAGAGCAAACTGCTGACCGGGCTGCGTGCCGAGCAGCAGCGCACCGAGCAGCTGCTGCTGAGCATCTTTCCGAAACCGATCGCGGAGCGGTTGAAGACCGAGGCCCCCGGCCTGATCGCGGAGCAGTACGCGGAGGTCACCATTCTTTTCACCCGCGTCCACGATTTCTGGCACATCGCCGGCGCGCGCCCGCCGGAGGAATTCATCGATTTGCTGAACGCGGTGTTCTCCCTGTTCGACCGGCTGGCCGCGCAGCATGGCGTGCAGAAGATCAAGACCATCGGCGACACCTACATGGCGGTGGCCGGGCTGCCCGAACCGCGCAAGGACCATGCGCAGGCGATCGCCGAGCTTGCGCTCAGCATGCAGCGCGAAATCGCGACCATCGACACCGGGGCGGGCAAGCCGTTCAGCGTGCAGGTCGGCATTCACAGCGGCCCGGCCATTGCCGGGGTCGTCGGGCTCGACAAGCTTGCCTACGATCTGTGGGGCCCGGCGGTCAACCTCGCCAGCCAGATGGAAACCTCCAGCGTGGCCGGCGGCATCCAGGTGAGCGCCGCTACCTACGAGCGGCTGAAGGACCAGTATCTCTTCACCCCGCGCGGCGAGTTCTATGTGCAGGGCGAGGGCGAGGTCGCCACCTACCTGCTCATGGGCCGTCGCGGGCAGTAAGTTCTTCCAGCAATCGTCGGGCACGGGCGCCCGCGGCCGCATCGTTCGCCTGCAGCGCCGCCGCCAGGCTCGCGTCGGCGAAACCGCGGGCCGCGGTCCCCTCACCTTGCCGGCCCAGGCTGCGCGCGGCCAGGAAGTAGCGGTCCGCCGCCAGCGCCGCACGCCCCGCCGAGAGATGGGCTTCGCCCGCCCGCGCGAGCGCATAGCCCATGTCGCGATGGCGCTTCGCGCTGCGAAGCGAGGTCACTTCGGCTTCGAATGCACGCGCCGCCGACTCGGCATCGCCGTCGAGCCGCGCGATCGTGCCGCGCAGCTTCTCCAGGTCGGCCCGCAGCGAAGGCGTCAGCGCCTTGTCGTTGGCGTGGGCCAGCGCCGATGCCGCCTGCAACTCGGCGCGCGCGGCGGCGATGTCGCCGGCATCGCTGCGCAGCGTGCCGCGCAGCAGCACCGCCTGCAGGCGCAGCACGGCAGGCGGCCCCGACGCCATCACGTCGCCCGCCAGGGCGTCCGCATCGCTAGGCCGCGCGTCCAGATACGCGACCTTGGCACGCAGCAGCCGGATGTCGATCAGCGGTGCCGCTGCACGCGCCGCATCGTATTCGGCCTGGCGCAGCCGGGCGTCGGCGGCGGCGTAGTCGCGCAGCGCGATCTCGCAGATGGCGAGGTTGTACGCCGCATCAGCCGCCAGCCGCGCCGAGTCGATCGCCTGCGCCCGCGTGAGCGCGCGCCGGTACAGTTCCCGCGCCTGCGCGTAGTCGCCGCGCTCGTACGCCAGCCGCGCGGCCGCCGACGCCTGCGCGATCTGACGATCGTGCTCCGACGGCGCGCCGCGCGGCGCGGACGCCGAGC
>CALJLA010000283.1 GCA_937983055.1 uncultured Pseudomonadota bacterium
GGAGGTGGACTCGCATGACGATCTCTTCCCGGCGGATTTCACGACGTGGCTGTCTGGGCATGATGGCCAGCGCGGCGGTGGCTTCGAGCGGTTGTTGCGCGGAAAGGCGCGCGGTGGCGGCCGACGAGGACTGGGACGAGGAGGCCGAGTATCGGGTCACCCACTTGCCGCGCGAAGTGGAAACGTCCGGCGCCGGGCGGCAAGCCGACTATCTCGGGCGGCGACGCTGGGAGGTCGACGGTAACGAACCGCCCGAGGGCGGTTGGGCGGCGCATCGGGACCAGCTCGATCGACGCGAGACCTTCCGGGACGCGCGCTACTCGCGCCGCATGGCGGACGGGGAGCGGCGCTGGTTCAGTTTCAGCGGCGAGCCGGTGTTCGATGAGCACGGCGGATTCAAGGGCTATCGCGGCGTCGGGCGCGATGTCACGGCGCAGCGGCGGGCGGAAGAGGCGCTGGCGCGGTTCCGGGCCGCCATGGAGACGGCGGCCGACGCGATCTTCCTCATCGACATCGACCGGCTGGACTATGTCGATGTCAATCGCACGGCGTGCAACATGCTCGGCTACAGCCGCGAGGCGCTGCTGGCGATGGGGCCGCGCGACGTGAATGTCGGGTTCGACGAGCAGGAATTCCGGGTGCGCTTTTCTCACGTGCAGGGGCTGGGCGAAGAAGGGGCGCTCGATCCGGCCGTGTACTGGCTGCGGCGCAGGGATGGCGCGCAGGTTCCGGTCGAGGTCTATCGCCGCTGGTTCATGGCGGGGGACCGGGCGCTAATCGTCGCGGTGGCGCGCGACATCAGCGAGCGCCGCCGCACCGAGGAAGCGCTGCTGCGGTTTCGCACCGCGATGGACATGTCGCGCGACGCGATCCTGCTGATCGACCGCGAAAGCATGCGCTACATCGATGTGAACGAGACGGCCTGCCGGCTGTTCGGCTACAGCCGGGAAGAGATGCTGACGATGGGGCCGGTCGACCTCAACCCGGGGTTGTCGCGCGAGGCCCTGGCGCAGCGCCTGGACGAGGCGATTGCGCTGGCAGGGCGGCCGAGCCCCCCGGAGGCGGAGGGGCGCGTCAACCGTCGTCGCGACGGCAGCGAGTTCCCGGTGGAGGTATATCGGGTGGCGGTGCCGGTCGGGGGCCGTGACATCATCGTCGCTTTTACCCGCGATATCAGCGAGCAGGTGCGCGCCGAGGAGGCGACGCGCCTGCGCGAGCGCGCCATCGCCGCGAGCGACAACGCGATCATCATCGCCGACGTTTTGCAGCCCGACAGCCCGGTCATCTACGTGAACCCGGCATTCGAGCGCATCACCGGCTACCGCGCTGACGAGGTGATCGGACGCAACTGCCGGTTTCTGCAGGGCGAGGACCGTGACCAGCCGGATCTGAACGAGTTGCGCGCCGCACTGGGCGAGGCGCGGGATGCCCGCGTGGTGCTGCGCAACTATCGAAAGGACGGCACGCTGTTCTGGTCCCAGCTGTCCGTGTCCCCCGTTCGCGACGCGGGCGGGCGTCTGACCCATTACGTCGGCATTCTGCAGGACATCACCGAATCGGTGCGGTACCGCGAGCAGCTCGAGCATCAGGCCAACCATGACGCGCTGACCGGGCTGCCGAACCGCAACCTGCTGCGCGACCGGCTCGCGCACGGCATCGCGTATGCGCAGCGTCACGGCTGCGTGCTGGCCACCGTGTTCCTCGATCTCGACAACTTCAAGCTGGTGAACGACACGCTGGGGCACCGGACCGGCGACGCGCTGCTGCAGGAAATCGCGCTGCGCCTGCGCGCCTGCGTGCGCGAAGACGATACGATCGCGCGCCTCGGGGGCGATGAGTTCGTCGTTCTGCTGAACGATCAGCCGTCGAAGGACTCGGTGACGCACGCCATGCAGCGGCTGGTGCAGGCGGTGAACCGCCCGATGCTGCTGGAGCCCCACGAGATCACGCCGACGTGCAGCATCGGCATCAGCCTGTTCCCCTCCGATGGCGCTGACGGCGACACGCTGCTCAGGCACGCCGACGCGGCGATGTATCGTGCCAAGGCCGCGGGCCGCAACACCTTCCGCTTCTACGCGGCCGAGATGAATGCGGAACTGTCGCAGCGACTCGAGATCGAGGCCCGCCTGCGGCGGGCGCTCGAGCGCGAAGAGTTTCGTGTGCATTTCCAGCCGCGCATCGGGCTGCGTTCCGGCCGTATCGAGGGGGTGGAGGCGCTGATCCGCTGGCAAAGTCACGAGGGACTGATTCCGCCCGGACGGTTTATTCCGGTGGCCGAGGATACCGGTCTGATCGTGCCGATCGGCGACTGGGTATTGCGTGCCGCCTGTCGCCAGATGCAGGCGTGGCACGCCAGCGGCCTGCCGCTGATTCCAGTGTCCGTCAACATCTCGCCGCGGCAGTTCAAGCGCGCTGGTCTGGTGGGCGACATTGCGCGGGCGCTGGAGGATACGGGGCTGGCTCCGCGCTGGCTCGAAATCGAAGTGACGGAGAGCCTGGTGATGGAAAATGCAGAGGAGTTCGTGGCCACGCTGCACGCGCTCAAGCAGTTGGGCGTCGAGATCAGCGTCGATGACTTCGGCACCGGCTATTCCAGCCTGAGCTACCTCAAGCGGTTTCCGGTCGACCGGCTGAAGGTCGATCAATCGTTCGTGCGCGATATCGGCACCGACGCGGAAGACGCCACCATTGTGCAGGCGATCGTGCAGCTCGGGCACAGCCTCGATCTGCAGGTGACCGCCGAGGGCGTCGAGACGCTGGTCCAGCTCGAGTTTCTGCGTCGCTGCGGGTGCGACCAGGCACAGGGCTACCTGTTCAGCAAACCGCTGCCGGCGGACGCGGTCGAACCATTGCTGCGCAAGGGCGTCTGATTCGGGGCGGCGTCTGCGAACCACAACAGAGGGAGAGCGGATGAAACAATTGAAGTACGCACTGATCGCGCTCGGCGCGCTGCTGGTGCTGGTCGCCGGTGCGCTCGTCTATATCGCGATTACCTTCGATCCCAACGATTATCGCGAGGACCTGCAACGGCTGGTCGCCGACAGGACCGGCCGCACCCTGACGCTGGCCGGCGATCTGCGGCTGACCGTGTTTCCCAAGATCGGCGTTGGTCTGGGCGCCACCACGTTGTCCGAAGCGGGTTCGGAGCAGGCATTTGCCGAAGTGCGGGACTTGCGCGTGGCGCTGGCGGTGCTGCCGCTGCTGCGCGGGCGCGTCGTGGTCGACGAGATCGTGGTCGACGGCCGTCAGGCGCGGCTGGTGCAACGCGCGGACGGCACCCGCAACATCGACGACCTGCTCGCGCCGCGCGAAGCGCCGGCGCCGGCTGAAGCGGCGGACGAGGCAGGGGACGAATCGAAACCGCCCATCGAGCTGGACATCGAAGGTGTGCGGCTCACCGATGCGGCGCTGACCTTCGTTGACGAAGCAGCCGGGCGCAGCGTCGTGGCCAGTGCGCTCTCGCTCACGACCGGTCGGGTTGCCGCCGGCGTGGAGACCGCGTTCCGCATGGCCGCGCAGATCAAGGCCGACGCGCCGGTGCTCGATCTTGCGCTCGAGGGCAGTGGGGCTCTGCGACCGGACTGGACTGCCGGGCGCTACACCGTCAAACCCTTGCAGCTCACCGTGCGCGGTCAGGCGGCGGCCGTGCGCGCGCTGGAGGCAACGCTGTCGGCGGCGCTCGAACTGACGTCGGCGCGCAGCGCGCTGGAAGGGGTGCAGATCGATGTGGGTGGACAGTTCGGCGAGGAACGATTCAGTGCGCAGGTACGGGCGCCGCGCCTGACGCTGGAAGGCAACGCGCTCGATCTGGAGAAGTTCACTGCAACTGCGAAGGGGCGCGTGGCCGACGTCGACCTGTCGGAGGCGGCGCTCGCCGTGCCGCGCCTGTCGCTGGCGCTTGAGCGCCAGTACGTGCGCCTGGAAGGCCTGACGATGAGCGCCCGCGGCCGGCAAGCCGCCAACACGTTCGAGCTGGCCGTCAGCGCGCCGCGCCTGGAGATTACACCGGTGGCGGCAGGCGGCGAGCAGATGTCCGCCCAGTTGAAGGCGGCCGGGCCGGATCTGGCGGCGGAGGCGTCGCTGCGCCTGTCGGGTGTGCAGGGTACGGCGCGTGCGCTTCGCATCGGGCAGGTCGTGCTGGAACTCGATGGCCGGCAGGCGGAGCAAAGTGTCCGCGGGCGCGTGTCGACGCCGGTATCCGCCGACCTCGAGACGCAGCGCTTCGAACTGAGCGCGCTGAGCGGCCAGTTCGACCTGCGTGCGCCGTCGCTGCCGCAGGGCCGGGCCAGCGTGCCGATCGCCGGCAAAGCAACGGCCGCCCTGAAGGCCGAACAGCTGAACAGCGACCTGGCGCTGTCGTTCCAGCAATCCAAGATCCAGGCGAAGCTCGGCCTGCAGGGCTTTGCGCGCCCCTACTACACGTTCGATGTTGCCGTCGACCAGCTCGATGCCGACCGTTACCGCGGCGGCCGGGCCGCACCCGGGGGCCAGCCGGACGCCAAGCCGCAAGAGCAGGAATCGCCGTTCGATCTGTCGCCGCTGAAGGCGCTCCACCTCGACGGCAGCCTGCGCGTGGGTCGGCTCACCTATGCCGGCGTGAGGGCGGCGAATGTGCGCATCGATGTCAGCGCGAAGGACGGCCGGCTGGTGCTCGCCCCGATCGCCGCCAATCTGTACGACGGGGCGATCGATGGCCGGGCCACGGTCGATGCCGGGCAGAACGAATTCACGGTCAAGCAAACGCTGACTGGCGTGTCGGTGGGGCCGCTGCTGCGCGATGCCATGGGTAAGGAACCACTCAGCGGGCGCGGCAACGTGGCGCTCGATCTGCAGGCCACCGGCACGACCGTGAGCGCGCTCCGGCAGTCGATGTCCGGCAGCGCGGCGCTTGCGCTGCGCGACGGCGCGATCAAGGGCATCAACCTGGCCCAGTCGCTGCGCAATGCGTCGACGCTGCTGTCGGCCGGGCGTGTGAGCGAGTCGGCGGCCACGGCGACGCAGCAAACCGATTTCTCCGATCTGACAGCGAGCTTTACCATCCGCGAGGGCAAGGCGCGCAACGACGACCTCGAGGTGAAGTCGCCGTTCCTGCGGCTCAAGGGCGGCGGCGAGATCGATATCGGGCGCGGTGCCCTTGACTACACGACGCAGGCTACTCTGGTGGCGAGTGCCAGCGGCCAGGGCGGCCGCGGCGCTGAGGATCTGGCCGGCCTGACCGTGCCGGTACGGGTCTCGGGGCCCTGGGATGCGTTGACCTACAAGCTCGACTTCGGCAGTGCGGTGGGTGCAGACGCGCGCGAACGACTGGAGCGCAAGAAAGACGCGCTCAAGCAGAAGCTGGAAGGCCAGATCACCGACAAGCTGCTGGGTGGCGAAGCGCCGCCGCCCGAAGGCGAGAGTGCCGCGCCGCCCGGCGATCAGGGGGCGCCGCCCGCCAAGCCGCAGGACGAACTCAAGCAGCGCCTGCGCAACCTGTTCCGATGACGCAGGCGCGGTCGGGGGCAGGCGCCGCGGCGTTCGCGTGCCGCGTGATCGACTGGCAGCGGGTCCATGGCCGTCACGATCTGCCCTGGCAGGGCACGCGCGACGCCTACCGCATCTGGCTGTCGGAGATCATGCTGCAGCAGACGCAGGTGTCGACCGTGCTGCCGTACTACCGTCGCTTTGTCGCGCGCTTTCCCGATGTGACGGCGCTGGCGGCTGCCTCGGAAGACGAGGTGCTCGCCCTGTGGAGCGGGTTGGGCTATTACGCCCGCGCCCGCAATCTCCACCGGGCCGCCCGCGCGATCGTGCAGCGACACGGCGGCACCTTCCCCGCCTGCTTCGAGGACATCGTCGCCCTGCCGGGCGTGGGTGAATCGACCGCCGGCGCGATCGCGGTTTTTGCCTTCGGCGCTGCCCGGCCGATTCTCGACGGCAATGTGAAACGGGTGCTGGCGCGCTGCTTTGCCGTCGAGGGCTTCCCGGGGGAACCCGCGGTGGCGCGCGCATTGTGGGCGCTCAGCGCATCGCTGCTGCCGGCGCGCGAGATCGAAGCCTACACCCAGGGCCTGATGGACCTGGGGGCCGGCGTGTGCACCCGCAGCCGCCCATCTTGCGACCGCTGTCCGCTGTCGGCCCAGTGCCGCGCACTTGCCGCCGGGCGGGTGGCTGCGCTGCCGACGCCGCGCCCGAAACGCGTATTGCCGCGACGGCAGACCACGCTGCTGGTGCTGTGGCATGAACGCGAGGTGCTGCTGGAGAAACGGCCGGACGCCGGCATCTGGGGCGGGTTGTGGAGCCTGCCTGAAGTGACGAACACCGACGATGCCGCGCGCGTGGCGCTGACCGCCTATGGCGTCGAGCTGGGTACGTGTTTACCCCTGCCGCCGCTGAAACACGGCTTTACCCATTACCAGCTCGACATCGCGCCGCTGCTGTGCCGGGTAACGCGACGGGTGCAGACGCTGGGCATGCCGGGCCGCGCGTGGCTGCCGCTGGAGGCGGCGGTGCGCGGTGCCATCCCGGCCCCGGTGCGCGTGATCCTGGCGCGGCTCGGCTCAGCGGCTGCGGAGCAGTGCGGCGAGCCGGGCGAGCCGCAGCGCGTCGATTCGCTCCTCCAGCAGTGACTGTTTGTCCGGGGCCGGCACCGGCAGCAGCTCCGCCAGCCGGTAGCTGATCCAGCGGGCATCCTCGAGGCGGGCGGGTCCGGCGAAGATGCCGGGGCCGACGCGGGCGACAATGCCTCCGAGAATGCGCCGGCACAGCCCAAGGGTGTCGGCGTCAACCATCTCGGACTCGTCGGCCAGCCATTCGACGTCGGCTTCGATCAGTCCGCTGGGTCGGATGCTGCGTTCGCGGATGCGGAACACTTGCTGCCCGGTGGTACGCAGATGAAACAAACCCATGTGCGGCATTTCCCAGTCGGCAATGGTGGCGGTGCAGCCGACTTCCGCGTGCTCGGCCGGCGCGCCGACTTCGGTTCCGTCGCGGATCAGGCACACGCCGAATGGCGTGCCGTCGCGCAGGCATTCCTTCGTCATATCGAGGTAGCGTTGCTCGAAAATCTTGAGCGGCAGCATGGCGCCGGGCATCAGCACCAGATTCAGCGGAAAGATCGGAATGCGCGCGCCTGCGCTCATGCCTCCTCCCCGCGCCCGGTCTCGCCCCAGCGGGGCATTAACCGGTGCGCGATTCCCAGCTGGTCGAGCACGCGGGCGACGACGAAATCCACCAGATCGGAAACCTGGCGCGGATGATGGTAGAAGCCGGGATTCGCGGGCAGGATCACCGCGCCGGCGCGCGCCAGGCGCAGCATGTTTTCCAGATGAATGGTCGACAGCGGCGTCTCGCGCGGCACCAGGACCAGTCGCCGGCCTTCCTTGAGCATGACGTCGGCGCCGCGGTCGATCAGCGTGTCGGCCAGCCCGGCGGCAATCGCCGCCAGAGAGCCCATCGAGCAAGGGCAGATCACCATGGCGTCCGCGGGGTTCGAGCCGGAGGCCGGCGGTGCGAACCATTCCTCGCGCCCGAAGGCGCGCAACTGGCCCGGCCCGGCGCCGAACCGCTCGGCGAAAAACTGCTCCGCGTCGGGCGCCCGCTTGGCCAGTTGCAGATCCATTTCCTGCCGGGCCACGACCTGGGCTACCTGCGAATACAGCAACCATACCCGGGTGCCGGCCCCCAGCAGACATTCGAGCAGGCGTACGCAATAGGGGAAGCCGGAGGCGCCGGTC
>CALJLA010000284.1 GCA_937983055.1 uncultured Pseudomonadota bacterium
TAGCCACCCCAAAACTAATCCCGCTCCATCACCAGCTGACCGCGTTGCCTGCGAGCATCTCCTTCATCAGATAGATGCGCCCGCGCGGACTGTCGAGTTCGTCGCCGAGCAGTTGATAGGTCGGGCAGGTTGCGGTGCAGAAACCGCAGTGCACGCAGGCGCGCAGGATCTGGTCGGCCTCTTTGCCTTCCGGGGTGTTGCGAATGTGCTCGGCAAGCTGGGTCTTCATGAATGCGGGTCAACCACAGAGACACAGAGGCACAGAGAAAAACGATGCGGCACGATAAGAAGAATATCGATGATTCAATCCAGCACCCGGCAGAACTCGCTCTGTTTCATGACCATTGAGCCTTTGATTTCTCTGTGCCTCTGTGTCTGTGTGGCGAACTCAGTTCTTCAAAACTCCGGATGAATGCGGCCCGGGCCGAACAGGCCCTCGGGGTCGAGCGCCTGCTTGAGGCGTTTGTGCAATGCGAGCAACTCGGGCGAGAACTGCTGGATGCCGCCGGACTTGTCCTGCGCGCGAAACAGCGTCGCGTGGCCACCTGCTTTCTGCGCCATTTCATGCACTTTCTTCGGACTCAGCGCCGCCGCGACCCAGCGCAGGCTGCCGTTCCATTCGATCAGCGTGGGCCCGAGGTTGAGCGGGCCGACGGTAGAGCGGATCGACAGCCGCCAGAGGTTGTCGGCGCTGGCGAAGAATGGGTGCGCCTGTTCCCGAACAGTGCGCCAGAACCCCGCATCCTCGACGTCGTCGCCGCCGATGCGTGCGCGGGCGGCCTCCACCGCCGGCTCGGCACCGGACAGGCGCACATACACCGCGCCGTCCACCAGGCAGGTGGCAGAGATCGGCAGCGGCTCGCCGGCCCAGCGGTTGACCTGCTCGATCGCCTTTTCTTCCGTCATTGCCAGGCGCAGCGTGCGTTCGCGTTGCGGCCGCGGCAGCACCTTGACCGAAATCTCAAGCAGCAGGCCGAGGGTGCCGAACGAGCCCGCCATCAGCCGGGACAGATCGTAGCCGGCCACGTTCTTCATCACCTGGCCGCCAAAGCGCAGATCCTCACCCGCGGCATTGAGCATGCGCACGCCGAGCACGAAATCGCGCGCGGCACCGGCCGCCGCACGCCGCGGCCCGGAAAATCCAGCCGCAATGCAGCCGCCGAAGGTGGCGCCGTCGCCGAAATGCGGCGGCTCGAAGGCGAGCATTTGCCCGCGCTGTGCCAGTGCGTGCTCAATCTCGGCGAGCGGTGTGCCGGCACGGGCCGTCAGTACCAGTTCGGTCGGTTCGTACTCAACGATGCCCGTATGGGCGCGCGTGTCGAGGATCTCGCCCTCGAGGCGCACGCCGTAGAAATCCTTGCTGCCACTGCCGCGGATGCGCAGCGGCCGGCGCGTCGCGGCGGCCGCCTTGATCTGTTCCTGGAAGGGCTGGATGGTTTCGGACACTTTGCTTCTAACACGGAGGCACAGAGAACACAGAGTACACAGAGAACGGCTTCTTCCTGGCACGGTGCGGCTGGTTGCGGTCGAAGCCCAGACTTGCGGACAAGGCTTCGATGGTTTCGGTGTGGTTTCTTCTCTGTGTTCTCTGTGCCTCTGTGCCTCTGTGGTTGAAAAAATGCTCTCAGAACCGCGGCAGGTCCGGAAACTTCTCCTGGCCTCGATGCACATGCATCGCGCCAAATTCGGCGCAGCGCTGAAGCGTCGGCACCGCCTTGCCCGGGTTGAGCAGGCCGAACTCGTCGAAGGCGTGCTTGACCGAGTGAAAGGCATTCAGCTCCGCCGTACGGAACTGCACGCACATCTGGTTGATTTTCTCGACGCCGACGCCGTGCTCGCCGGTGATGGTGCCGCCGACTTCGACACACAGTTCGAGAATCGCGGCGCCGTATTCCTCGGCGCGCTTCAACTGGGCGTCGTCGTTGGCGTCGAACATGATCAGCGGGTGCAGGTTGCCGTCGCCGGCGTGAAAAACGTTGGCGCACTGCAGGTTGAACCGATCAGACAGCTCGGCGATGCGCTTGAGCACCAGCGGCAGCTGCTTCTTCGGGATGGTGCCGTCCATGCAGAAGTAATCGGGCAGGATGCGGCCCACTGCAGGGAACGCGGCCTTGCGGCCGGCCCAAAACCTGAGCCGCTCCGCCTCGTCGCGCGAGACGCGAATTTCGGTGGCGCCGGCAGTCTTGAGTACTTCGGTGACGCGGGCGATCTCGGCGGCGACTTCTTCTTCGGTGCCGTCCGATTCGCACAGCAGGATGGCCTGCGCGTCGAGCGGATAGCCGGCGCGCACGAACTGCTCGACCGCGGCGGTCGCCTTCTGGTCCATCATCTCCAGCCCGGCGGGCACGATGCCGGCGGCAATGATGTCGCCCACGGCGCGGCCGGCCTTTTCGATGTCGTCGAATGCGGCGAGCACCACCTGGGCCTTCACCGGCTTGGGCAGCAGTTTGACCGTGATCTCGGTTACCACGCCGAGAAGCCCCTCCGACCCGGTCGCCAGCGCGAGCAGGTCGTAGCCGGCGCTGTCCAGGCCATCGCCGCCCAGCTCCATCAGCGTGCCGTCGACGGTAATGAAGCGCAGCCTGATGATGTTGTGTACGGTCAGTCCGTACTTCAGGCCATGGACGCCGCCGGAGTTCTCGGCGACGTTGCCGACGATCGAACAGGCGACATGGCTGGCCGGATCCGGCGCGTAATACAGTCCGTAAGCGGCGGCCGCCTCGGAGATCGCCGCGTTGCGCACACCGGGCTGCACCCGCGCGACGCGGGCCAGCGGATCGATTTCGAGAATACGCTTGAGCTTGGAAAGCCCGAGCAGCAGGCCGTGCTCGTACGGCAGGGCGCCGCCGGAGAGTCCGGTGCCGGCGCCGCGAAACACCACCGGCACGCGGCCTTCGTGGCAGATCTTCAGCACTGCGCGGATCTGCGCCTCGTCTTCCGGCAGCGCGACCGCGAGCGGCACCTTCCGGTACGCGGTGAGCCCGTCGCACTCGAACGGCTTGAGATCTTCCGGCGCGTGCAGCAGCGATGTTTTGGGGAGCACCGCCGACAGCCGGTCGACGAGCGCCTGTTTGCTGATGGTGGGCCGGACCGTTTCCGACGGGAAGGCTTCGGGTTTGCCCATGACGGTTCCTAGAGAATCAGGATCGCGCGAAAGTCGTTCACGTTGGTGAGCGTCGGCCCGGTGACGACGAGATCGCCCAATCCGGAAAAGAAACTGTAGCCGTCATTATCGGCAAGCATCGCCTTGGCGTCCATGCCTGCGGCGGCCGCGCGCGACAGGGCATCGGGCGTGACCACGGCGCCGGCGTTGTCTTCGGTGCCGTCGATACCGTCTGTGTCGCCGGCCAGCGCCCACACGTCGGGCGCGCCCTCCAGAGCGACCGTTAGCGCCAGCAGGAACTCGACGTTACGCCCGCCGCGTCCGTGGCCGTGCACGGTGACGGTGGTTTCGCCGCCGGAGAGCAGCACGCAGGGCGCCTTGACCGGCTGGCCATGGCGCAGCACCTGGCGGGTGATGCCGGCGTGCACGCGCGCCACCTCGCGCGCCTCGCCTTCGATCGCATCGCCGAGTATCAGCGGCTTTACGCCGGCGCGGCGGGCAACCCTGGCCGCTGCCTCCAGCGACATCTGCGGCGTGGCAATCATGCGCAATTCGGTGTTGGCGAGCCGCGGGTCGCCGGGTTTGGGCGTCTCCTCGGCCGCCGCTTCGAGGTGCGCGACCACCGAGCCCGGCTCGGTGATGCGGTACTTGCGCAGAATGGCGCGGGCATCGGCGAAGGTCGTGACGTCGGCCACCGTCGGCCCGGAGGCGATTACTGCCGGATCATCGCCGGGAATATCCGAGATCGCCTGCGTGACTACCCGTGCCGGATGAGCGGCCGCTGCCAGCCGCCCGCCCTTGACCGCCGAAAGATGCTTGCGCACGCAGTTCATCTCGGTGATGTTGGCCCCGCTCTTCAGCAGTGCGCGGTTGATCGCCTGTTTGTCGGCGAGGGTGATGCCCGGCGCGGGCAGGGTGAGCAGGGCCGAGCCGCCGCCGGAAACCAGAAACAGCACCAGGTCGTCGGCGCTCAGGCCGCGCACCATCTGCAGGATGCGCTCGGCGGCCTCGCGGCCGGCCATGTCCGGCACCGGATGCGCGGCTTCCACCACTTCGATCTTCCGGGTCTTGACCCGGTGACCGTAGCGCGTGACGACCAGGCCTTCCAGCGGCCCGTTCCAGCGGCTTTCCACCGCCTTGGCCATGGCTGCCGCGGCCTTGCCGCAGCCGACGACAATGGTGCGGCCCCTGGGCGGCTCCGGCAGGAACTTGCGCAGCGACTTCTGCGGCAGCGCCGCCTTGATCGCGGCGTCGAACATCGATTCAAGCAGCTTGCGCGGGTCTTCGATCATTGGTCGCTCTGGCGGGAGGCAGAAGGGAAGAGCTTGTTTACCACAGAGGCACAGAGGGCACAGAGAAGAACACGCTAAGAGTTGAGAGCCTGGCGGATTGCACGCGTGGACAAGCCTGCCGTGTGCGTTCGATCATTTTTCTCTCTTTCTCTTGATGCCGTTCTCTGTGCCCTCTGTGTCTCTGTGGTAAATCGCAGTCAACAGCTACTTCGCAACCTTGTGGTTGGCCAGCGCTTCCAGCGCCTGCACCATGCCGGAGTGGTCCCATTTGCCGCCGCCCTGTGCCTGGCAGGCGCTGAACAGCTCCTGGGCGGTGGCGGTGTTGGGCAGGCTCATCTTCAGCGCGCGCGCCGACGACAGCGCCAGGTTCAGGTCCTTCTGGTGCAGCTCGATTCGAAAGCCAGGGTTGAAGGTGCGCTTGATCATGCGCTCTCCGTGAATTTCGAGCACCTTCGACGAGGCGAAGCCCCCCATCAGCGCCTGGCGGACGCGGGCCGGGTCGACGCCCGCTTTCGAAGCGAACAGCAGCGCCTCGCCGACTGCCTCGATGTTGAGCGCGACGATGATCTGGTTGGCAACCTTGGTGGTTTGCCCCGCGCCCACGTCGCCGACCAGGGTGATGTTCTTGCCCATCAGCTCGAACAGCGGCTTGACCTTGTCGAAGGTCTTGTCGGCGGCGCCGACCATGATGGTGAGTGTGGCGTTCTCGGCGCCGACCTGTCCGCCGGACACCGGCGCATCGACGTAGTCGGCGCCGAGCTTGCGGATCTTCTCGGCGAAGGTCTTGGTCTCGATCGGCGAAATCGAGCTCATGTCGACAACGATCTTGCCCTTCGACAGGCCGGCGGCGACGCCGTCGTCGGCGAACAGCACCTTCTCGACGTCCGGCGTGTCCGGCACCATGGTGATGATGACGTCGGCCTTTTGCGCCACTTCTTTCGGCGACTTGCAGGCGGTGCCGCCGGCCTTGGCAAGCTCGTCCGGCACGCCGCTGCGCGAGTTGAGAAACAGCGTATGGCCGCCCTTGATCAGATGGGCCGCCATCGGCTTGCCCATGATGCCCAGTCCGATGAATCCGATGTTCATGTCGTTCTCCCTATTCTTTGGCGTACTGAGTTGCCACAGAGACACAGAGGCACAGAGAAGACCTGATCGGGAACGCGTTCGCTCGCCTGCAACGGCTCAACCCATGGGTCGAAGTTGGGCTTGATCTCTTGAGGCAGTGTTTTTCTCTGTGCCTCTGTGGCTCTGTGGTGAAAGGATCTTCCTACAGATACTTCTTCGTCCAGCCGAGACCGTCTTCGGTCTTGCCCGCCGGCTTGTATTCGCACCCGATCCAGCCCTTGTAACCGACCTTGTCGATGAACTTGAGCAGGAAGTCGTAGTTGATTTCGCCGGTGCCGGGCTCGTGACGGCCGGGGGTGTCGGCGAGCTGCATGTGGCCGATCTTGCCGAGGTGCTTTTCGATGGTCGGCGCGAGATCGCCTTCCATGATCTGCATGTGATAGATGTCGTACTGGAACTTGAGGTTCGGCACGTTGGCGTAATGCATGATGTCGAAAGCCTGCGCCGAGGTGTTGAGATAGAAGCCCGGAATATCGCGGGTGTTGATCGCCTCGATCAGCAGGCTGATGCCGTGCTTGGCGAGCTCCTTGCCGGCGAACTGCAGGTTGGCGATATAGGTTTCGCGCATTTTTTCGTCGCCTGCGTCGCGGGGCTTCAGGCCGGCCATGACGGGAAGTTGCCGGCAGTTGCGTGCTTTAGGGTAGTCCAGCGCCTTGCCGACGCCTTCCTGGAATTCCGCGACGCGTCCCGGGTCGCAGGCCATGCCGCGGTCGCCCGCGTCCCAGTTGCCCGGTGGCATGTTGAACAGCACCATTTCAAGCTTGTTCTTCGAGAGCCTCTCGGCGATCTGCGCCTTGTCGAACGCATACGGGAACAGGAACTCGACGCCCTTGAAGCCGGCCTTGGCCGCGGCGTCGAAGCGGTCGAGGAATTCATGCTCCCCGAACATCATCGAAAGATTGGCGTTCAGTCTTGGCATTGCGGATGTCCTCCGGTGTCGTGCGGCGGGCGCTGTGGGTTGCTCGGCCAGTCCGAGGGTGCCGGCGGCCGGCTTCGAGGCCCGCGCGTTATTGTTGTAAAGGCTCTGCGGATTATATCCGCCGCCGGCGGCGGGAATCTCCGCGGCCGGCGGCGGTAATCAGCGAAGAGTGGCTCAGTCGAGCATCAGCGTGGCCATGTTGGGCGCGTCGGCGGCGTCCCGCGCCACTTCCTCGAATTCCTTGATCTGGTCGATTTCGGTGCCCATCGAGATGTTGGTGACGCGCTCCAGAATGATCTCGACCACGACCGGCACGCGGTATTCGGCCATCCATTTGTAGGCCTGCTCGATGGCGGGATCGATCTCTTCCTGCTTGTAGACGCGGATTGCCTTGCAGCCCAGGCCTTCAGCCACCTTGATGTGGTCGACGCCGTAGCCGCGGGAAACGTCCTTCTCGGTCATGTTGATGTTGTCGAAGGACAGCTGCACCGCGTAGTCCATCTCGAAGCCGCGCTGCGCCTGGCGGATCAGCCCGAGGTAGGAATTGTTCACCACGATGTGCAGATAAGGCAGCTTGAACTGCGCGCCGACCGCCAGCTCCTCGATCAGGAACTGGAAGTCGTAGTCGCCGGACAGGGCGACCACCTTGCGCGTCGGGTCGGCGGCCACGACCCCGAGCGCCGCCGGAACGGTCCAGCCGAGCGGGCCGGCCTGGCCGCAATTGATCCAGTGGCGCGGCTTGAACACATGCAGAAACTGCGCGGCGGCGATCTGCGACAGGCCGATGGTGCTGACGTAGCAGGCGTCGCGCCCGAATGCATTGTTCATGCACTGGTAGACACGCTGCGGCTTCATCGGCACGTTCTCGTAGTTGGTCTTCCGGTGGAAGTCATGCGAGCGCTTGCGCCCGAGGCATTCGGCGGCCCACTGCGCGTGGTCGCGCAGCTTGCCGGCGGCTTTCCATTCCCGCGCGACTTGGACGAACAGTTCGAGCGCCGCTTTCGCGTCGGACACGATGCCGTAGTCCGGGCCGAACACCCTGCCGATCTGGGTCGGCTCGATATCCACGTGCACGAACTTGCGGCCCTTGGTGTAGACCTCGATCGAGCCGGTGTGACGATTGGCCCAGCGGTTGCCGATGCCGAGCACGAAGTCCGACGCCAGCAGGTTGGCGTTGCCGTAGCGGTGCGAGGTCTGCAGCCCGCACATGCCGACCATCAGCTTGTGATCGTCCGGAATCGAGCCCCAGCCCATCAGGGTGGGAATTACAGGCGTGTTGGTGATCTCGGCAAACTGCACCAGCAGATCGGACGCGTCGGCGTTGATGATGCCGCCGCCGGCGACGATCAGCGGCTTGGCCGCTTCGTTCAGCATCATGAGCGCCTTCTCGATCTGGGCGCGGGTCGCGGCGGGCTTGTACACCGGCAGCGGATGGTAGGTCTCGATGTCGAATTCGATCTCGGCCATCTGCACGTCGAAGGGCAGGTCGATCAGCACCGGGCCCGGCCGGCCGGAGCGCATCAGGTGAAAGGCCTGCTGGAAGGTGCGCGGCACCTGCGCCGGCTCGCGCACCGTGACCGCCCACTTGGCGACCGGCTTGGCGATGGATTCGATGTCCACCGCCTGGAAGTCTTCCTTGTACAGCCGGGCGCGCGGCGCCTGGCCGGTGATGCACAGGATGGGGATCGAGTCGGCCGATGCCGAATACAGGCCGGTGATCATGTCGGTGCCGGCCGGGCCCGAGGTGCCGATGCACACGCCGATGTTGCCTGCGACTGCGCGGGTGTAGCCCTCGGCCATGTGGGAGGCGCCCTCGACGTGGCGGGCCAGGATGTGGGTGATGCTGTTTCGGCGCTGCATCGCCGAATAGAGCGGATTGATGGCGGCGCCCGGCACGCCGAAGGCGTGGGTCACGCCTTCGCGCTCCATTACCAGCACTGCCGCGTCGATTGCTCTCATCTTTGCCATGGCGTTCTCCTCCTTCGGTACAGATTGTTGGTTTGCTCGGCGTTAGCCGACACCATAGACTTAACTAAAAAGAATGATAAGACGACATTCTCTCGTTATTTACTGTACAAAAAGTATGGAAATCTCGAAAAGTCTATTTTTATGAATAAGTTGAAAGAAATAGAAGCCTTTGTTGCCGCCACTGAAGCAGGCACGCTGACCGCCGCGGCGCTGCGCGAGGGCGTCACGCCGGTGATGATGGGCCGACGCATCGACGCGCTGGAGAAGCGGCTTGGCGTGAAGCTGCTGCATCGGTCCACCCGGCATCTGTCGGTCACCCAGCAGGGCGTGGTTTTTCTCGATCATTGCAGAAAACTGCTCGCCGATCTGCAGGAAGCGGAGCGGCTGGTCAGCGAGGGCCGGCGCAAGGTGACCGGGCATCTGATCGTCTCGGCGCCGGCGGCTTTCGGCCGCAAGCACGTGGCGCGGCACGCCTCCGCGTTCATTGCCGAGAATCCGGAGCTGCGCATCTCGTTCAACCTGACCGACCGCGTGGTGGACCTGGTGCGCGAAGGCTACGACTTCGGCATTCGCATCGGCGGCGCGATCGACCCGTCGTTCGTGGCGATCAAGCTGGCCGCCAACCGCCGGGTGGTGTGCGCGAGCCCGTCCTATCTTGCGCGCCGGGGGCGTCCCGAGACGCTGGACGACCTGGCGCGCCACAACTGTCTCGCCTTCAACCTGCAGGGCGGCCAGCAGCGAGGCTGGTACTTTCAGCAGGGCGGCAAGGGGGTCACCATTCGGGTGGCTGGCAATCTCGACTGTAACGACGGCGAGCTGCTGCACCGCTGGTCGCTGGAGGGGCTGGGGCTCGCCTGGCGCTCGACCTGGGAGATCCAGCGCGAACTGTCGAGCGGCGAGCTGGTCACGGTGCTGGACGACTACGCGCTGCCGCACTACGACATCATGGCTGTCTATCCTCAGCAGCGCCACGTGCCGGCCAAGGTGCGCCTGTTCATCGAGCACCTGAAGACGCTCTACGCGCAGCCGGACTACTGGTCGCGCGAGGCCGGCTGAGTGGTGCGGCCCGTATAATCGGGTGAACGCCGATTTCTCCAAGAAACCCAAATGAAATTCACCGGAACCGATTCTTACGTCGCCACCGACGATCTGAAGATGGCGGTCAACGCGGCGGTCACGCTGGAGCGTCCGCTGCTGATCAAGGGCGAGCCGGGCACCGGCAAGACGATGCTGGCGATCGAGGTGGCCAAGGCGCTGCAGCGCCCGCTGGTGCAATGGCACATCAAGTCGACCTCGAAGGCGCAGCAGGGTCTGTACGAGTACGATGCGGTATCGCGGCTGCGCGATTCGCAGCTCGGCGACGACCGGGTGCACGACATCCGCAACTACATCGTGCGCGGCCCGCTGTGGGAGGCCTTCGAGTCGGAGTCGCCGGCGGTGGTGCTGATCGACGAGATCGACAAGGCGGACATCGAGTTTCCCAACGACCTGCTGCGCGAGCTCGACCGCATGGAATTCTATGTTTACGAGACGCAGCAGCTGGTGAAGGCCAGGCACCGGCCCACCATCATTATCACCAGCAACAACGAGAAAGAGCTGCCGGACGCCTTTCTGCGCCGCTGCTTCTTTCACTACATCCGGTTTCCGGACAAGGACACGATGCAGAGCATCGTCGACGTGCATTTCCCGGGGCTCAAGCGCACGCTGCTGCGCGAGGCGCTGGAGGCCTTCTTCGAGATTCGCGAAGTGCCGGGGCTCAAGAAAAAACCGTCGACTTCCGAGCTGCTCGACTGGCTGAAGCTGCTGGTCGCGGAAGATATTCCGCCCGAGGCGCTGCGCGCCGAAGACAGCCACAAGATCATCCCGCCGCTGCACGGCGCGCTGCTCAAGAACGAGCAGGACGTGCACCTGTTCGAGCGGCTGGTGTTCATGTCGCGGCGGGCAAGGTAAGTCTTGTTCTCACCACAGAGACACAGAGTACACAGAGAAGAGCGAAACGAAGCCGGGATTCCTCATCCGGATCGTTTGACCTTTCACCGGCCCGCCCGCGTAATGATTGTCTTGCCTTTCTCTGTGTCCTCTGTGTCTCTGTGGTGAACACGGATTCGATGTGCTGACCGAATTCTTCTTCAAGCTGCGCGAAGGCGGGGTGCCGGCCTCGCTGAAGGAATACCTGATGCTGATGGAGGCGATGCGCGCGCATGTGGCCTCCGCCAGCGTCGACGACTTCTACCATCTGGCGCGGGTGACGCTGGTCAAGAACGAGGCGCACTACGATCGCTTCGACCGGGTGTTCGCCGCCTATTTCAACGGCATCGAGAGCCTGCCGGACGCGCTGTTCACCGAGATTCCCGCCGAGTGGCTGAAGCGCATGGCCGAACTCAACCTGTCCGATGAGGAAAAACGCCAGATCGAGGCGCTCGGCGGCTGGGAAAAGCTGATGGAGACATTGAAGAAGCGGCTGGAGGAACAGCGCGGCCGCCACCAGGGCGGCTCGAAGTGGATCGGCACCGCCGGCACCTCGCCGTTCGGCGCCTATGGTTTCAATCCGGAAGGCGTGCGTATTGGGCAGGAAGGCTCGCGAAACCGGCGCGCGGTCAAGGTCTGGGACCGGCGCGAGTTCCGCAACCTCGACGACACGGTCGAACTGGGCACGCGCAACATCAAGGTGGCGCTCAAGCGGCTGCGCCGCTTTGCCCGCGAGGGGGCGGCGGAGGAGCTGGACATGGACGATACCATCCGCTCCACGGCGCGCAACGCCGGCTATCTCGACATCAAGATGGTGCCGGAGCGGCACAACGCGGTGAAGGTGCTGCTGTTTCTTGATATCGGCGGGTCGATGGAAGACCATGTGCGGGTGTGCGAAGAGCTGTTCTCCGCCGCGCGCACCGAGTTCAAGCACCTGGAATACTTCTATTTCCACAACTGCGTGTACGAGAGCGTGTGGAAGGACAGCCGCCGTCGCAACAGCGAGCGCACGCCGTTGATGGATGTGCTGCACAAATATGGCCACGACTACAAGCTGGTATTCGTCGGCGACGCGACGATGAGCCCCTACGAAATCGCCTATCCCGGCGGCAGCATCGAGCATCACAACGAGGAGGCGGGCGCGGTGTGGATGCAGCGCCTGCTGCAGACTTACCCGAAGGCGGCTTGGCTCAATCCGGTGCCGGAGGAGCGCTGGCGCTACTACGAATCGATCGGGATGATCGGTAAGCTCATGGAGGGGCGGATGTTCGCGCTGACACTGGAGGGTCTGGAAGGCGCGATGCGCTCGCTAGTGCGCTAGCCTGACGTGACCCTTGTTCCGGAGCCTCGCACTCAGTTCTTCCGCGGTCATCGGCCGGGCGAACAGGTAACCCTGATACTGGTCGCAACGAAGGAGCCGCAGGGCTTGTAACTGACCAGAGGTCTCGACCCCCTCGGCGGTAACCCTTAGCTTGAGGCTGTGGGCCATGGCGATGATCGCCGAAACGATGGCAGCGTCGTCAGGATCGGTTTCCAGGTCGCGCACGAAAGTGCGGTCGACCTTCAGCGTGTCGATCGGCAGTTGCTTGAGGTAGGCGAGCGAAGAGTAGCCGGTGCCGAAATCGTCCACAGCGATGTGCACGCCCAGTTTGCCGAGCTTCCTGAACACCGCCGCATTGTCCTCGACGTTCGCGAGCAGCAGCGACTCGGTCATTTCCAGCTCGAGGCTGCGCGGATCGAGGCCGGTTTCGTCCAGCACCTGCTGCACGTAGGCGAGAAACTGCTTGGGGTCGAGCAGCTGCCGCGCCGAGATATTGACGGCCACCCGGATTGGATCGCCGCCGCGCGCGTTCCAGGCCTGCGCCTGGGCGCAGGCCTGCCTGAGCACCCAGCGCCCGATCGGCTCGATGAGTCCCGATTCCTCGGCCACCGCGATGAAGGCGCCCGGCGGCACCAGCCCGCGCTGCGGATGCTGCCAGCGGATCAACGCCTCGGCGGCGACGATGCGGCCGGATTCAAGCGCGACCTGCGGCTGGTAGAGCAGGGAGAACTGGTCGGAATCGAGCGCCTGGCGCAGCGCGACCTCCAGCTTGTGGCGCTCGACCGCGCGCACGTTCATGTCGGGCGAGAAGAACTGGAAGTTGTTCCGGCCCTTTTCCTTGGCGTGATACATCGCCGTGTCGGCGTTCTTCATCAGCGTCTGACCGTCATCGCCGTCGTTGGGAAAAATGCTGATGCCGATCGAGCAGGAGGTATTGAGCGCATGACCGCCGGCTTCCACCGGGCGCGACAACGCTTCGACGATCTTGGTGGCAATCTGCCCCGCGTCTTCCGCCCGCCGCAGCTGCTCGAGGGCGATCACGAATTCATCCCCGCCAAGACGCGCGAGAGTGTCGCCGCTGCGGATGCAGGCTGCCATGCGCTGCGCCACTTCCTTCAGCAGCTGGTCGCCCACATGGTGGCCGAGCGAGTCGTTGATGTTCTTGAAGCGGTCGAGGTCGATGAACAGCACGCCGAGCGCATCGCCCGCGCGGCGCGCGCTGATGACGCCCTGCTCTAGACGGTCGTTGAACAGCAGGCGGTTGGGCAGCTCGGTAAGGGGGTCGCGCGTGGCCAGGTAGCTGATGCGCGCCTCCGAGCGTTTGACCTGGGTTATGTCGCGACAGGTGCCGCGGTGTCCGGTGCGCCGGCCTTCGGCATCCCAGGTGGCGATGCCGTTGATCTGCAGCCACAGCACTTCGCCGGAGCGGGCGATGAACCGATGTTCCAGTCCCTTGAACAGGCCGTCCGCCGACATGTTCTCGTTCAGCCATGCGCGCACGCGATCCACTTCGCCCGGCGGCATGAACTCGGCGGCGGTCCGGCCGGTGAGCTCGCTTGCCTGGTAGCCGAGTACATTGGTCACGGTGGGCGAAAGATAGGTGAAGCGGCCCGCGCAGTCGTTCTCCCAGACGAACTCGCCGGCCACCTCCGCGATGTCGCGGAAGCGGCGCTCGCTGGCGCGCAACGCGTCCTCGGCAGCCTTACGGTCGGTCAGGTCGGTCATCACCAGCACGAGCACCCGGCGGCCGCCCGGCCGTGACAGCGCGGCCTTGCGGACCAGCATGGAACGATCTTGGCCTGCGACCCGGTAGTTGCTTTCGTATTCGACCGCCTCGCCGGGCGACGCGAGGGCCATGTCGTCGGTGTGCTGCAGGAAACGCGCGCGCTCCTCCGAAAAGAGGTCGAAGTCCGTTTTGCCGATCATCGCCTCGGCGGGCTGGCCGAGAAACGCGACTGCCGCCTCGTTGAAGGCAAGGAAGCGATGGCCTTCGTCCTTGACCACGATCGGACTGGCGATCGCGTTGAGTACCGACTCGAAGAAGCGCCGCTCCTCCTGCAGCTTGTGCTCGGCCGTGTATGCGCGGGTGATATCCCGGCCGATGCCGCGGTAGCCGGCAAACTGCCCGGACGCGTCGTAGAAGGGTTTGCCGCTGGTCGAGATCCAGGTTTCCTGGCCGTTTGGCGCCACGCGCCGGAACACGAAGTTCTGGAACGGCTGGCGCGCGGCGAGGGCGGCCTTATGTCGTTCGAGTTCATGCGGGTCAAACACGAGGCCGGCGATTTCCCAGCGACGCAGGCCCAGTCGGAGTTTTGCCGGAAGACCGGTTTTGTCCTCCACCGTGCCGGACACGAAGGTGAAGCGCAGTTCCGGATCCTGCTCCCAGTACCAGTCAGACGAGAGCGCGGTAAGGTCCCTGAACCGGGCTTCGCTCTGTCGCAGGGCCTGTTCGGCGGTCTTCTCCGCGGTGACGTCGCGGCCGGTGCCCCGATAGCCGACGAAGCTGCCGTCCGCGGAAAAAATGGGCCGGCCAATGACCTGGTGGTAGGCCACCGATCCGTCATCGCCGGTCCAGCGGAAGGTGATGTCGAACGCTTCGCGCGCTTCCAGCCGGCGGCGGTGATCCTGCCAGTCGATGTCGGTGCGCTCCTGGGGCAGGATTTCCCAGCGCGTCTTGCCCAGCAGATCGCCGTCGCCCTTGCTGCCGCGCCCTCGGGCGCGAAAGCCGCCAGAGACGTGGGTGAATCGCAGGTGCTCATCCTGTTCCCAGAACCAGTCCGCGGACAGCTCGCTCAGTTCCCGGAAGCGTTCGAGATTGTCGCTCGCGAGCGATAGTGCGCGGGCGCGCTCCATGCTGACCGCGTTGGTGACCAGGGTGATGCAGGCAAACACGCTTAGCATCAGTTGCAGTTGGAGCAGCCCGCCGGCAGTGCCCGAAGCGGCGAACGGGCCGTAGCCGAGGCTGGTGGCTGCAGTCGCAAATGCAAATAGCAGCACGTTCGACACAGCGGTGAACGGCAGGCTGTGACGCAGCGCGAGCACCAGCGCGAAAGGCAGCAGGAAGTAGTTCAGTCGCGCGGCGTGGAGCATTCGCTCGGCATAGCCGGAGAAGATAGCCGCTGCAATCGCGAGTTGTGCGGCGAGCAACAAGATCGGCTCGATCGCGGGGCGCAGGCGCAGTCCGCGCAAGCGGCCCGGCAGACAGAGCAGCAGGGGCGTGACGAGGAGAACGCCGACGGCGTCGCCGAACCAGGAGAACAAGAACGCAAGCGGCGCATCTTCAGACCGAATGCCTGCAAGGGCGAAAAGGGCGGCAGTGCGAGCCGCGGCGGCGACGGCGGGCGCGCCAAGCGCACCGAACACCAGCAGCGCGGTAACGTCTTGCAGACGCCCAAGTCCGCTGTCGAACTGCGCCAGGCGTGTGAGCGACCAGGCTGCCACCCACGCGCCAAGCATGTTTCCACTGGCGACGGCCGCGGCGAGCAGAGGGTCGGTCGAGGCCCACCATGCGATCAGGAAGGCACCGAGCCAGATGCCCGGGAGCAGTTGCAGCCCGGCTCTCAGCAGGCAGGCGAGGGCAAGGCCCGCCGGCGCCCAGAGGGTGCTCGCAAGCGGGTGAATCGGCGAGAACTGAAGGCAGCCGAGGCCGGCGGCGAAATAGCCCGCGGCCAAGGCGAGGTTGGCCGGCAAACGGGAGACCACGCCAGGCAGGCGGGCAGTGGAAAAAGGCGGTTCAGGCGGCATTTCTACGGTGTTTACGGCCGGATTGCGTCCAAGCCTAAATCCGGGACAAGGCCCGGCCCATCGGGAAATTCCCCAAGCCCGTCTAGGACTTGCCCCCAGCCTTGGCCGCAACCTTTGCGTGGAACCGCTGCGCATCGATGACCACGCGCTGGTGACGCCCCTCGGAAATCTTGTCGACGCCGTCGTGCGCCACCACCGAGAAGGTCAGCGTGCGTCCCTCGACCGACTCCAAGCGCACATCGACTGTCACCGTGAACCCGGGCGGCGTGGCCGCGAGGTGCGAGAAGTCCACATGCGTGCCCAGCGACTGCTCGCGCGGCCAGTCCAGATGCGGGCGTAGCAGTTCGATGCAGGCCCATTCCATCAAGCCAACCATGAACCCCGTGGCCAGCACTTCCGGCATCTCCCGGAACATGTCCGATTCCGGATAGAGGTGTGGAACGGTTTTCTCCACCGGGATCCTGAACTGGTGGCGGTGCGTCAGTCCGGGTTTGAGCGTTTCTTTCATGCGATCGGTTGTTGTGGTGATCGGGTTCAGGCCGGTTTTCGGCGCTCGCCTACGCTTACTGGCGGTGCCGCGCTGAGCACCTCTTCGACTGTGGTCAGGCCTGCGGCCACCTTGAGCGCGCCGCTGATGCGCAGGGGTTTCATGCCGTCGCGATAGGCCTGATCGCGGATGGCGGCAACGTCGGCGCCTTCGCGAACCAGCGGCCGCAGGCGGTCGGTCATTGTCATGATCTCGTAGATGCCCACGCGCCCGGAATACCCGGTCATCCGGCATTCGAGGCAGCCGCGCTGCAGCTGGATGTGCCTGGGCTTTTCCGCCTGCCACGGACTGATCAGCGTCTGCCAGACGTCGTCGCCGATCTCGCCCTGCTCGCGGCAGTGGCGGCACAGGGTGCGCACCAGGCGCTGCGCCATCACCGCGAGAATGGTCGATTGCAGCAGGTACGGCGGCACGCCGATATCGAGCAGGCGGGTGATTGCCGACGGCGCATCGTTGGTGTGCAGCGTCGAGAATACGAGGTGGCCGGTGAGTGCCGCCTGGATGGCCATTTCGGCGGTCTCGCGATCGCGGATCTCGCCGACCATTACGATGTCGGGGTCCTGCCGCATCAGGGTACGCACCCCGGCAGCGAAATCCAGCCCGAGCGCGTGCTGCACCTGCATCTGATTGAACGCCGGTTCGACCATTTCGATCGGGTCCTCGACGGTGCAGATGTTGACGTCGGGCGAGGCGAGTTGCTTCAACGTGGTGTAAAGGGTGGTGGTCTTGCCCGAACCGGTCGGGCCGGTCACCAGCACGATGCCGTGCGGACGGTGCACGATCTGCTGCCAGCGTTCGCGATCCTCGTCGGAGAATCCGAGCTCGCGGAAGTCCTTCACCAGGACTTCCGGGTTGAAGATGCGCATCACCAGCTTTTCGCCGAACGCGGTCGGCATCGTTGACAGGCGCAACTCGATTTCCTCGCCGTCGGCATTGCGCGTCTTCACCCGCCCGTCCTGCGGACGGCGTTTCTCCACCACGTCCATCCGGCCAAGGATCTTGATCCGGCTGGTGATGGCCGCGACCACCGGCATCGGAATCTGGTAGACCTGATGCAGCACGCCATCGATGCGGAAGCGCACGTTGGCGATGTCGCGTCGCGGCTCGATATGGATATCGCTCGCTCCCTGCTCGAAGGCGTACTGCAGCAGCCAGTCCACCAGCCGCACCACATGCTGGTCGTTGGCGTCGAGACTGCCGCTGCGCCCGAGCTGAACCAGCTGTTCGAAATTGGTGATGTCGGACAGTGCCCCGTCCTGCTGCTTGCTGGCGCCCTTGACCGAGCGCGCGATGCTGTAGAACTCGACCAGGTAGTTGCCGATGTCGACCGGGTTCGCGATGACCCGCTTGATGTTCACGCGCAGGATCTTGGTGAGTTCCTGCTCCCAGTCGCGCATGTACGGTTCGCAGGTGGCGATGGTGGCCTCGGTGGCGGTGATCCCGACCGGAAGGATGCGGTAGCGCGCCGCGTAGGCGCTCGACATGACGCGGGTGACCGCCGCGAAATCGATCTTGAACGGGTCGATGTGCAGGTAGGGCAGGTCGACCTTGCCCGCCAGCCATTCCGTCAGGGCTTCGAGATGCAGAAGCTTGCGTGGATTGCGGGGGTCCTTCCAGTTCTGGTTGGCCACGATGACCAGCGGATGGAGGTCGCCTTTCATATGCCGGCGTACGTCCAGCAGCCGGTCGATCGCATCCTGCGGGGCGAGACCGTCGGCCACCAGGTCGGCCGCCACCTGTTCGAGGGTGAGCAGGCGGTCGCCGGGCCGCTGCCTGTCGGAGGATCTCTGCAATGCTGCCTTTGCCATCTGAACTCGCCTGGAACCGGAATCGGGTGGGTGCGCGGGCACTATAAACCGGTGCACTCCGGCGCTTCAAACCGGCCTGGACCGTGTTCGCGCAATGGCCCTGGCCCGGCGATCGGCACCGCGGTGGGGCGCGGGCGGCGCATCATGCACAGGTATTGTGCGGCCGAAGCCCCTGCGCAAGACGCATAAGCTTTGTAAACAGAGAGTTAATTGGAAGGAACGGGATTTGCTGACCGACCGCGGTTCAACTCGATAAGCAGAACAGGAGGAGGAGACCCAATGGACGCGATCAAGACTCCGAACGACGTGCTGTTCATTCTGCTCGGCGCGATCATGGTGCTGGCCATGCACGCCGGGTTCGCTTTCCTGGAGGTGGGCACGGTACGCCGCAAGAATCAGGTCAATGCCCTGGTGAAGATCATCTGCGATTTCTCGATGTCGACGGTCGCGTACTTCCTCATCGGGTACGGCGTTGCCTACGGCACCAGCTTCTTCGTGGGTGCCCAGGCCCTGACCGAGCAGAGCGGCTATGAATTGGTGCGCTTCTTCTTCCTGCTGACCTTCGCGGCCGCCATTCCGGCGATCATCTCGGGCGGTATCGCCGAGCGCGCCAAGTTTCATCCGCAGCTCGCGGCGAGCTTCGCGCTGGTCGGTTTCGTCTACCCGCTCTTCGAGGGCATCGTGTGGAACGGCAACTACGGCGTGCAGGACTGGCTGCAGGCAAGCTTCGGTGCGCCCCTGAGGGATTTCGCCGGTTCCATCGTCGTGCACGCAATGGGCGGCTGGGTCGGACTGATGGCGGTGGTGCTGCTCGGTGCGCGACGCGGCCGCTACAGCAGCGGAGGCATTGCCGCGCATCCGCCCTCCAGCATTCCGTTCCTGGCCCTGGGCGTGTGGATGCTGACTGTGGGCTTGTTCGGCTTCAACGTGATGTCGGCGCAGACCATCGAGAGCATCAGCGGCCTGGTCGCCGCCAATTCGCTGATGGCGATGGCGGGTGGCACGCTCGCGGCGCTGTTTGTGGGCCGCAACGACCCGGGTTTCGTGCACAACGGGCCGCTCGCCGGGCTGGTCGCTGTCTGCGCGGGTTCCGACATCATGCACCCGGCCGGTGCCTTCGTAACCGGCGCGGTGGCTGGCGTGCTGTTCGTGGTGCTGTTCACCATGACCCAGAACCGCTGGAAGATCGACGACGTGCTCGGCGTGTGGCCGCTGCACGGCTTGTGCGGTGCCTGGGGTGGCATCGCAGCCGGCATTTTCGGCCTGGAGGCGCTGGGCGGACTCGGCGGGGTGGCATTCATGTCGCAGCTGATCGGGACACTGCTCGGCATCGGCATCGCCGTGGCGGGCGGGCTGATCGTGTACGGCGCACTGAAGGCGACGGTCGGCATTCGCCTCGACAGTGAACAGGAGTTCGTCGGCGCCGATCTCTCGATTCACAAGATATCGGCGGGCCCGGAAAAAGAAGTGAGCTGGTAGCGGCGCGAGCGGCGCGCCGGCGCTAGCCGCCGGCGGCGCCGTTGTCCAGTGTGCGGCCGGAATCGGTGGCGGCCGGCGTGTTCTCGTCCGCTTGGCCCGTCTCGTGCGGCGCCGGGGCGGACGGCTTCATCGGCTCGATCGTGCCCATGCGCAGGCGGAATGCGCGGGCCCTGCGATCGGCAAAGTAGTGGCCCAGCGTGTTGCGCACCGTGGCGAAGGCGAGCGCGCTCCAGGGTACCTCTTCCTCGGTGAACAGCTGCGTCTCCAGCGTCTCGTCGCCGGGCGCAAACCCGAGATCGAGCAGTCTGGCGCGAAACAGCATGTAGACCTGGCTGATGTGCGGGATGTTGTACACCGCGTACAGGTCGATGATCTCGACCCGCGCGTTCGCTTCCTCCAGCGTCTCGCGCATGGCGCCGGCGGCGAGCGTTTCGCCGTTTTCGAGAAACCCCGCAGGCACGGTCCACAGGCCGTGTCGCGGCTCGATCGCGCGGCGGCACAGGAGAATGCGGTTCTCCCATTCCGGTATGCAACCGACGATCAGCTTCGGATTTTCATAGTGGACGGTTCCGCACGCATTGCAGACGTAGCGGGGAAGCGTGTCGCCGGGGGGTACTCGAAGACCGACTCTGCCCCCGCACTGGCTGCAGAAATTCATGATCAAACCTTGTCGGGATGGCGAAATTATACGACCGGGCTCTGTTCGCAGTCGGGGATGGCGGTCTCTTGCCGTCAACTTTCCGCCGGGGTGCCGCGCTAGAATCAGAAGCGAATCGTTCGGACACGGAGGCAGATGATGGTGCGTCGGTTGTTATGGTCGGTGGCGCTGGCGGGCCTGTGCTGGGGCGCGCCGGTGCCCGCTTTAGCAGATGCGTCCGGGTTTGCCGGCACCTGGAAGGGCCCCTGGTATCGGGGCATGACCAGCGGCGTGATGACGCTGAAAGTGGACGCCAAAGGGGCGGGTACGCTGCAATTCACCAACCTCGAGAACTTTGGTACCGAGGCCGTGGTGCTCGACAAGTTCGAGGCCGGCGGCGAATCGATCAAGTTCAGCGCCTCGGGTGAGCGCGGCAGCGATTTCTCGGCGCGGGCGACCCGCGCGAGCTCGGGCAAGATGGTGCGCGGCGAGGGCAGCTTCGAGGGATTTCCGGTCCGGTTCGAGCTGAAGCGCGCGAACTGAACAGGCAAAAAAAAGGATGGCCTAGCCATCCTTTTTCGTGCCGTTTGCCCGCCGGCGGCCGGTCACTCGGCCGGCAGGTTCTTGATGTAGGTGGTCAGTGCCTTGATCTTGTCTTCGCTCAACAATTTCTTGTATGCGGGCATAGCCCCGCCCGGTGCACCATTGGCAATCCGGTCGTAGACCTGCTCCGCCGTCATTGCCGTGCCGGCCAGCTTGGGGCCTTTGCCGGCCTTCTTGCCGAAGTCGCTGTGGCACCAGCTGCAATTGGTTGCGAACACCTTTTTGGCGTCGATCTCTTCCGCGGCCGCAGGGGCCGACAGGGCAGAGATCACTCCTACGGCCGCAAGGGCGGCAAATAAGACGTTCGGGCTACGGCGATACAGCATGACTCCTCCAACACGGTGCTTTAAATGAAAAGGGGCAGGGGATTGCTCCCCCGCCCTCGATCAAACGCGGTTGCCCGCGGTTGGTTTACAGACTGAAGACGATCAGGTTGCCGCCTTCGGTCGGCATCTCCGTGAACGGGCTGCCGAACAGCGGACCGTAGTTACCCGACACATGGCTGCCCCAGCCGGTCACGACGGCGACGTACTGCTTGCCGTTAACCATGTAGGAAATGACGCCGCCATGGTGGCCGATGCCGTTGTTGTGCTGCCACAGCACCTTGCCGTTGCGGGCATCGAGTGCGGTGAACATGCCGTCAGCGCCGGGCACAAACACCAGATTGCCCTTGGTCGACAGCAGCGAGGCGAGCGGCGGATACTTGAACTCGACGCGCCACTTCATCTTGCCCGACACCGGATCGCGCGCCTGAACCGTACCGTAGGAGCCATTGATCGGCGTGCCGTCGGTCTTGGTCTTCGGATGCGTCGCAGTCCAGCTCGCGCCGAAGTAGGCCTGACCCGAGAAGTCAGCCGGACGCTCGGACTTGATCACTTCAATGTCGAAGCACCACTCCTGGGTGACTTTGTAGAGCAGGCCGGTGCCAGGGTTGTAGGCACCCGTGTTCCACGAAATCGCACCATCGATGGCGGGGCAGACATTGGTGTGCTTGCCTTCCGGAAGCTCACGACGGCCGATCAGTTCGCCCGTCTTCGGATTGACGCCCTTGATGTAGTTGTAGGTCTCGCCAATCATGTAGGCGTTCTCTACTTTCAGGACGTCGTCCTTGGCTTTTGCCGGATCCGGGTTGTAGACGAAAATGATGCCGCCCTTGTTCGGGTGGACCATGTAACGGCTGTTGCCCTTCTCCAGCAGCATGAACTCGCCAACGGCGGAATCGAAGTCCCACGCGTCGTGAGGCATTTCCTGGAAGTAGGCGCGAAGCTCGCCGCTGTCGGCATCCAGCACCACCACCGCGGAGCTGTACAGGTTGAGACCCGGACGCGGACCTTCGGTCATCCAGTTCTCGCCCGCCCAGTCGTAATCCGGCGCCGGGTTGGCGGTACCCCACCACACGGTGTTGTGCTTCGGATCGTACTGGCCGGTCATCCAGCCGCCGCCGCCGCCGATCTTCCAGGAGTCGTTGCCCCAGGAATCACGCGAACGCTGGTCGCCGCCGATGGTGTCGAACTGCCACGCCACCTCGCCTGTCTGCGCGTTCACCGCGAAGATCGGGCCGCAGCAGCCGGACAGCTCGCCGCCGTTGGAGCCGATGATGACCTTGTCCTTCACGATCAGCGGGGCGCCGGTAAAGCCCTTGTTGCCCTTCTCGACCGTGAGGATCTCGTTGTCCCAGACGACCTTGCCGGTCTTCTGGTCGAGCGCGATCAGGCGGCCATCGGTGGTGCCGATGTAGACCTTGCCGTAGCCGATTGCGAGGCCACGGTTGTAGGGCTGGTAGAACGTGCCCTCGGCCCGCTCGGTGTCGATCTTGGCCTGATAGCGCCAGATCAACGCACCGTTGGTGCCGTTCAGCGCCCACACCTGGCCCGAAGTGCTGGTGTAATAGAGCACGCCATCGGCGACCAGCGGGAACGACTGGATGCCACGCTTCATGCCCGAAGGCGTGTGGATCCACGCGACCTTCAGGTCCTTGACGTTGTTGGCGTTGATCTGGTCCAGCGGGCTGTGGTGCCAGCCTTTGAACGACTGGTGATACATCAGCCAGTTGTTCGCGTCCTTGTCGGCATTCAGCAGCCGATCCCAAGTCACCTCTGCTGCCAGTGCCTGGGATGCGAAGCCGACGAAGGCCGCTGCGGACAGGGCCTTGACGACCCCTGCTTGAGTCCATCGCTTCATAACTCTCTCCCGTTCATGTTATTGAACTTAAATATTGGGACCACTAGGGATAAATCTCCCTTGGCCGCGGTACCGGAAATATTTTGCTTTCCACCCGGATTACGGCAGAAGGAACCCGGCTGCAAATGTAGACCTTAGGGTAGGGGTTGGCAAGTGGAACGCGGTTTTTTTCGGTGCCATCTTTTCCGTAATACACAAGTAGTTGCGGCTGCTGCGCCGCGGCATTTTGTCCACCGGGATGCGTGTTAATAATGGCCTGAAAAATGATCGAAATCGGTGCGGGTGTGAAACTGGATGAAGCTGATCTGGAATGGCGCTTTATCCGCGCGTCGGGGCCGGGCGGGCAGAATGTCAACAAGGTGTCGACCGCCGTGGAGTTGCGATTCAACGCCGCCGGCTGCCAGGCGCTGCCACCGGAAGCAGTGGCGCGGCTGCGCCGGCTGGCCGGCAGCCGCATGACCGACGACGGGGTGCTGGTGATCCAGGCGCAGCGGTTCCGCTCCCAGGCGCGCAACCGGGAAGACGCACTCGAGCGGCTCACCGAGCTGCTGCAGCGTGCGCTTCAGCGCCCGAAGGCGCGCATCGCCACCCGCCCCAGCCAGGCGGCGCGCCGGCGACGCGTCGATACGAAACGCAGGCGCTCCGAACGCAAGGCCTTGCGCGGCCGGGTGCGGCAGGAGGGGTGACACACCCCGGGACGCCTAGCGTCGCTCGGGAAGGATAAGGTCGAGCAGGCGGCTCAACTCGTCGCGTTCCTGCGGAGTCAGCCGCTGCAACACCCTGCGTTCGTGCTGCTGCACCTTGCGCTTCAGCGACCGCAGCAGTTCCGCGCCCTGCGCGGTGAGATAAAGGCCGTTGCTGCGGCGGTCCGCCGCCCGGCGCTCGACCAGGCCGCGGCTTTCGAGCTTGTCGATCACCGCGACGACGGTCGAGCGATCGAGATGAGCGGCTTCCGCCAGCCGCTGCTGCTTCAGGCCGGGATTCGCCTCGATCACGACCAGGATGCCGAACAACCCGGGGCCGATGTCATCGCCGACGTTCTTCGCAAAATCGGCGAAGATCGCCCGCTGGGCGAGACGCAACTGGTAACCGATCAGTCCGGGGAGCATGCCCAGCTCAAGGCGCGAAAGCGCTTTTCCGGGCTTCTTCGCATCGGCAGACTGTTTGACTTCCAACTGTTGGGCTCCCATACTTGGGACTAATCATAGTGCATCGCGGCCGGGTCGCCAACGTTCGGCCGCTCCGATCGCCTCAACCATGAGTTTCACGGTCTCCATCGCCGATACCGATCACGTCGTGCCGGCCGAGGGGGGCGACACGGTCCTGTCGGCCCTGCTCAGCCATGGGGTGGGATTCGCCTACAGCTGCCAGGCGGGCAACTGCGGCACCTGCAAATGCGAACTGGTCTCCGGCGAGATATTCGAGCTTGAGTACTCCGAGCATGCGCTGTCGGCGCAGGAGCGCGCTCGCAATATCGTGCTGGCCTGCCGCTCGCAGGTATGGGGCGATGTCGTGGTGCGTCAGCTCGACGCCGAAGAATTCATCGTGCATCCCTCACGCATCCTGCGCACCCGCGTCGCCTCGCTCGGGCATGCGACACACGATGTTCTGCGCCTGCGGCTGGAGATTCTGGCCGGCGGGCCGTTTACATTTTCGGCCGGGCAGTTCGCCAAGCTGGCGTTTCCGTTCGCTCGCAGCGTCGAGCGGGACTACTCGATGGCCAGCACGCCCGATGACGATTCTCTCGAATTTCATATCCGGGTGATGGGGCCGGGGTCGGTGAGCCACCGGGTGGCGTCGGACCTCAAGGTCGGCGACGAGGTGCGGGTTTCCGGGCCGCTGGGGGCGGCGTACTGGCGCGCCCAGCATGCCGGGCCGGCGTTGTGCATCGCCGGCGGCACTGGCCTGGCGCCGCTGTACAGCATCGTGCGCCACGCGCTCGAACGTGGCGCCGCGCAGCCGATCCACCTTTATATCGGGGCGAGGACCGAGCGCGATGTGTACCTCGAGCAGGAACTGTCGGCACTCGCCGCCGGCCATGCCAACCTCGCCATGCACTACGTGCTCTCGGAGCAGGCGCGGGAGGACGGCAGCCGGGCCGGGCGGCGGACCGGCCTGGTCACCGACGCCGTCGCGCAGGATTTCGACGGCCTGTCCGGTTACTTGGTGTATGCCGCGGGTCCGCCGCCGATGGTCGATGAGGTGGACGCGCTTGCCCGCGACCGCGGCGTGCCTGCGCGCGACATCCATGCCGACGCCTTCTATCCGGCGGCGCCGGAGCCCAGCCTCACAGGTGCGCCATGACGCTGCTGGCGGGGCGGGTGGCGATCGTGACCGGCGGTGCCCGCGGCATTGGCCTGGCGATCTGTGAAGAGTTCGCGCGCCAGGGGGCGAAGCTGGTGATTGTCGACAGCGGCGTGTCTATCGACGGCCGTGACGCCGACCCCGGTGCTCTGCGGGCGGTGGCGCAGCGGCTCGGCGCGGCGGCCTTCGACGGCGACATCGCGGCGCCCGGGGCCGCGGAAAAGTCGGTCGATCTGGCCCTGAGCCGTTACGGCGGCATCGACATCGTCGTGAACAATGCCGCGATCCTGCGCGATGCGTTCATCTTCAAGGCGAGGCGCGAGGATTTCGAGCATGTCATTGCGACCAATCTGGTGGCGCCGTTCGCACTGCTGGCTGCCGCCACGCCGGCCATGCGCGAGCAGGCGAAGAGCGGCCGGGCGCCGGGGCGCATCGTGAACATCGTGTCCAGCGCGGGACTGGTGGGCAATTTCGGCCAGTCGGCCTATGCCTCTTCCAAGGCCGGGCTGTTCGGGCTGACCCGTGTGGTGGCGATGGACATGGCGCGCAGCGGAGTGGCCTGCAACGCCATCGCCCCGTTCGCCGCAACGCGCGTTACCGAGTCGATCCAGCCGGCCAACGACGCGCAGGCCGCGTACAAGGCGAATGCACTCAGGGTGCCGGCGCATTACGTCGCCCGCCTGGCCGCATTCCTCGCCTCCAACTCGCACGACATCAGCGGGCAGCTGTTTGGCGTGCGCGGGCGCGACCTGTTTCTATTCTCCCAGCCGAGGTCGGTGGCGCAGACGCTGCTGGAGGCCGGCGAAGCCTGGGATGCGGACAGCCTCAGCCGCGGCATCGACGCGACGCTGCGTCCGCACTTCGCTGATCTCGCCACCGACCTCGAGCTGTTCAACACCGAACCCAAAGTCTGACGGAGGGCAGCATGTCCGCAACAGCGACTATTGAAGTGAAGACCGCGGCAGAACTCAGGCAGGCGCCGGAGGAGTACCGCCACGCGGTGGAGAAGATCGTCATCAGCCATGCGGTGAACGAGCTGTACGGCGCGCAGGTGTTCGACGAGCCGGCTATCGCGCTAGCGCCGACGCCGTACGCAAAATGGCTGACCTGCCGCGTGGCGATGGAGGAGTACCATCACCATGTGCGGTTCAAGGCCCTGGCCGACGAGATCGGGGTTGCCCCGAAGCGGCTCGATCCGGCGCACAAGAAGCCGCTGTCGATTTTCGATTTCGAGCTGAAGACCTGGCCGGAGTTCTGCGTGATCAAGGCGATCGCCGACTACGCCGAGATACTGCAGGTGGAAGACCTGCTGCACTGCTCGTTTCACCCGCTGCGCAACCTGGCCCGCATCACCATGCCGGAGGAGAAGTTCCACGCCAAATTCGGCAAGGATTTCTGCCAGGAACTGATCCGCAGCGATGAAGGCCGCCGGTCGGTGCAGGACGCGACCGACCGCTATTACCCGATCACCCCGGCGTTCTTCGGGGCGAGCAAGTCGAAGAACAACGAGATGTATCTGCGCTGGGGGCTCAAGCAGCGCAGCAACGACGAGATGCGGGCGGATTTCGTGCAGCGCGTCACTGAGCTGGTGGAAGGCGACCTCGGGCTGAAGTTGCCGAAGGTTTAAAGCTGGACTTACCACAGAGGCACAGAGACCCTCGGAAACAGTGACGGATTTCATTGTGCATGCCGGCCTTGCCGCAGTGCCCGGAGCGTCCCTGGTGGTGGATCTCAGCCACGAAGATTTTTCTGGTCTCTGTGCCTCTGTGTCTCTGTGGTTGATCCAGCCGTTACGGAGGAGACGATGCCCCAGGCGATGAAAGATGCGCGCAGCGAGCGCGAGGCGTTCTACCGGCGCATCGGCGCCTTGCACGTCACCCCTCTTTGGGAGCAGATGAACGCGCTGGTGCCGCGTACGCCGGCAACACCCTGCGCGCCCGCGCTGTGGAAATACGATGAGGTGCGCCCGCACCTGATGGAATCGGGCCGGCTGATCAGCGCCCGCGAGGCGGTGCGGCGGGTGCTGGTGCTGGAAAACCCTGGATTGCCGGGCGAATCCTCGATTACCCACACGCTGTACGCCGGCTGGCAGCTGATCCTGCCCGGCGAAATCGCGCCCAGCCACCGCCACACGCAGACCGCGCTGCGCCTGATCGTCGAAGGCGAAGGTGCCTATACCGCGGTCGACGGAGAACGCGTGACCATGCGGCGCGGGGACTTCATCATTACGCCGTCCTGGACCTGGCACGACCACGGCAATCCGTCGCAGGAGCCGGTGGTCTGGCTGGACGGTCTGGACATTCCACTGGTGCGCTTTCTCGACGCCGGGTTCGCCGAGGATTACCCGAGCGAGGAGCAGCCGGTCGTGCGCCCGGAAGGCGACTCGCGCCTTCGTTACGGCAACAACCTGCTGCCGGTGGCGTTCGCGCCGCGCGGCGCGAGCTCGCCGGTATTCGCCTATCCGTATGCGCGCTCGCGCGAGAGTCTCGAGCAGATGGCGCGCGTGGATGCGCCGCACCCCAGTCACGGCTACAAGATGGAGTTCATCAACCCGGCCACCGGCGGGCCGGCGATGCCGACCATGAGCGCCTTCATTCAGTACCTGCCGCAGGGATTTGCCGGTCTCGCTTCGCGCTGCACCGACGGCACGGTGTACTCGGTGATCGAGGGTTCGGGGCGCGTGGTGGTCGGCGAAACCGGAATGAGCTTCGCCGAGCGCGACGTTTTCGTCGTGCCGTCGTGGCAGCCCAGCAGGCTCGAGGCAAGCCGCGACACCGTGCTCTTCTCCTTCTCCGACCGGCCGGTTCAGCGGGCGCTCGGGCTGTGGCGGGAGGCATCGCTCTGAGCAACTCGGCATGGTTCTCAAGGCTGGGGCAGCCGCTGTCGGTGGAGGACCGGGCTGCCGCGGAAGGCTATGCCCAGACGCTGGCGCTGGGCCGGCTGCAACTGCAGCTGGTCGGCGACGCGGCCGAGGCGGAGTCGGCCACCCGCGACCCGGACTGGGACAAGGGCTGGTGGGTTTCGGAAGAAAACGAACGCAAGGCGCTGATGGATGAAGCCCGCTCCAGGCTCGGCGCCGAGGTGGTGCTGGATGCGCTGACCGTCGCGGTCGAGCCGCACACCGAGACCACCTATCGCCAGGCGCTGCGCGCGCCGCTGCTCGGCGCCAGCGGCGAAGCGCTGGCGCGCGCGGCCTCGGGCGCACTGATGATGGCGCTGCACTGTCACGCGCTGGCCCGGCTGTGCGGGCGCGGGAGCACGCATCTCTTTATGCGAAAATACGAACTGTTCTCGCGCGGTCGCTGGCCGCTCGGCGTGCGCGACGCGAAGCTGCTCCTCTTCTGATAACAACATGAATTCGACTTCCAGCTATGTTTTCGAGCCCGGCACAGCGCCGGCCGTGCCTGTACATGGGGAAGTGGCACTGTTTCCGGTGCGCCGGATCTAGGGCGTGCGCCGCAACTACGCGGCGCCTCCGCGCGAGATGGGACAGCACGCGGAGAAAGAGCCGCCGTTCTTCTTTCTGAAGCCCGCAGACGCGGTGCTGCCCGGCGGCGGCCGCATGCACTACCCGCCCGGCACGCAGAACCTGCATCACGAAATCGAACTGGTCGTGGCGATCCACCGCGAAGGGCGCGATATCCCGTCGGCGAAGGCGCTGGAGTACGTGTTCGGCTACGCGGTCGGCCTCGACATGACCCGGCGCGATCTGCAGCTGGCCGCGCGCGATCTCGGACGGCCCTGGGATTTCGGGAAGGCCTTCGACGAGTCGGCGCCGATCACGCCGATCTACCCGGTATCCAGCCACGGCCACCATTCCAGGGGCGCGATCGCGCTGACGGTCAATGGCGAGACGCGGCAGCAGGCCGATCTGTCGGACATGATCTGGAACGTGCCCGATACCATTGCGTTCCTGTCTGCGTATTACACCCTGCGGCCCGGCGATCTGATCTTCACCGGCACGCCGGCCGGAGTCGGTGCGGTGAAGCGCGGCGACCGCCTGCTTGGGCGCGTCGAGGGGCTGGCCGAGCTGTCGGTCGAAATCGTCTGAGGTAAGCGTGATGCGAAACGAGACAGCCAGAACCTGGCTTGAGGTGGCGCTCAACGGTCCCTGGTCCCGGCAGCGCCAGCCGGGCATGCCGATCGCCGTGAAGGACATCGTCGAGCAGGGCATCGAATGCGTAAAGGCCGGCGCGGCCATCGTGCATGTGCACGCTTACGATGAGGCAAGCGGGCGGCAGAAGGACGATGCAGATCTTTATGCGCGCATCATCGAAGGCATCCGGGCCGAAGTCGATGCCATCGTCTACCCGACGCTGCCGTCGGCAGGATTGAACGCGGTGGCCGAGGCGGCGGACCCGCGGCGGCGCTACGCGCACGTCGAGGCACTCGCCCGGCGCGGCCTGCTGGAGTGGGCGGTGGTCGATCCGGGTTCGGTGAACTTCGCGCATTACGACGATCTGCGCGAGGACAAGCCAGGCTTTGTCTACCTCAATCCGGAAGAAGACATCCGCCATGGTCTGGGCCTGGCGATGCGCTACCGCTTCCATCCCAGCTATGCCATATACGAACCGGGATTCGCGCGGCTCGGCGCAAGCCTGCACTGGCGCGCGAGTTGTCCTGCGCCGGTGTACCGCTTCATGTTTTCCAGCGGTTACACCTTCGGTTTTCCGCCCGAGGACTATGGGCTCACGGCCTACCTGAATCTGCTCGACCAGGTGGCGCCCGGTGCGCAGTGGATGATCGGCGGGCTCGATGTCGATATCCGGCCGATGATCACGCGCGCGGTGATGGAGGGCGGTCATGTCCGAGTGGGCCTGGAAGATGCCCCGTTCGGCTGCGCGAGCAGCAATCTGGCACTGGTCGAGTCGGCGGCGCAGGCGATCGCGACCGCGGGCGGCGAGTTGGCGAGCGCCGCCGATGTGCGCATCGCCATTGCGCCGGAAGAACATGAGCCGGCCTGATTCCGGGCCGGCGGCCGCGGGTGCGCGCGCGTAGCCGCCGCCTGCGTCGCCACACTGGTCAATCGTCAGAGGGTTCTGAGCCATGACTCAAATGATCGGCATCACGATGGGCGACCCCGCCGGCATCGGGCCTGAAATAATCGTATCCACGCTGGCGGAAATGGACCCCGACACCCGTGCTGCCTCTGCGGTGATCGGCAACATCGACATCCTGCGCCGAGCCGACAGGCTGCTCGGCACGAAGCTGCGCTTCGTCGAGGGACTGGATGCCGCCAGCGGCGAAGTGCCGGTGGTGCACGTGCCCACCAAGGGGCAGGACAAGATCGTCGACGGACAGGAATCGGCGCACGGCGGGGAAGCGGCGTACCGCTATGTCGAGAAGGCGGTCGGGCTGGCGCCTGCCGGGAAGATTTCGGTGATCGTCACCGCGCCGCTCAACAAGGCGGCGATGCATGCCGCCGGCCATCATTTCGACGGTCACACCGAGTTGCTGGCGCATCTGACCGGCGCCAGGCAGTCGTTCATGCTGCTCGCCGGCGACAGGCTCAACGCCATCCATGTCACCACTCACACCTCGCTCAAGAATGCGGCCGAACGCCCGACGCAGGAGCGGGTGCTGGCGACGATCCGTGAGGCGGACAAGCATTTCCGCGAGCTCGGGGTGGAGCGCCCGCGCATCGCAGTGGCCGGACTCAATCCCCATTGCGGGGAGGGCGGCCTGTTCGGCCGCGAGGAAATCGATCGCATTCAACCGGCGGTCGAGGCCGCGCAGAAAGAAGGCCTCGACGTCAAGGGCCCGATTTCCGGCGACACGGTGTTCTACCGGGCGCTCAAGGGCGAGTTCGACGTGGTGGTCGCCCAGTACCACGACCAGGGGCATATCCCGACCAAGCTGATCGCCTTCGACGAAACGGTGAACGTCAGCCTCGGCCTGCCCATCCGGCGCACATCGGTCGACCACGGCACCGCATTCGACATCGCCTGGAAAGGCAAGGCGAGCAACGCCAACATGAAGTCGGCCATCGCCTATGCGCGCAAGATGGCGGACAACGTGGTCACCGCCTAGCGCGCATGACGGCGACCCGGCGCGTCCTGATCGTCGCCGACGATCTCACCGGCGCGATGGACACCGCCGGCCCGTTCGCCGCCCAGGGTCTGGCGACAGCGGTGGTGGTCGAGCCGCTTACCTGCGACCCGGCCACGGTGGCATGGGCGGAAGTGGTTGCGCTGAATACGGCCTCGCGGCACCTCGCGCCGGACGCGGCGGCACGGCGCGTGGGCGAGTGCGCGGCGCGCTTTGCCTCGCCATCGTTTGCCATCGTGTTCAAGAAGATCGACTCCACCCTGCGCGGCAACGTCGCCGTAGAGACCCTCGCGCTGATGCAGGCAACCGCGCGGCGAGGCGCCCTGGTGTCGCCCGCGTTTCCGGCGCAGGGACGCACGGTAAGCGGGGCGATGGTGCAGGTCAAAGGCACGCCGCTGCCGCAAACGTCGTTTGCCCGCGACGCGCTGTCGCCGCCGCCCATCGACCCGCTCGACCAAGTGTTCGAAGCCCTGCCGCAGGCGCCGACGGTCGCCTGCTGGCGGCGCGGCGACGCCGCGCCGTCCGCCGATGCGGTCACCATCGCCGATGCGGCAAGCGACGAAGACGTGACTGCATCGCTGCAGAGCGTGGGCACGCGGCTCGACCAGGTGCTGCTCGTGGGATCGGCCGGACTCGGGTTGGCGCTGGCGCGCACGCTTGCGCCGGCCCGCGGCCGGCGCCAACCGCTGCCGTCCAGTCCCGGCACGATCGTCTTCGTCGTGGGCTCGCGCGCGCCGCAAAGCCGGGCGCAGGTCGAGCGCCTGCGCGACGAGGCTGGCAGCCGGGTGATCGAGGCGCCGAACGGCATGGTCCGGTCGCTCCAGCCGCTGGACGGCGCGCGCCAGGTGGTCATCCTCGCGGTTCCCGACCCGACACGCGGCGAGGGCGACGCGTCGCAGGTGGCCGATGCGCTGTCGCGCGCGGCCCTCGACGCGGTGCGAGCGAGCGGCAGCGGCATGCTGGTCGCGACCGGCGGCGATACCGCCATCGCCCTGCTCAAGGCTTCCGGCTGCGCGGCGCTGGAGGTCATGGGCGACCTGATGCCGGGCATTCCCTACGCCCGCATCGCGCTGGACGATCGGTCGTTGTGGTTGGTCACGAAGGCTGGCGGCTTTGGCGACGCCGGAACGTTCGTCGACATCGCCCGCCGGGCGCGCGCCGCGCAATGATCCCGCAGCGAAAGGAGGCCGAATGAAACCACGTTGGCGGCAATGGCTGGCGGCGGTGCTGCTGCTCGGCGCGAGCGCGGCGCACGCGGAATCGAAAGTCGTGCTGGGGCAGATTGCGATCTCGTTCTATGCCGTGACCGGACAGGTCGTGCGGGCGGTGCTGGAACGGCTTGGGCACGAGGTCGAAGTGCGCACCGGTAGCCACAGCGAGATCTTTCCGGAGCTGGGCGCCGGGCGGGTGGATCTGCTGGTGGCGGCCTGGCTGCCCAGCGCCCATGCGGCGTACTGGGAAAAATACGGCGCCGACGCGGAACAGATCGCCATCCTCTACGAAGGCGCCCGCCTGTTCTGGGCAGTGCCGCACTACGTGCCGGCATCGGCGGTGTCCGATGTCGCCGACCTGGCGCGGCCGGAGGTCGCGAAGAAGATGGTGAGGACCATTCGCGGCACGGGGCCGGATTCGGGCCTGATGATAGGCTCGCGCAAGATCATGGCGGCCTACAACCTGGGCGAGGCCGGCTATGAGTTGCTGCCTGGCAAGCACACCGAATGGCAGGACCATCTCGAGTCGAACTACGAGGCCGCTCGGTGGTTCGTCATACCGTATTTCCGGCCGAATTTCCTCAACCGCATGGCCGACATGCGGCGGCTGGAGGAGCGCTTTGGCCATCTCGGCGAGGACAACAACGGTACGCTGGTGGCGCATCGGCAGTTCGTGGCACGCGCGCCGGCGCGTACGCTGGAAACGCTGCGCCGGCTCAGGCTCGACCTCGACGCCGTGGCCGAGATGGATTACCGCGTACGCGTCGACGGCATGACGCCGACCGAGGCAGCGCGCAGCTGGATGGCGGACAACCGCGAGCGTGTCGAGGCATGGCTGCGCTGAGCGGCCGCGGCGGCAGGGCGCGGGTGGCGGCATGAGGGCATTTCTGAATCCGGCCAGCGTCGCAATCGTCGGCGCGGGTGAGCGGCCCACCAGCTCCGGCGGCGCGGTGCTGTCGATGTTGCGCAAGAGCGGATACGCCGGGCGCATCTACCCGGTGAATCCGAAGGGGGGCGAGATCCAGGGGCTGCCGGCCTTCACGTCGCTGGCCGCGCTGCCTGCGCCGGCGGAGCTCGCGGCGATCCTGGTGCGGCCGGACAGCATTCTCGACGTGGTACGGGAAGCAGCCGCCAGCGGCCACCGCAATCTGCTGATCCTGCCGGGCGGATTCGCCGAGGCGGGCGAGACGGGCGCACAGCGCGACGTGGCCTTGCGCGCGCTGGTGGCCGAGCACGGGCTGACCATCGGCGGACCGAACTGCGCCGGCACCATCAACCTGCTCGACCCCAAGGCGCCGTTCGCCGCGACCTTTTTTCGCGATCTGCCGCGAGGCGGCGGGGTTGCCCTGGTGTCGCAGTCGGGCGCGATCATCGAGGAAGCGATTACCGCCAGCCATGCCCTGCGCATTCCGCTCGGCGCAGTGGTTTCGGTGGGCAACAGCGTGCAGCTCGGCGTCGTCGACTATCTCGCCGAGCTCGGCGCCGACGCGCGCTGCAGCGCCGTGCTGCTGTACCTGGAAAGCTTCGGCGACGCGCCGCGATTTGCCAAGGTGGCCCGCGAGGTCAGCCGCACCAAGCCGGTCATTGCCCTGGTTGGCGGGCGCACGGCGGCTGGGCGCGAGGCGGCGTTTCGCCACACCGGTTCGCGTCCGGCCGATGAGGACGCGGTAGCCGATTTCTGCCGGCGCGCCGGGATTGTCCGGGTCACCAGCCTGCGGCGCCTGTTGCTGGCGGCCAAGGCGTTCGGCCGCTTTCCGAAAGGCATCGGCCGGCGTGTGCTGCTGCTGTCGAACTCCGGCGGTCCGGGCGTGCTGGCGACCGACCGTGCGATCGATGAAGGCCTGCGGCTGCCGGAGCTTCCCGCGGCAATGGCCGAGCGGCTGCGCGCCGCGCTGCCGCCGGAGGCGGCGGTGGCGAATCCGATGGATCTGCTGGCCGATGCCCGCGAGGAGCGCTTTCTCGAAACCCTGGACGCAGCGCTCGACCAGGGCCGCCAGGCATTCGACGCCATTCTGATGGTCCATGTGGTGCCGTTCATGGTGGATGCCGGGCCGGTGGTGACGGCACTGGCGCAGCGGGCGCGCAAGTCGCGCCTGCCGATCATGCATTCGATGATGGGCACGCTCGAACAGGGGGCGCAATGGTTCGATGCGATGGAGTCGGCGGGCGTGCCGATGTTCGGTGACGTCGAGGACATGTGCGTGGCGGCCGGCCTGCTGGCGGCGCACCGCGAACTCAACGCAGGCGGATGAACGCGGCGGCGGCGCTGCTGGCAGCCGGCGAACCTGGTCGCCACGCGCTCGCCTGCGAGGGGCGGGCGCTCGGCTACGGAGACCTGGCCGAGAGGGTGGCGCGGGTGGCCGGCGGATTGCGCGCGCTGGGCATCGCGCCGGGCGAGCGGGTGCTGCTGGCGGCGGCCGACGGCTTCGACTGGGTCGCGGCGCATCTCGGGGCGATCTGGGCCGGGGCCGTGAGCGTGCCCCTCAACCCGCGGCTGTCGCCGGAAGTGCTGGCGCACGTCGCGGCCGAAAGCGACGCGCGGCTGCTGGTTTGCGAGCGGCGCCATGAGCTCGACCTGGCGCAGGCCGCGGTACAGGATCTGGCGCAGGCTCCAGGCATCGAACCGCATCCGGTGGCAGGCGAGGCGGCCGCCTTCTGGGTGTATTCCTCCGGCAGCACGGCCCGGCCCAAGGCGGTAATCCATGCGCATCGCGCAATCGGGGGCTGTGCGGCGTTTGCGCGCGAGGTTCTTGCCCTGGGACCGGACGACCGGCTGTTCTCCACTTCGCGGCTGACTTTCGCCTATCCGCTCGCCAACAGCCTGTACGCCGGGTTGTCGCTCGGCGCCCGCGTGCTGCTCGACCCGCGCTGGCCGGATGCGAAAAGCAGCGTGGATGCCGCGCTGACCGGGGCCGCCAGCGTCATGTTCTCGGTGCCCACGCTGTATCGCGCGATGCTCGACAGCGGGCAGGCGGCACGCTTGCGCAAATCTGCGCTCAGGTGGGTCGTATCCGCTGGCGAGTCGCTGCCTGCGGCCCTTGCCGAGCGCTGGCAGCGCGAGACCGGCGTGGCCATGATCGGCGGCTACGGCATGAGCGAGACGCTGGCGCTGGTGCTGTATCGGCGCGAACCGGACGAGGCGTTCGCGCGGCCGGCGCCGCTGGCCGAAGTGCGGGCCGAACCGGCTGTCTCCGACGGCGCGCCGCAGCGCCTCTGGTTCCGGCACCCCAGCGTGGCGCTGGGCTATTGTCGGCGTCCCGAGCTGCAGGCCGCGAATTTCCGCGACGGCTGGTGCTCCGCGGGCGACCTGTTTCACCAGCCGGTGCCCGGCGGCTGGCTATTTGCAGGGCGCGAGGACGACTGGGTGAAAATCGCGGGGCGCTGGGTCGGGGTGGTGGAGGTCGAAACAGCGATCAGCCGGCAATGCGGGCCCTTGGTGAAGGAGCTCGCGCTGGCCGCGGTCGACGACCGCACCGGCCGCCTGGCCCTGGAGAGCCGAGCCCAGCGCGCTCTGCTCGATGGCGAGCCCGGTCGGGCGGCCGAGGTCCTGGAGCGGCTGGTGGAGCGCTTC
>CALJLA010000285.1 GCA_937983055.1 uncultured Pseudomonadota bacterium
CCAGCGCCGGCTGCCGTCCTTGGCATCCAGCCCGAAAATGCGGCCGTCGCCGCTGCGCACCACCACGGTCGTCGCCGTCCCGGTGGGCGCGCTCAGGACCTCGCTGGACACCTGCGAACGCCACAGCAGCTTGCCGTCCGTATCGTAGGCGAGCACGGCGCCCTCCGCGGTGCCGAGCAGGAGCATGCCCGCCCCGAGGCCGATGCCGCCGGACAGTGTGGCGCGCGTCTCCGCCCGCCACACCGCCCGGCCGCGCTCGGCATCGAATCGGGCCAGTTCTCCTGCGCTGCCGGTGGCGAACACCGCGCCGTCGGCGACGGCCGGCGTGAACCGGTAGCGTCCAGCGGCATCGACACTGGCGCGCCATGCGACTTGCGCCCTCGCCTGCGGCTCGAAATCCACCAGCGGGGCCGGTTTCGGCCCGCTCCCGGCGCAGGCGGAAAGCAGCAAGGCCGCGCCGGCGGCAGCAATGGCCCCGTGCGCAAGCCAACCTGCCGTCATTTCAGCGATCCAACCGCGTCGCGTTTGACCTGGATCACGTTGCGCCAGGGGTCCGCCTCCGGCGTCGTTTCCAGCGCCTTGTCGTAGGCCCCAACCGCCTCTTCGGTCTTTCCCTGCGCCATCAGCACGTCGCCGCGCAAATCGGCGTACAGCGGCGTGAAGGCCTCCCCCCCCCCCGCATCGAGCAGGCGCAGCGCGGCATCATGCTGCTTCTGGTCCAGCCGCACGCCGGCGAGGCGTAACCGCGCGAGCGCGCGCAGCGGCTCGCTGCGCGCATGCTCCACGACCCACTCGAGCCGTTCGGCCGCGACCTCGAGATTGCCCGCGTCGTGCTCCACCTTGCCTGCGATCATCCCCGCCATGCCCGCGTAGGCGGTCCGGCCAAAGCGCTCGATCAACTCCGCCGAGACGTTGCGGATCTCGTTGGCATCGTTCTTTGCCACCGCCTCCTCGAGCGTGCTGAACAGGATCGAGGCCTGCTCGGCCTGGCTGCGCTGGTAGTACTGCCAGCCCTGGATGCCGCCCACGCCGCCGATGAAAGCGATGACCGCGGCGATCACCATCGCCCCGTACTGCTTCCACCACGCCTTCAACGCATCTATCTTTTCCTGCTCTTCCAGATCGTACATTTTGGATTTCTCTTTACGGCTTCAATCGGATAATCATGCGCCGGTGGCGCGAATCAGCTTGGCGGCATCGGCTATGCCCAGTTGCAGCTGCTCACCCAGTTCTCGCAAGGGCTTCATCGACACCAGCCCGCGCGCCGCTTCGTCGTCGCCGATGATGATCGCGAAGCGCGCGCCGCTGGCATCGGCCCGTTTCATCTGCGACTTGAAACTGCCGCCGCCAACGTGCAGCGTAACGCGCAAACCCTCGTCGCGCAGCGCCTCGGCGGCCCGCCATGCGAATGCTTCAGCCGCCTCGCCCGCATGCACCAGGTACACATCGGCTGCAGGACCGACGCGGTCGCTCTGCTCAGGCAGCAGCGCAAGCAGCCGCTCAACCCCCATGGCGAACCCGCAGGCGGGTGCCGGCTTGCCGCCGATCTGCTGGAACAGTCCGTCGTAGCGTCCGCCGGCGCACACCGTGCCCTGGGCGCCAAGCCGGTCGGTAATCCACTCGTAGACTGCGTCATTGTAATAATCGAGCCCGCGCACCAGCCTGGAATTGATCTCGAAATCCACCCCTGCATCGCACAGCTTGCTCTGCAGCCGCTCGTATTTCTTCCGCTAGGCCTCGTCGCGATCGTCGAGCTTTCTGGCCGCCGGCCCGATGACCGGTTGCAGTTCCGTATTCTTCCTGCCCTCCACGCGCAGCGGATTGCTGGCGAGCCGCCGTCGCGAATCGGCGTCCAGTTCGCCCTGCCGGCTTTCAAGGTATTTGACCAGGCGGGCCCGGTAGCGGGCACGCGACTCACTGCTGCCGAGCGTGTTGATCTGGAGCCGCACGCCGTCGATGCCAAGGCGGCGCCAGAGGCGGTTGCCCATGATCATGTGCTCGGCGTCGACGTCCGGCCCGGGATAACCGAGCGCCTCGACCCCAACCTGATGGAACTGGCGGTAACGCCCTTTCTGCGGTCGCTCGTGGCGGAACATCGGCCCCATGTAGTAGACGCGCTGCCCGCCGCCGTAGATCAGATTGTGCTGAATCGCAGCGCGCACGCAGGACGCGGTGCCTTCCGGGCGCAGGGTCAGGCTCTCGCCGTTCAGCTGATCGACGAAGGTGTACATTTCCTTCTCGACGATGTCGGTGACCTCGCCGATCGAGCGCACGAACAACTCTGTCTTCTCCAGCACCGGCATGCGCATGCCGCGATAACCGTACTGCGCGAGCCAGTCGCGAACGGTATCCTCGAAGAACTCCCACAAGGAGGCCTCGCCGGGCAGGACATCGTTCATCCCGCGCACGGCCTGTATTGCTGTCGTCATCGAAAGGGACTGTTCTGGAGTGTTCGGCGCCCGGCGCGGGCTTCAGCCCAGCGCGTCCGCCCTTTCCTTGTCTGCGCCACCGGCCGCGTGCCGGCCGTACCGGGTTTTCACATAGTCGTCGACCAGCGCCTGGAATTCCTCGGCGATGCGCTCACCCTTGAGCGTGACCGTCTTTTCGCCGTCGACGTACACCGGCGCCACCGGGCTCTCGCCGGACCCCGGCAGGCTGATGCCGATGTTTGCGTGCCGGCTCTCGCCCGGGCCGTTGACCACGCAGCCCATCACCGCCACGCGCATGTCCTCGACCCCGGGATAGCGTTGCCGCCAGACCGGCATCTGCCGGCGCAAGTAGCTCTGGATCTTGTCGGCGAGTTCCTGGAAGAAGGTGCTCGACGTGCGGCCGCACCCCGGGCAGGCGGTGACCATCGGCGTGAACGAGCGCAGACCCATGGTCTGCAGAATCTCCTGCGCAACCACCACCTCGCGCGTGCGGTCGCCACCGGGTTCGGGCGTCAGCGAAACGCGGATGGTATCGCCGATGCCCTCCTGAAGCAGCACAGCCAGCGCCGCGGTCGACGCGACTATGCCCTTCGAGCCCATTCCCGCCTCGGTGAGACCCAGGTGCAGCGGCAGATCGGTACGCGCGGCGAGCTCGCGGTAGACGGCGATCAGGTCCTGCACGCCGCTGACCTTGCACGACAGGACGATGCGCTCGCGCGGCAGTCCGAGCGCCATCGCACGTTGCGCACTGTCAAGCGCCGACACGATCAGCGCCTCGCGCATGACCTCGTCAGCGTCGAGCGGCGGCTTGCGGCGCGCGTTCTCGTCCATCAGGCGCGCAAGCAGGCTCTGGTCCAGGCTGCCCCAGTTGACCCCGATGCGCACCGGTTTGCCGTGGCGGCACGCCGCCTCGATCATCATCGCGAACTGCTCGTCGCGCTTGGAGCCCTTGCCAACGTTGCCGGGATTGATGCGGTACTTGTCCAACGCCTGCGCGCAGTCAGGATACTGCGCCAGCAGCCGGTGGCCGTTGAAATGAAAATCGCCGACCAGCGGCACCTCGACACCCATCTGCGCCAACCGCTCACGGATCGCCGGCACCGCCGCCGCCGCTTCGGCGGTATTGACGGTGACGCGCACGATCTCCGAGCCGGCGCGGGCCAGGTCGGCCACCTGTCGCGCCGTGGCGGCCACATCCGCAGTATCGGTATTGGTCATTGACTGCACCACGATGGGCGCGCCGCCGCCCACGGCGACCCGCCCAACCCGGGTCTGCACGGTCGCGCGCCTGGCCGGCAGCTCTATCGGCATGCGGTGCGCCTCATTGCAGCGTCAGCCTCGCGACATCCACCCGCGTGTGCGGCTCGAGGTCGATCTCGCGGTCGTTGAAAGACAGGCGCACCCCCGCGGCATTGCCGACCACCACCGAAAACGGCGGCTCCCCGCTCACCCGCCGGCGTGCTCCGGCCGGATTGAGCTGAGCGAAGATCGCCTGGCCCGAGCGGTCGCGCACCTCGACCCACGACTCCTGGTCGAACATCATCCGAAGCACCGCCGTCTCGACGGGGGCGGACGGCTCCGCGGGCGCGGCACCGGACCCTGCATCCAGCGCCGGCGCGACGCCTTCTGCTGCCGCTGGCCCCTCGGAGGCTGTCGTCTCCGCGGGCGCCGCCACAGGGGCGGAGGCCGGCGGCGCGTCCGGCTGCGGCGCGCGGCTGAAGAAATACGCGAACGTGCCGGCACCGACGACGAAGATCACCAGCGCCAGCGCCGCACGGCTTTGCCGCGCCGGGTTGCGCGCCGGTGCGGGCGCGTCCGACTCAGCCGGCTCCGGCTCGGGCGGCTTAAGCTTGGCATCGGCAGCCTGCACCAGCGGCCCGGCATCCACGCCGAGCAGCTTCGCGTAATTGCGGATGAAGCCGTGCACGAACACCGGGCCGCCGAAGGGCGAGAAATCGTCGCGCTCGAGCGCCTCGACCTGGCGAACCGACAGCTTCAGGTGCCGAGACACGTCCCCGAGGCTGAGGTTCTGGCGCCGGCGCTCGGCATGCAGCACCGCACCGGCGCCGCCCGCCGCTGCGGACGGTTCCGCCGCCGGCCGCACCGCATCGTTCACTGGAACCTGCCCTCGTTGAACGCCCGGGTCTGTGCAGCGTCCGGAAAGCGGCGGTTCAGCTGCGCGCCATAGGCCGCCAGCGCATTACGGTCGCCGAGCCGGCTCTCGATGCGCGCGGCCAGCCACAGCGCTTCGGCATCTGCCTGCGTGGCCCGCGTATGCCGGGTGATCCAGTCGCGGGCGGTCAGCAGATCGCCCTTCAGAAAAGCGACATCGGCCAGGTGGTAGAGCGCAACCGGCTGGTTCGGCGACAGCGCCAGCGCGCGGCGCAGCATCGCCTCGGCCTGAACCAGGTCGCCGCTGTTCTTGAAGCACAGGCCGGCATTGACGTGAGCGATCTCCGGAGCGGCATATAGAGGGTCTGCCAGCACCTTGCGCAGATGCTTGAGCCCCTGCTCTTCGCGCCCGCTCTGGCACAGGATCATGCCGTAGTTGTTGTTGACGCTGGAATCCGCCGGCGCAAGCTTGAGGGCGCGCTCGAGCAGGGTCATTGCCTGCGGCTGCTGGCCCAGCGCGAGATGAACCAACGCCAGTTGATTGAGCGCCGGCACGTACGCCGGATCGGCGTCCAGCGCCTCCTTGAGTTCGGTAATGGCGACGTCGTAGCGGCCGACGGAATAGTACGCGGCGCCCAGTTCGGCATGCACCCGCGCGCGGTTGCGCGCGCTCTGCTGGTCCGACTGGGTCGGCTTCACGCTCTCGCCGGTTGGCGCGCAGGCCGCCACCAGCAGGGCCGCGAACAGCGACGCCGCGAGCCTCATGCGCGCGCTTCCTGCGCGCGCCTCGCGCCGCGGCGCGTGCGATCCAGCACCTTGCCGGCCAGCTGGCCGCAAGCGCCGTCGATATCGTCCCCGCGAGTCTTGCGTACCGTGGCGATCAGTCCCGCCTGCATCAGCACCTCCTGAAAGGCGCGCACCCGGTCGGCCGGCGAGCGGCTGAAACCGGAATCGGGAAACGGATTGAACGGGATCAGATTGAACTTGCAGGGCACGTCGCGGGTGAGCGCCACCAGCTCGCGCGCGTGTCCGAGGCTGTCGTTGACCTGATCGAGCATGACGTATTCGAAGGTCACGAAGTCCCGCGGCGCGCCGGCGCGCTGCCATTTCTCGCCGCTGGGCGCCGGCTCGTCCGGCGCGGACTCCACGTAGCGCCGGCAGGCGGCGAGGAGCGCCGACAGCGGATACTTGCGGTTGATCGGCACCAGGCGGTCGCGAAGCGCGTCGTTGGACGCGTGCAGCGACACTGCCAGCGCCACCGGGCATTCCTCCCGCAGCCGGTCGATTGCAGGCACGATGCCCGAGGTCGACAGCGTCACGCGCCGGCGCGAAAGGCCGTAGGCGTGATCGTCGAGCATGATGCGCATGGCCCGCACCACGTTGTCGAAGTTGGCGAGCGGCTCGCCCATGCCCATCATCACCACGTTGCTCACCGGGCGTTCGGGCGCATCGCCGTCCAGCCGCGCCGCCGCCGGCTCGCCCGACAGCGTCTTCATCGCCCACCATAGCTGGCCGATGATCTCGGCGGTGGACAGGTTGCGGTTGAACCCCTGGCGGCCGGTCGCGCAAAAGGCGCACTCGAGCGCGCAGCCCACCTGGGACGATACGCACAACGTGCCGCGCGATGCTTCGGGGATGAACACGGTTTCGATCGCGTTTCCACCCCCCACCGAAAGCAGCCACTTGCGGGTGCCGTCGGCGGCTTCGGACGAAGCCACCAGTTCGGGGAACGCCACCGTCGCCGTCTGCGCCAGCCGGGCGCGCAGCGATTTCGACAGGTCGGTCATGCGCTCGAAATCCGCCTCGCGGTTCTGGTGCAGCCAGCGCAGAACCTGCCGGGCGCGGAAGGGCTTCTCACCGATTTCCTGAAAGAAGTCGGCGAGCCCGCGGGCGTCCTTGTCCAGCAGGTTCACTTGCATCAGCGTGAATACACGTTCATCGCGGGGAAGAAATAGGCGATCTCGGTCTTCGCGTTTTCCGGAGAATCCGAACCATGGACCGCATTTGCGTCGATGGATTCCGCGAAATCCGCTCGAAGGGTGCCCTTCGCTGCTTTTTTGGGATCGGTCGCGCCCATCAGGTCGCGATTCTTCTGGATCGCGCCCGCGCCTTCCAGCACCTGGATCATCACCGGGCCGGAGGTCATGAATTTCACCAAGTCCTTGAAGAACGGCCGCTCCTTGTGCACCGCGTAGAAGCCCGCGGCCTCCGCTTCCGACAAATGCGCCATGCGGGCGGCGACGATCTTCAGGCCCGCCGCCTCGAAGCGGGTGTAGATCTGCCCGATGACGTTCTTGTTCACCGCGTCGGGCTTGATGATCGAAAGCGTGCGTTCCACTGCTGCGAAGTCTCCGTTTGTTGAGGATTTTTAAAGAATTTCATAAGGATAGCATTTTCACTTCGCAAAAGGAACGGGGTCGGCGCGGCGCACCATCGGGCGTCGGTCAGGGTCCGTAGATCAGGTTCGGCAACCACAGCGAGATCGCCGGAACGTAGGTGATCAGCAGCAGAAAACCGATCAGCGCAGCGCACCAGGGCAGCGCCGCGAGCGCCACTTCGGTCATCCCCATGCGCGCCATGTGGCTGGCGACGAACAGATTGAGCCCCACCGGCGGGGTGATCATCCCGATCTCCATGTTGATGGTCATGATGATGCCGAGATGCACCGGATCGATGCCCAGCTGCACCGCGATCGGCAGCGCCAGCGGCGCCAGGATCAGGATGATCGAGCTTGGTTCCATGAACTGCCCGGCGATCAGCAGCGCGATGTTGAGCGCCAGCAGGAACATCCAGGGCGTCATTTCGCTGGACACCACCCACTGCGCCAGCCCCTGGGGAATCTGTTCGGCGGTGAGCAGGAACGAGAACAGGATCGCGTTGGTGATGATGTAGAGCAGCATCGCGCTGGTGTTGGCCGCCGACAGCAGCACCTTCGGCACGTCGCGCAGCCGCAGACCCTTCTCGATCCACACCGTGGCGACGAACGCATACACCTCGCTGACCGCGGCAGCTTCGGTGGGCGTGAATA
>CALJLA010000286.1 GCA_937983055.1 uncultured Pseudomonadota bacterium
GATGCCCACGGTCATCGCGGCGTTCGTGATCGTCGCGGCCATCGTGCTTGCGCTGCTGCTTTACGTCGTTGCGCAATAGCGGTGGCGAGCGCGTCGCCGCCGCGCACTCACGGCTTTCACACGGAATACTTCGCGACCGTCGCCGGAGCATCGTCGCTGGCGTCTCGCTACGCCAACATCCCGGCGCTGTCTCCTGCGTGCGGCGGTCACAGAACGTCACGGCAGGCGCTGCTTCTGCGTGCATTCGCCATCGCGACAGCCCGCATTGAATCCGCGCGCGGCAGAGTGTGAAGGCGACGCGTTCGCGTAATCGACGCCGCTCGTCTCGCGGCGCCGAAATGAGAACAAGCAAGAAAAGTTTAATCGCGCCGAATCGCGCGTTTTATCCGCAATGCATCATGCCGCTCTTTCTCGCGACCGCACAGGCATGTCGATCAGAAGTGCCGGTCGGCCACAGCCCCGGTTCGTCGCGGCGCAGCAGTCTGCGTTACAGAACTTTTTGAAAGTCGAATTCGCGCGTGCTAATTTTCGCCGCCATGCGCACGTCATTTCTTCACCGCTGAACCGGGAGGGGGAGCAGGGGATGGAGGAGTTGATCATCATCGACCAGGCGGTGTCGGCCGGGGTCCAGAATATCGTGGAGGGCATCGCGCTCGGCGAGCAGATCAACTGGTGCCGAAGCGACCGGGCGACCTACGGACAGGGCGTCGACCGGATATTTCCCGTCACGCCGGACTCGATCGAGGTGCATCAGTTCACGCACACGGTCTACGAGAACACGCGCGGCGACGATCCGAAGGCGTCGGCGGTGTTTCCCGCGATTCTGCCGATCATCACCGCGATCCCGTACACCATCAAGCAGATGATCCGGATCAAGATGAACCTGTGCGTTCACGCGCAGACTGACAACCCGAACGCGCATGGCATGCCGCACGTGGACTTCACCCGGAACAAGGAGCCTTTCGTGTCGGCGATCTACTACGTCAACGACAGCAGCGGCGACACGATAATCTTCAACGAGCGCTTCGGACACAAGGGCGCACTGAGCGTCAAGGCGCGGATCACGCCGCGAAAGGGACGGTTGATCGTGTTCGACGGCGCGCTGCTGCACGCGGGCAACACGCCGAGAGACAACAGGCCGCGGATCAACATCAATTTCGGCGCCTTCATCTATGAGGGCGCTCAGACGCTGCGCGCAGACAATGCGGCGGCGTGCAAACCGGTCGGGGCTGCTGGCTAGTCAGCCCCGCAGGGACATGGCTGGCACGCGTGGCGCGCTTACGCGTCGCACACCGGATACTTCGCCACCGCCTCCAGCACTTCTCCGCTGTCGATCCGTTCGACGAACACCGCAATCCCCAGCCGCTCGATGTTCCAGTCCGGTGCCGGCGTGATCCGCTGGTCCAGCGTCACGCGGCCGTCGGTGCCGAGCGGAAACGGGCCGGCAAGTTGGCGCACGACGCGGTCGTGCTCGAGGCGCGCGCCGGCGTTTTCGCCGGCCTTCACCTGGGTCGACAGGCCGTTTTCGAACACCGCGATCCAGGCTTGCGTGCGGTCGCGGCCGGTGCGCTCGGTGAGCACCGCTTCGCCCTGCACCCGCCACGCCGATTCCGTGCGCTGAATGTCGGCGCGGATGGCGGCGCGCGCCGGCTGCCGGTTGATGGCGGCAAGCGTCGCACGCAGGCTGCCGCCGCGCCAGCGGCGGAAGTCGCGGCCGTCGACGACCACCTGCGGGGTATAGACGAAGCTCGCGCGGTTGCGCGTCGCGACCGCACGCTGCCGGTCGCTGAACTGCGGCTTGGAGAACCGGTCGGGCCAGCCGAGCGAATTCCAGTAGTCCACGTGATAGGCCAGCAGCACCGCGTGCTGCAGCGAGACGCCGTCTTTCGCCAGACCGCTGAACCAGCGGTCGGCCGGCGGGCAGCTGCTGCAGCCTTCGGAGGTGTAGAGCTCGATGACGGTGACGCGGTGCGCCGGGCTGTCGAGCCGGCAGTCACCGGCGAGGGCGGGCGACGCCACCGTACAGATGGCGAGCGCGCACAGGCCGACCAGTTTCTGGGTTGCGCGAACCATGGTGAAGGCTCCGGACGGGAAGCGTTGTCCGGGGTTATACGCGGCCGGTCGGTGTGCGGATGAGGCGCTTAGTGCGCAGGGCCGTGTGGCGGCGGCCCGGGCAGTTGCGGAATGTGCGCCGGGGGCAGGGCTGCGGCGGGCTGACGCGCGGCACGTTCGTGCCGTTCGCGGGCGCGGGCGGACTTGTGGGTGGGGTGAGCGTTCGTGCGTCCGGCAGCTCGCCGGACCGGCTTCAGCAGGAGCCGCATGCCTGCCCGATGGGATCAGGACGCCCGGGCAGGGCGCCGCACGGCGGTGCGGCGGCGGCGGAGCATTGCGTCAGGCATCGATGCCTGCGCGACTTCGGCGGCGGCGCGACCTGCGCGCGCGGCTACAGTTCGTCGATTGCGTGATGCTCGGTGATCTGTTCGCACAGGTCGTGTTCGAGGCAGCTCAACTCGACGTACTCGCAGTACTCCACGAACTCATCGTATTCGGGCAGCGGCCGGTCGGCGTCATTGGTGGGGCTGGCTCCGGGATCGGTTGTGACTGTCAATATGGCGTTGTTCCTCCTTCGCCAGGTGGCGCTCACGGGCACCTCCGGCGGCGGCGAGGGTGATTTGGGAAACCTCCCGTCCGAGGTTGCCCGGGCGCACCCCAACCGTCGCACGGGACGTGCCAGCGGCGCTGTCGGAAAGCCGACAACGCGATGGCGCGGACATGTGCATGGAATCAGCGAAAATTTTGCTGGCGTCGAGACACCGACAGGTTCGCTTCGCGTGCTGCCGCGAATTGCGAGACGGGCGTGCCGCTGCGCGACAGTTCCGGAGAGCGTGCAGGGTCACGTCGGCGATGAATGCCTGGTGCGCCGCGGCGACAAAACACGCGCGCACGCGTGGCGACCCGCCTCGCCCGCCCGCTCTGCAGGCGGGTGAAGCAGGCATGGATTAATCGCAGGTGAAGTACACGTCGGCCGTGACCGGCCCGAGATCCTGCTCGGTGACGCGGCTGGTGCGGCCGGACTGGGCGCAGTACGCCTCCGCCTCGACCTTGGCCTGGCGCAGGGATTCTTCGCTGCCGCCATCCTTGTTCGGGGTGCGGATCTGCAGGAAGTAGACGTTGGGCGCCTTTTCCGAGATGCCGGAGTTGTAGGCGCTGGCACAGCCGCCGATCAGGGTGGTGCCGGCAGCCAGTGCGACAATGAGCTTGAGCGTCGGGCGAAGATTCATTTTGGGTCGTGGCTCCTCGGATTTGGATTGGAAAGGCCGGCGCGATCCGTCGGAGCGCAACAGCCCTGCAGCCTACGCAATTACGCCGGCATCATACGCGGGCGAACGAACGCCATGGAAACCGAATCGATCGTCCTCAGACCGGCGGGCCCAGCCGACGCCGACGCCATAGCCCGCCTGCACGCCGAGAGCTGGCGCACCGCCTACCGTGGCGCCCTGAGCGACGAGTATCTGCGCGGCCCGATCGAGTCGGAACGGCGGGCGGTATGGCAGGCGCGGCTGGATCGGCCGGAGCCGGCGCAATACGTGGTGCTGGCCGAAGCCGGCGGCCAGCCGCTGGGCTTTGCCTGTGCCTACGGCGGGCACGATCCGCAGTGGGGCACGTTTCTCGACAACCTGCATGTCGCGCCCGAACTCAAACGCCGGGGCATCGGCGCGCAGCTGATGGCGGCGGTGGCGCGCTGGTCGACCAGGCACTATCCGGGGCAGGGCGTCTATCTCTGGGTGCTGGAATCGAATGCGCCGGCCCTTCGCTTCTACCAGCGACTGGGCGGCAAAATTGCCGGCAGCGGCACCTGGACGCCCCCCGACGGCAGCGCGCTGCCGAAGCTGCGCATTGCCTGGCGCGATGTCGGCGTGCTGCTCATGCGCTGAACGTCGCGAGCGTCGTTCACGAGACTGCGCTGGCCGGCCTGCCGGCCGGCGTCTGCGGCACGTTGCGCAATCGATGCCGCAGGACTAGCCTGACCGCCTTGCTCTTCGGGTGCATTCGCCGGCGACACGGCGGGTGGGGGAGGGTGCCATGGCGGGCAGCGCAGATTTTCCTTGCGGGCTGCGGGGCCGCACGATGCGGCCGACGGCCGCCTGCCTCGTGCTGGCGTGCGCCGCGGTTTACGCCGGCGCGTGCGGCGCACAGCAATCCGGCCATTCCGGTGACGCGCTCGGCGAAGTCGACTTTCCGGTGAGTTGCGCGGCGGCCGCGCAGCCGTCGTTCAACCAGGCGATGGCGCTACTGCATCACATGACCTATCCGCAGGCGCGGCAGGCCTTCGACGAGGTGGCGCAGCTCGACCCGGCTTGCGCGATGGCCTACTGGGGCATGGCAATGACGTTGTTCCAGCCGCTGTGGCCGACGCGGCCCTCGCCGCAGGCGCTGCAGCAGGGCTGGCAACTCGTCGAGGCGGCGCAGTCGCGGCGCCCGCCGACCGAACGCGAGGCGCTGCTGGTGGCGTCCGCCGAAGCGTTCTTTCTCGAACCCGCCGGCAGGGATTACTGGGCGCGCATCCGGCGTTGGGAAGCGGCGATGCAGCGCGCCTACGCCGCCTACCCGCAAGACCACGAGGTCGCCGCGCTGTACGCGCTGGCGCATCTCGCTGCGGCGCCGGTGTCCGCCAGCGCGCGGCAGAATTCGGATCGTGCCGCGGACATCCTGCTTGGCATCTACCGGTGCAATCCGGACCATCCGGGCGCCATGCACTATCTGGTGCACGCCAACGACACGCCGGGGCGCGAGCGCGAATCGCTGGAGATTACCCGCCGCTACGAGCGGCTGGCGCCGCGCAATCCGCACGCGCTGCACATGCCTACGCACATCTACACGCGGCTCGGCGACTGGGAGGGCGTGATCCGCGGCAACCTGAACGCCGCCGAGGCGGCGCTGGAGCATCCCGCCGGCGAGCACGGCGAATGGGTGTGGGACGAGTTTCCGCACGCGATCGAATACCTGGTCTATGCCTACCTGCAGACCGGCGCGGACGACGCATCGGCGGCGCAGATCCGCCGCCTGCTGGCCACACCGCAACTCGAGCCGAGCTTCAAGACCGCTTTTCACCTGGCCTCCACCCGCGCGCGCCACGCGCTGGAGCGCCACGACTGGCAGGAGGCGTCGCAACTGGTGGCGCGCGATGCGCCGGCGCTGGACTGGGACCGCTTCGCCTGGCCCGAAGCGATCAGTCATTTCGCGCGCGGGCTGGGCGCGGCGCATCTCGGCCGCCCGGCCGAGGCCGCCGCCGCGATCGCGCGGCTCGATGAACTCGAACGCGTCGCGCGCCAGGCCGGCGAAGAGCTGTTCGCGCGCAACATCCGCGTGCTGCGGCTCGAACTGGAAGCCTGGCTTGCGCACGCGCAGGGGCAGGCCGCCACGAGTCTGGCCCTGATGCAGCAAGCGGCCGAGCTGGAGACTGCGACGCCCAAGCACGCGGTGACGCCGGCGCCCACCCTGCCGGCGCATGAACTGCTCGGCGACCTGCTGATGGAACAGCAGCGCCCGGCGGACGCGCTCGACGCCTACCGGCGCGCGCTGGAGCATTACCCGCGGCGGCTGAACGCGCTGCTCGGCGCGGCCCGGGCCGCCGGCGCGCTGGGCGATACGGATCAGGCCCGCGGCCTCTATCGCAAGCTGCTGGCGCTGACGGAACGGGGCACACGGCAGGCGGTCATCGAGGAAGCCCGCCGCCACGCGGCGGGCGAACCCTGACGCACGTGTGCTGCTGCACGCGGCGCACGGCCTGGCATCGACGGTTCACGTTTCGACAACAAGAGGGAGGCGGCAATGCAGCACAAGAAAATAAATCCCTGGCGCTGGCAGGACCAGTTCGGGTTTTCCCAGGCGATCGAGGCGGCCGGCGCGCAGCGCACGCTGTATTGCGCCGGACAGACATCGTCGGATGCCGAGGGGCGGCCGCTGCACGCGGGCGACATGGCGGCGCAGATCCGCCAGGCCTTCGACAATCTCGAGGCGGTGCTGAAAGCCGCCGGTTTCGAGCTGGGCAACGTGGTGCGGCTCAACTACTACACGACCGACGTCGATGCGATGTTTGCCGCCTACCAGACGGTGACCGACCGCCTCGCCACCGCCGGCTGCCAGCCCGCCAGCACGCTGCTCGGCGTGCAGCGGCTGGCGTTTCCCGAGTTCATGATCGAGAGCGAGGCGAGCGCGGGCGGAGAGGCGCTGCGGCGGCCTTCGATGAGAGGCCAAAAAAAGAGCCGCCGGCCGGCGGCTCTTTTGTTTTTGCGGGCGACGCCAGTCAAGATCCGCGTCGCCCGCGGGGGTTCAGCGCCCGACCTCGGTCTTGAACGCTTCGAGGTCGTAGGCCATGCCGTTCAGCACCGTGCTCCAGTGCCGCACGGTGGCCGCGGTAGCGACGGCCTCGCGGATTTCTGCCTCGCTCGCGCCGTGCTTGCGCGCGTTGCGCGTATGGGCGTGCACGCAGTAGGTGCAGGGAATCTGCGCGGCCACCCCCAGCGCGATGAGCTCGCGGGTTTTCGCGTCCAGTCTGGCGTTGAGCCCTTCGAGCACCGCGCGCGCCTGCAGCGCTGCGCTCAACGCATGGCTGGGGTAGGTGTCGCGCAGAAATTTTGGCGCGTCCTGCGCCAGCGCGGGGGCGGCAAACAGTGCGGCGGCAGCCGCAGCAATCAGCGTTTTCATCAGCGTTCTCCTCTGAACATGACGGCTCCACGGAAGCCGATATCGGGAAAACGCAAGACCCCCGGGGAGCGACGAGTGACGGCGGCTGCCAGCGCAGCTCAAAGAACAGGGTAGGCCGTCCTGCCCGAGGCATCAGTCGAGGGCGTTTCTTGCCGGCGCCCTTGCCGCCTATGCTAACGCCGCTGCCGGACGCTACCAAGCGCTCCCGCGAGTGGAGCGACCGCTGACACATGTCTGCAACAACGCGTTCACGGCACGGTAACGGAGTGCCCCTAAGGTTGCGCATCAACGGGGCGCTGCAGCCTCCAGATGCCAAAGGATTGAAGCCGGTGAACATCGACCCAAGTCCGGGCCTGCCGGTGGCGCCGTTGATGCGCGCGATGCGCGTTCGCGCCCGCGCGCTGGACCACGAAGTGCGGCGGCTGCTCGCCAGCCTGACCCCCATGCGGGCGGTCCGCGCCGCGCCGGCTGCGCCGGCGATGGCGCCGGTGGTACCTGCCATTCTGCCCACCCTGCTCAGGGCCGAAGTCGAAGCGCTGCCGGACGCGCAGCGCCTGGTGTCGAGCGGTTCGTTGCAGGTGGTGTACGCGCGCGCGACGCAGATGCCCTGGTGCCTGCAGGAAATCGGCCGCCTGCGCGAGCTGACCTTTCGCACGGTCGGCGAAGGCACCGGCAAGGCGGCCGATATCGATCTGTACGACGCGTACTACCTGCATCTTTTCGTGTGGGACGCCGACACCGCGATGATCGTGGGCGCCTACCGGCTGGGCCTGGCGGACGAGATCGGCGCGCGCTACGGCAGGCGCGGCCTGTACACGCAGTCGCTGTTCGCCTACGGCTCGAAGCTGCTCGGGCGCCTGAACCCGGCGATCGAGCTGGGGCGCTCGTTCGTGCGGGAGGAATACCAGCGCAGCTACGCGCCGCTGATGCTGCTGTGGCGCGGCATCGGCCGTTTCATCCTGCGCGCGCCGCAGTACGCGGTGCTGTTCGGCCCGGTGAGCATCAGCAGCCGCTACGCCGACGCCTCGCGCCGGCTGATGGTCGAGTTTCTCAGCACCAACAACGTCGAGCGCAACATGGCCCGCCATGTAAGGCCGCGCCGCCCGTTTCGCGGCGAGCGCCGCACCGACCGGGACGGCATCGATGTCGCCGGCATCACGAGCATCGAGGCGCTGTCGCAGGCGATCGAGCGCATCGAGCGCGACCACAAGGGCGTGCCGATTCTGCTCAGGCAGTACCTGAAGCTCGGCGGCCGCCTGCTCGGCTTCAGCGCCGACCGGGCGTTCCGGGACGCGCTCGACGGCCTGATCATGGTCGACCTGCGCAATTCGGATCCACGGGTGCTGGCGCGCTACATGGGCGACGACGGCGCCGCCGCCTTTCTCGCGCATCACCGCGACGGACCCCCGGCGCTCCGGCAGGCATCGTAGCGCCGCGGCGCACCTGTCGCGGTGCCGGGGGACGGGTGCGCGGGAAGTTCTGCCCCGACGACTTGATCGGCGTATCGTTGCTCGCGGAGGTTCTGCCGCTCAAGGCGGCGCGCTGCGAGGGCAACGTTGGGCGAAAACGGTCTTTCCCGCAGGCACTGGCTTCAATTGCTGGGGTTCATCGCCTGGCTGGCGATGTTCGTGCTGCGCCCGCAGCTGGTCTTCTCGCTCACGCTGCTGCTGATCGGCGGCGCCTTCATCGCCTACAACGCGGTCATCTTCTGGCGCACCGTCGTGCGCAAGGAAGAGGCGTCGTCGGTGGCGCCGATTTTCGGCGGGGTCATTGCCGCCGGGGGCGTGATATTGCTGCCGCCGGAAGCGAGCTGGCAGTGGGCGTGGCTGCCGCTGCTGCTCGATTGGGGCGGGCTGCCGATGTTTCTTTACGGCGGCTGGCAGGCACTCCGCCGCCGGCGCCGCTAGCCTCAGGCCGCGCTCTTCAGCGGCTCGATCAGCTCCGGCCCTTCGCTTCTCGCGTTGTTCACCCGCAGGCTCACCGCGTGGTGGCCGAGCCGCGTGACGGAATGCCTGCGCGCCAGCGTCAGCGCGTCGGCACCCTTGTCGAGGCCGGGATCGAGCCAGGCGGCTTCCGCTTCGCGCGCCAGCACCACCGGCATGCGCTCGTGGATGTCCTTCGCCGGGCCTTCGGCGTCGCGGGTGAGAATCGCGCAGGTCCACTCCGTCTCGCCGTCCGCCGGCGCGTGGCGCGCCATCAGGCCGGCAAAGGCGAACGGCTCGCCGTCGTCGCGGCGGATGAAGTAGGGCTGCTTGACGGTTTTGACTTCGCCGGTGCGCGGGTCGGTGCGCTCGACGCTCTTCCATTCGTACCAGCCGAGCGCCGGCACCAGGCAGCGCGCCCTGGCCACCGGCTGTCGCCACATCGGCTTGCCGGCGGCTTCTTCAGAGCGGGCGTTGAAGGTGCTGCGCGGCGGCTTGTCGTTCTTCCACCATGCCGGGATCAGCCCCCAGCGCGCGCGCGTAAGGCGCAGCCCGCCGTCTTCGTCGAGCAGCAGCATCGGCACCTGCGCGGTGGGCGAAACGTTGAAGCGGCGCTCCAACGGGTTGGTGGTGTTGTGCCGGCCGAGATGCCAGAAGCGCTCGATCTCGGACTCGGACGGGGTGACGTAGCGGCCGCACATGGCGGCATTATCGCGCCGTGAGGCGTTTTTTCACCACAGAGACACAGAGGGCACAGAGAAAAACGACTTCGAGAATCGACGGGCAGCCGGACGTGTTGGCAACGCGTCGCGCACCACCGAAACCCGATCCGCTTTTCCTTTCTCTGTGTCCTCTGTGCCTCTGTGGTGATGCGCCTGTTTGAGTGCCGGCCCGGTGTGGCGGCTCAGGCCTCGGGATCGCCGGCGGCGACCTTGCCGAACCAGTCCTCGATGCTGATCAGGCCGCCTTCCTTCGGCGCGCGGCCCTGGTCGGGCCTGGGCAGATCGCCCTGCAGCATGTCGATGCGCTTCCAGCCGGCGAGCGGCGTCTCGCAGTGCGCGCGCGGCACGTAGCGCGAGGCCGCCTTCTTCTCCATGCGGTGCACGTAGCGCGGGCAATTCGGCCATACCTCGGTGACGCTCACCCGCACCAGCAGCTGCGCTTCCTTGTATTCGGCCATCATCGGGTCGTTGTCGACGAGCGTCGCCTCGCCCTGCACCCGTAGCCGGTTGGGCCGCTCGAAGTCGATGAACAGCAGGCCGACCTTGCGGCTTCCGGCGATATTGCCGGCGGAATAGAACATGCCGTTGCCGTCGTACAGCGGAAACACGATGGTCTTGTTATCCAGTGCCCTTACGAACCCGGGATCGCCGCCCTTGTACGACACCGTGGGAAAGCCGTCCTTGTCGACGGTCGCCAGCCAGAACATGTCGCGGGTTTGTATGAAGGCCATGTCCTGCTCGTTCATGTGCGGGTAGATGGCCAGCTCAGAGATCTTGTCGGCGATGCGACGGGTGTCGAAACGGTCCTGAAGCGCCCGCTGCGGGGCGCCGTAAAGTCTGCTCACAGGTCTCCTCCGGTCGATCTGTCGTTTTGGTTTTGTGCTGTCGTGACGTTTGGCGTCCCGCTCGCCGAACAGCGCCCGGGCGCAAACCGGCGAAGTGTACCCGCGCGCCCGCGCGCCGCGCCACCGGGGCCGGGTAAACTGGCGGCACTTCTTACGCGGGATTCCCGATGGCACACCGGCAGCAACCCAGGGCGCGGCCGCAGTCCGCGCCCGCCCGCCAGCGATCGGTGCGCGAGGCGACACTGGAACTGCTGCGCGCCTACGGCATGACGACGGTCTTCGGCAACCCCGGATCGACCGAACTGAAATTCTTCCGCGACTGGCCGGCCGATTTCCGCTACGTGCTGGGCCTGGAGGAATCGTGCTGCGTGGGGATGGCCGACGGCGATGCCCAGGACACCCGCAACGCCGCCTTCGTGAACCTGCATTCCGCCGCCGGCGTGGGCCATGCGCTGGGCAGCGTGTTCACCGCGTACCGCAACCAGTCGCCGCTGGTGATCACCGCCGGCCAGCAGACGCGGGCGATGTTTCCCACCGACCCGTACCTGTACGCCGCCGACGCCGCGCAGTTTCCGAAGCCGTACGTCAAATGGAGCGTCGAGCCTGCGCGCGCCGAAGACGTGCCGGCGGCGCTGTCGCGCGCCTATCACCTGGCGATGGCGCATCCGCAGGGTCCGGTGTTCGTGTCGGTGCCGGAAGACGACTGGGATGCGCCGGCCGAGCCGGCGCCGCCGCGCCGGGTGAACACCGCGCTCGCGCCCGACCCCGAGGCGCTGGCCGCGCTGGCGCGTGCGCTGGACGTCGCGCGCAAACCGGTGATCGTGGCCGGCGCTGCGGTGGATCAGGATGGCGCCTGGGCGGCGCTGGTCGCGCTGGCCGAAAAGCTGGAAGCGCCGGTATGGGACAGCCCGATGTCCTCGCGCGCGAGCTTTCCCGAAGACCACCGCCTGTTCGCCGGATTTCTGCCGCCGCTGCGCCAGCCGCTGGCCGATGCGCTGGCCGGGCACGACCTGGTGCTGGTGCTGGGGGCGCCGGTGTTCACTTATCACGTACACAGCGGCGGACATTACCTGCCGGAGGGCGCGCAGCTCTGGCAGCTCACCGCGGACCCGGAATACGCCGCGCGCGCGCCGGTGGGCAACAGCATCCTGTGCACGATGAAACTCGCGATCGCGCAGCTCACCGCCCGCCTGGCGACGCGTCCGCGCGCACGGGCCCAGGGGCGTACGCCGGCGCCCGCGCCGGCGCCGTCCACCCCGCCCTCGGCGGAATACGTCTATCACCTGATCCGGCGCCTGATGCCGCCCGGCGCGGTGATCGTGGAAGAAGCGCCCAGCCACCGCAACGCGCTGCGCGAGCATCTCGCCATCACCGAGAGCGGCGGCTTTTACTGCGGTGCGAGCGGCGGGCTGGGCTGGGCGCTGCCGGCGGCGATCGGTGTGGCGCTGGCCGAGCCGGCGCGCAAGGTGATCTGCGTGGTCGGCGACGGCTCCAGCCTGTACTCGATCCAGGCGTTGTGGACGGCGCTGCGCGAGAAAGTGCCGGTCGCCTTCGTGGTGCTGAACAACGCCGGCTACGGCGCGCTGCGGGCCTTCGGCGGCATGCTCGGCATCGCCGGCGCGCCGGGCCACGATGTGCCAGGCGTGGATTTCGTGTCGATCGCGCAGGGCTTCGGCTGCCGTGCCCGGCGCGTGGGCAGCGCGCGCGAAATCGAGCCGGCGCTCAATGAGGCGATCGCCGCCGATGAGCCGCGGCTGGTCGAGGTGGCGCTGGAGAGCGCGGTCGTGAAGCTGTACTGAGCGGCGCTCAGTGCCGGCCGCCGCAGCTGCGCGGCTGGTCGAACACCACGCCGTAGGGCGGCGTGCGCGCGCCGTACCAGCGGCCGACCAGCACGCCTGCGCTGACGGCGTTGATGCCCGCCGGGTTGCCCTCGCCGGGCGCGAACTCGACGCCTGGAAACTCGCGCCGCAACTCGGCGGCCCAGTCGCGCTCGGACGCGATCACCTTCACCTGCAGTTGCCGCTGCAGTGGATCAGGCGCTGCGCGCAGGTGATGCCGGCGAACTCGCGCGCGCCGGCTGCGGAGTCGCCCCCGCCCACGTGGCGCACGATGGCGTTGTTGCACTGGCGCTGCCAGGTGCCGTATTCGTCCTCGCCGATCCAGTTCACGTTGGCGCAGCCCGGCGCGCCGGCGCCGAAGCGGATGCCGAGGCGGTACTCGCCGCACAACGCGCCGCGATGGCGCACCGTGCCCTCGATATGCCAGCTGCCGTCGGCCAGCAGCCAGGCCTGGATGTCGCCGAAATCGAAATCCATGCGCGGGCGCACCTCGCCGATGCCGGCGCTTACCCGCGGCTCGGCGGAGAGCCTGCGCACTTCATCGGCCGCGCCGGCGTGCAGCTGCGCCGAAAGCGCGAGTGCAAGCGCGATGCGAATAAGCGTTTCCATCGCCGCACTCTATCACGGCGGCTGCGCCCCAAGCCCCGGCCGTCGGCTGCGTTGACAAGCTTCTGCGCTGGTTGAATACTCGGGCAAAGGCGGTTGACCCGCAGCCAGAAAGGGGTACCGGATGACGACGACCGTACAACAGGCGCTGGAAAGCAAGCCGCGCGAGCTGCTGACGATTGCGCCGCAGGCGACCGTGTACGAGGCGCTCGCGCTGATGGCGCAGAAGGATGTCGGCGCGCTGATGGTGATGGAAGGCGACCGCCTGGTCGGCATCTTCACCGAGCGCGACTATGCGCGAAAGATCATCCTGTTCGGCAAGTCGTCGAAGGAAACCAGGGTGTCGGAGATCATGACGCCCAAGGTGGTGTGCGTGAACCCGCGCAACACGATCGACGAGTGCATGGCGCTGATGACCGGCAAGCGCGTGCGCCACCTGCCGGTGCTGGCGGACAACCAGGTCGTCGGCATCATCTCGATCGGCGACGTGGTGAAGGAAATGCTCTCCGAGCAGAAGTTCATCATCGAGCAGCTCGAACAGTACATCATGGGGTAGCCTCCCGTTTAGCACCCGATGAGGCTCCGCAATCTCGCGATCGCCCTGGCGGCGGCGTGCCTGCTCGCCGCCTGCAAGTCGCCGGCCGCGCTCACCGCGCGCGAGACCGGCTGCACCGTGACCGAGCTCGAAATCATCGACAGCGAGTTCAAGCGCGCCGGCTCGACCACTGCCTGGTGCGCGCGCTGCAAGGGCACGGTTTACACCTGCGTGACCAACACGGCGCGGGATCGCGTCGAATGCCGCGAGGCAACCGCGCCGTCGCCCTGCGGCTGATGCCGGTTCGATGAGCGATGCGCCGCCGTCCCTGAGCTTTCTGCCGCTCGGCGATCGCGCGCTGCTGGTGGAGTTCGGCGAGCAGCCCGACCCGGCGGTGAGCGACCGGGTGAGCGCGCTCACCGCCTGGCTCGACCGCCATCCGCTTGCCGGCGTGACCGACCTGGTGCCGGCGATGTGCTCGCTGGCGCTGCACTACGATCCCGAGGCCTGGCAGGGCGACGATCCGGCGCGCACGCCCTACGACCGCCTGGTGAGTGCGCTGCAGGCGGTGGTGCCGCAGGTACCGGCCGTGCCGCAGCGCGTGGGCGCGGTGATCGAAATTCCCGTCGTCTACGGCGGCGAGTTCGGCGAGGATCTGGCCGAACTGGCCCGCGCATGCGGCCTCGCGCCGGAGGAAGTGGTGGCCATTCACAGCGCGACGGTCTACACCGTGTACATGCTCGGCTTCGCGCCCGGCTTTGCCTACCTCGGCCCGCTCGACGCGCGGCTGTCGCTGCCGCGGCGCGACACGCCGCGCACCCGGGTGCCGGCGGGCAGCGTGGCGGTGGCCAACGCCTTTACCGCCGTCTATCCGGCCGAACTGCCCGGTGGCTGGCATCTGATCGGCCGCACGCCGCTGACCCTGTTCGATCTCGGGCGCGATCCGCCGGCGCGGCTGGCGGCCGGCAACCGGGTGCGCTTCGTGCCGGTGGATGCGGCGCGCTTTCACGAGCTGGGCGCGGCGCAATGAACGTGACGGTGCTGCGCGCGGGCGTGCAGACGACGGTGCAGGACCTCGGGCGCCACGGCCTGCAGCGTTTCGGCGTGCCGGTTTCGGGCGCGATGGACGCCTATTCGCTGACAGTGGCCAACCTGCTGGTGGGCAACCAGGCCGCCGACGCCGCGCTGGAGATGACGCTCGATGGCGCCACCCTGCAGTTCGACGGCGATGCGCTGATCGCCATCGCCGGCGCCGACCTGGCCCCGCGCCTCGACGATCATCCGCTGCCCGAGCTGCGCCCGCTGTGGGTGCGGTCCGGGTCGCGGGTGCGCTTCGGCATGAGCCGGCGCGGCTGCCGCGCCTATCTCGCGGTGGCGGGCGGCTTCGACGTGCCGGTGGTGCTGGCGAGCCGCGCGACCTACCTGCGCGGCGGCTTCGGCGGACTGTCGGGGCGGGCGCTGAAGCAGGGCGACCGGCTGGCGGTGAGCGCGCCGCAGGCGGTGCGCTTTCCCGGCTTGCGCGCGCAGCTCGATGCCTCGGACAGCGGCTTCGCGGCGCCGCACTGGTCGGCGAGCGCGCACCCCGAGCGGCTCGATCGAGACCCGCAGCGCATCCGCTTCGTGCCCGGGCGGCACTGGGAGGCGCTGGACGCGGAGGCGCGCAACCGCTTTCTGCATGCCGAGTACCGGGTGGCGGCGGCGTCCGACCGCATGGGCTACCGGCTGGACGGCGGCACGCTTGCGAATGCCGGTGCCGGCAGCGTGCCGTCGGAATCGACCGCGTTCGGCACCATCCAGCTGCCGCCGGACGGCAATCCGATCGTGCTGATGGCCGAGCGGCAGACCACCGGCGGCTATCCGCGCATTGGCGAGGTGGCGGGTGCGGACCTGGCGCTGCTCGCGCAGCTGCGGCCGGGGGCCAGGCTTTGCTTCGAGCGCATCGCGCTGGGCGAGGCGCAGCGGCTGTGGCATCAGCAGGCGGCGGCGCTGGCGCAGATCGGTGCGTCGGTGGCGGCGAACATGGCGCAATGAGCACACAGGTCGATCTCAACTGCGACGTCGGCGAGGACGAGACCGCCGCCGGCGCGCAGCGCGAAGCCGAAGTGATGAAACACGTCAGTTCGGCGAACATCGCCTGCGGCTTTCATGCCGGCAGCCCGTCGTTCATGCGCGAGACAATGGCCACCGCGGCGCAGCTCGGGCTGGCGCTCGGCGCGCATCCGTCGCTGGCCGATCGCGAGCACTTCGGGCGGCGCGAACTCGCCATCGCCCCGGAGCGCGTGTACGAGGAAGTGCTCTACCAGAGCGGCGCCGCGGCCGCGATAGCGCGCGCGACCGGCGGGCGACTGAATCATGTGAAGCCGCACGGCGCGCTCTACAACATGGCGGCGCGCGACGTTCCGCTTGCGCAGGCGATCGCGCGCGCGGTGCGCGACTTCGACCCCGGCCTGGTGCTGTACGGCCTGTCCGGCTCGCACCTGCTCGACGCCGGCGCGGCCTGCGGCCTGCGCTGCGCGGCCGAGGTGTTCGCCGACCGCAGCTATCAGCGCGACGGCTCGCTCACGCCGCGCTCGCAGCCGGGGGCGCTGATCGATAGCCCCGACGCCGCGGCGGCGCAGGTGCTGCAGATGCTCACCGCCGGCACGGTGCGCGCGCTCGATGGCAGCGAGGTGCGCATCCGCGCCGACACGGTATGCATTCACGGCGACACGCCGCAGGCGCCGCAGTTTGCGCGCCGGCTGCGCGAAATGCTGACGGAATCCTTGATCTCGGTCATGCCGGTGCGCCGCGCCGACTGATTTTTCCGGCTCGATGGCGTATAGTGCTGCCCTTTCCAAGCGCGGCAGAGCCGGGACTGCCGCGTGGTGTTACGTACTCTGGAATCATCGGTGGCCATTCCCGGCGCTTCGCCGCCAGTCAGGGAAGGGATGACACAGTTGAAACCGGCAGCTCTCGCCGCCGCCGCAGCATTGGTCGCGGCATTCGCCTCCCAGCCGCTGCTCGCGCAGGAGAGCAAACGCGCCAACGGCAACTCGGAAGACGCCACCAAGAAGATCCAGGCCGGCGCATTCTCGCCACGGATCTTCGTGCGCGACGAGTACCGCGACAACCAGGACGGCAGCTACTCCAACACGCTGGTGACGCTGGTCGAAGTGCCGGTGGGCGAACAGATGGGGTTTCGCGCAGAGGTTCCGCTCACGACGCGCGATCCGCGCACGCCCGGCACCGACGCCGACTTTGGCCTGGGCGACATCACCACCCGCCTGAGCCGCACAATGCTGACCGGCGACGGCTGGGCGGCGGTGCTGGGCGTGGAGTACATCTGGGATTCGGCCACCGAGGATTCGCTCGGCGCCGGGCGGCCGACGATCTCACCGCTGCTGTTCGGCTCGGTGAGGGTGCCGAGTCTCAATACGATCCTGTTTCCGAACATCCAGTATTACCGCAGCCTGGACAGCGACGCGGCAAACCCGCGCGAAAGCTACACGGTGATCAAGCCGATGTTCCTCACCCGGCTGCCGAATCGCTTCTACACCTTCGTCGAGCCCTCGATCTACGTCGATCACGAGCGCAACGACCGCGTGGGCATGAACCTCGAGCTCGAGGGCGGCCGCTTCGTCAACCCGCAGACGATGGTCTACCTGCGCCCCGGCATCGGAGTGCACGGCGACGAGCTGCCGCAGGTGTTCAACTGGAACTTCGAGGTGGGCTTCCGCTACTTCTTCCGGTAGGGAGACGCCGGCGGCGCAGCGCCGCCGGCGAGTGCTCTCCGGGCGGTGCGCGCCGGCCGCCTGCTCAGTCTCTGATCGCCTCGATCTGGATCTCCAGGTGCACCTCGTCGCCGACGGCGGGCACATAAGCGTCCATGCCCCATGCGGAGCGTTTGATGTCGGCCACCGCGTTGGCGCCGCACACCTGCTTCTTGGTGATCGGATTCGGGCCGCAGTTGAAGCTGGTCAGGGTGAGCGTGACCGGCAGCGTCTTCCCCAGCAGGGTAAGCGCTCCCTCGGCGCCGTTCAGCTCACCCTTGTGAAAGCGCAGCCTGTCGGACCTGAAAGTCATCGTCGGGTACTTTGCGACGTCGAAGAAGTCTTCGTTCTTCAGGTGCTCGTCCCGCTTCGCATGCCCGGTGTAGAGCGAGGCGGTGTTGACCACGATCTCGATCTTGCCGGTTCGCGCCTCGCGGTCGAGGGTGATCTTGCCGCGTGTATCGGTGAACATGCCGCGCGCGGTGGAAAACCCCAGGTGGTTCACCTCGAAGTTGGGATAGGTGTGCGCGGGGTCCACGGTGTAGGTCTCGGGCGCGGCAGCGGCGGGCAGGGCAAGCGCCGCCAGCGCGGCGCACAGCATGTGGTGAGGCTTCACGTGAGACTCCTTCAGCAGTTGCGGATTCTGTTTGGCCCACTTCAGGCCCTGTCGGGCTGCACCAGCCTGAAACGCACCTCGACTTCGTTGGCGACGGTTTCGGTGTCGGACCACACGCCTTCGCCGATGCCGAAGTCCAGCCGCAGCAGGGTGAAACCACCCTCGAACACGGTGGCGTCTTCGGCGCGCTTCACGGTAAAGGGCACCGTCAGCGCGCGGCGGATGCCCTTTATGACGAGCTCGCCGGTGGCCTCGTAACGGTTGTCGCCGATGCGGCGCGCGCCGGTGGCGCGGAATTTCGCGCTGGGAAAGCCCGACACGTTGAACCACGGCCTGCGCTTGACCTCGGCGGTGGCTTCGTCGCTGCCGGCGTCGATGCTGCCGAGCGAGACCTGGATTTCTGCGCGCGCGCCATCCAGGTTGCCGGGATCGAAGCGCACGCTGCCGCTCAGGCGGGCGAAGTTGCCGTCGATCGGTACGCCCATCTGGCGGGAAACGAAGCGGATCTCGCTGCGCTGCGGATCGATGGCCTCGGCATGCGCCTGCATCGAGGCGAGCGCCAGTACCGCGGCGAGCATCAGTCGAAACGTCATTTCCCAGGGCTCCTTGGCTTGAGCAACGGAATCATCCGGGCCAGCACGTCGTCGCGATCGACGAAATGGTGCTTCAGCGCGGCGCCGGCGTGCAGTACGACCACGCACACCATCGTCAGGTTCAGATACCAGTGCGCCGCCTTGAACATGTCGGCGGCCGCCTTGTCCCTGCCGACCAGGTCGGGGATCGGCAGCACGCCGAGGTAGACCGTCTGGAACCCCGAGGCGGAGCTGAACAGCCAGCCGGCGACCGGCACGGCCAGGGTGAGCAGATAGAGCAGGGCATGCGAGGCGCGGGTGGCGGCGCGCTGCCAGGCCGGCATCGGCGGCAGTGCCGGCGCGGGATGCGCAAGCCGCCAGCCGATGCGCGCCAGCACCAGCACGAAGATCGTGACGCCGATCCACTTGTGATAGGCGTAGAGCTTGAGCTTGGTCGGCGAGGGCGGCAGGTCGGCCATGTACAGGCCGAGCGCAAAGGTGCAGAAGATCGCCGCGGCGATCGCCCAATGCAGCCCGATGGCGACCCGGGTGTAGCGCGCAGCCGTCATCGGCGGACGCCCTGGCGGGCGCGTCGCGGCCGGCGCAGGGCCCGGGCGGTGGATTCGTCTGTCATGGCGGGCGGGTGCAGTGATGGACTGTGACTGGGACTGAATTTTTGCCGCCGGGTTCGGCGCGCGTCCTTGACGGCCTGCGCGCAAGCGGCGAGACTCGCGCGGCACGCGGGGCGTACCGACCGACGGTGCGCCGCGCGCTTTCGTTCATTCGACATCCCGCGACGTGACCTCACGTAAATTCCCGAAGGCCCCGGCGGCCAGGCGCGAGCCGATCGCGACCGGTACGCCGCTGCCGCGTTTTGCGTCCCTCATTATTGGAGACGAAATCCTGTCGGGAAAACGGCAGGACAAGCACTTTCCGAAGATCATCGAGATTCTGAAGGTGCGCGGGCTCGGCCTGTCGTGGAACATGAACCTGCCGGACGAGCCGGATACCATTGCCGCGGTGCTGTCGAGCACGCTGCGCCGCGACGAAGTGGTGTTCTGCTTCGGCGGCATTGGCGCCACCCCCGACGACCACACCCGGCAGTGCGCCGCGAGGGCGGCCGGCGTGCCGCTCGAACTGCACCCGGACGCGAAGCGCGAGATCGAAGCGCGCTTCGGCGCGGAGGCCTATCCGAAGCGCATCGAGATGGGCGTGTTCCCGAAGGGCAGCCGCATCATTCCCAACCCCTACAACCGGGTGCCGGGGTTCAGCTACGGCCTGCATCATTTCTTTCCCGGTTTTCCAGAGATGGCGTGGCCGATGCTCGAATGGGTGCTGGACAACGAGTACGCCCGCTATCACCGCGCCTCGCCGCCGGTCGATGTCGCCATCGTGGTGAAAGATGCCGGCGAGAGCCAGCTGATCGACCTGATGAACGAATGCATCGGGCGCTTTCCCGACTGCAAGCTGTTCAGCCTGCCCTCGTTCACCGCCCGCGGCCGCCGCATCGAGCTCGGCGTCAGGGGCGAAGCCCTGCTGGCCGGCCAGGCCCTGGAGTTTCTGAAGAAGGGCGTGACCGCGCTGGGTTTCGAGTGGGAGGAAAGAAAATAAAAAAGACAGGCCCCAGGCGCTAGGCACTAGGCCCCAGGGCAATCGCAGCCATGGCCGGCGCGTGGCAACGCAGCCGTTCGCGCTCCCATGCTTTCCAAAGACACAAGCGCGGCTCTCGCCGCAGCCATTTCTTTTCCTGGAGCCTGGAGCCTAGTGCCTGGTGCCTAGCTCTTGACGTCTAGCGCCGAGCTCTTTGCGCCTGGTTTTAACCCCTTCCTTTCCGTCCATTCGTTTACAGCCTCATCTTCAACTCGATGGAGGGGACGATGAGGCGCTGGCTGACGATGTTGCTGTGCCTGCTGCTGCCGGCCGCGGAAGCGGCGGCAGGGCTGGTGGAGGTGAAGGTGTACGACCGTACCGCGCGCTGCGAGCTGCCGGTGTATGCGCGCGACGGCCGTTTCTACGTGGCGGGCACGCCGGGCCACGGCTACTCGATCCGGCTGCGCAACCGCAGCGGCGAGGACGTGCTGGCGGTGGTGTCGGTCGACGGCGTGAACGTGGTCAGCGGCGAGACCGCCGCGGTCGATCAGGGCGGCTACATCCTGTCGCCCGGCCAGCGCTTCGACATCACCGGCTGGCGCAAGAGCCTGGAGCAGGTGGCGAAGTTCTACTTTTCCGAGCCCCAGGACGCCTACGCCGCGCGCACCGGCCGCCCGGACGAGCTGGGGGTGATCGGGGTGGCGGTGTTCCGGCGCAAGCCCGAGCCGATGCTGGAAGCCCCCGCCGAGCCGCTGCGCCAGCGGCGCGAGGGCGCGGCGCCGTCGGCACCGCCGAAGTCGGCGGCCGAATCGGCGGCGGATGCTGCGCCGGGGCTCGGCACCGGCCACGGCGGCAGCGAGACCTCGGTTGTGCGCCATGCGCAGTTCGAGCGCGCGTCGAGCACGCCGGCGCAACTCACCGTGATCGAATACGACACGCTCGACAACCTGGTGGCGCGCGGCATCGTGCCGCAGCCGCGGCGCGCGCCGCAGCCGTTTCCCGCGCAGTTCGTGCCGGATCCGCCGCGGCGGTGACGTTCGCGCAGGTCGATACCGCGCCGCGCGCCGCCGGCGATCCGGCGGCGCGTTCATCCGATACACTGCGGTTCATGCCGGCGGCGGATTCCGACGAGACGCTGATGATCGCCTATCGCGACGGCGACGCGGGCGCCTTCGCCGAGCTGTATGCACGGCATCGCGGCGGCCTGTACCGGTTCATTCTCAGGCAGTGCGGCGCCCGCGCGCTTGCCGACGAGCTGTTCCAGGACGTGTGGATGAACCTCATCGCCGCGCGCGCGCGCTATCAGCCCACCGCGAAGTTCGCGACGTTTCTGTACCAGGTGGCGCGCAACCGCATCGTCGATCATTACCGCGCCCGCGGCCGCAGCCTCGAAGAGCCGCAACCGGGCGACGACGGCGACGATCCGCCCTCGGCCGCGTCGACCGCGCCCGACCGCCAGCTCGAATCGCGCCAGGCGGCGGGACGGCTGCTCGGGCTGGTCGAGGCGCTGCCGGCGGCGCAGCGCGAGGCGTTTGTGCTGCACCAGGAAAGCGGCCTGTCGCTGGAAGACATCGCGCAACTCACCGGCACGACGCGCGAGACGGTGAAGAGCCGCCTGCGCTACGCGCTGGCAAAACTGAGGGAAGGCATGGAGGGCTGGCTGTGAGCGAAAGGCCGGACGACGACCAGGCATTCGAGGCGCATCTCGCGCGCCGCGATGCGCTGAGCCGCCGGTATCGCGAGGCCGCGGAAGAAGAACCGTCGGCGGCGCTGGATGCCGCGATCCTGGCGGCGGCCCGGCGCGCGACGGCGGGC
>CALJLA010000287.1 GCA_937983055.1 uncultured Pseudomonadota bacterium
CCGACGGCCGTCGCCTCCGACCGCGCCGCCGCACTGCCGGCGGGGCTGCCGGTACCGGCAGGTCGGCCGCCCTCGCTTGCCGCGGTCGCGGCGGCCGCCGTATCGGCAGCCACGATCGAGCTGCCTACCCCGCTGCAGTCGCCCGATTGGGGCGAGGCCTTCAATCAGCGGGTACTGCTGATCGCCGGCCGCGGCGAGCACAGCGCCGAGATCCGTATCAATCCGCAGCATCTCGGGCCGATCGAAGTCTCGGTCACGCTGGGCGGCGAGGACGCCCGGCAGGCCACCGTCCATTTCAGCGCGGCCCAGGCGCCGGTGCGCGAGGCGATCGAAGCCGCCCTGCCGCGCCTGCGCGAGATGCTCGAAGGCGCCGGCATCCAGCTCGGCAATGCCACCGTCGGCGCCGAAACCTCCGGCCGCGAGGCTCAGGGGGAATCCCGTCGCGGTGCTGCCGGCGGCAACGCCGGCGTCTCGGCCGACGCAGTGGCTGCGCCGCCGGCGCAGCGCGTTGCCCAGGGCCTGGTCGACACCTTCGCCTGAGCGCCCGCTGATCGAAATGCGCCGGTTTAGCGGCGCTTTTCGGCGCAAGGCCGCTGCGCCGGCGGGCCAATAATGGCCACTGTCACTCCCGAGGAATCTGCTCCATGGCCCAAGCCCAGGCGGCTGCCGCCCCTCTCCCCGAAGGCGATCCGGCGCCGCGCAAGAGCCGCAAGCTGCTGTACACGATGATCATGCTCACGCTGCTGGCCGGCGCCGGCGGCGGCTGGTTTTTCCTGTCGGAGAAGCCGGCCGGCGAGACCGCACCCAAGCCGGTGGTCGAGGCACCGCCGGTGTTCTATCCGCTCGAGACCTTCACCGTGAACCTGGTGCCGGAATACGGCGACCAGTACCTGCAGGTGGAGATGACGCTGAAAGCCCTCGACCAGAAGGCGGTCGATGCCATCAAGGCACGCATGCCGGAGGTACGCAACCGCGTGCTGCTGCTCCTGTCGTCGATGCGCGCCTCCCAGCTCACTCCGGTCACCGGCAAACAGTTGCTGGCCGCGGCGGTGCGCGACGAGATCAACACCCTCCTCGATCCGCAGGCAAAGACGCCGCAGAAGCTGCAGCGCGTCGACAATCCGATCGAAAGTCCGGCCGCCGGTGCGGCGGCCGCGGCCCCGAAACCGGCCCCGGCGCAGCCGGGCGGCCCGGTGCGCGAAGTGCTGTTTACTTCGTTCATCATCCAGTAGCCGGCCGTGACCCAGGAATTCCTCACCCAGGACGAAGTCGACGCGCTGCTCAAGGGCGTGAGCGACGAGCCGGACGCCGGCGCAGCGACGCAGGACGGCGGGGCCGTGCGCCCTTACAACCTGGCCACGCAGGAGCGCATCGTGCGCGGTCGCATGCCGACGCTCGAGCTCATCAACGAGCGCTTCGCCCGCTCGTTCCGAATCGGCCTGTTCAATTTCATGCGCCGCAGCGCCGAGGTTTCGGTGGGGCCGGTGCGGGTGCAGAAGTACGCCGAGTTCAGCCGTAATCTGGTGCAACCGACCAACCTGAACCTGGTGCAGGTCAAGCCGCTGCGCGGCACAGGGCTGATCGTGTTCGACCCGAATCTGGTGTTTCTCGTCGTCGACAACCTGTTTGGCGGCGATGGACGCTTCAACACGCGGGCCGAGGGGCGCGAATTCACCCAGACCGAACAGCGCATCGTCCAGCGGCTGCTGCAGGTGGTGTTCGAGAACCTGGAGTCGTCCTGGAAGCCGGTGCTCGAGATCGAGCTGCAACACCTGCGCACCGAGACGAACGCACAGTTCGCCAGCATCGCCACGCCCAACGAGGTGGTGATCACCACGACCTTCACCATCGAGTTCGGCGCCAGCACCGCCGATCTGCATGTGTGCCTGCCGTACGCGATGCTCGAGCCGATTCGCGACCTGCTCTATTCCAGCCTGCAGGGCGACAAGGCGGAAGCCGACCGGCGCTGGGTACACCTGCTGTCGCGCCAGGTGCAGTCCGCAGAAGTCGAGCTGGTGGCCCAGCTCGGTTCCACCACGCTCACGATCGGCGAAGTGATGCGCCTCAAGGCCGGCGATGTGATCTCGATCGACATTCCGCGCTCACTGCATGCGACGGTGGACGGCGTGTCGGTGATGGAGTGCCAGTACGGCGTGTTCAACGGCCAGTACGCGCTGCGCGTGCTGGAAATGATCAACCACAGCCAGCGGGACGGCAGGGCCGAAACCCGTGGCTGATGCTCCCGAACGCCGGGATCTCGCGAACCGGCCGTTCCAATCCAGACCGAAGGAGACTCAAATGCCCGAAACCGCCGCTGCAGACGATTGGGCTGCCGCACTTGCCGAGCAGGGCGGCGCACCCGCCGCCACGGCTCCGGTGTTCCAGGATTTCAACGGCAAGGAAGCCCGGGGTGCGCCCGGAAACAACGACATCGACATGATCCTGGACATCCCGGTGCAGCTCACCGTGGAGCTTGGCCGCACCAAGATCACCATCAAGAACCTGCTGCAGCTCGCGCAGGGCTCGGTGGTGGAGCTCGAGGGCCTGGCCGGCGAACCGATGGACGTGCTGGTCAACGGCTGCCTGATCGCACAGGGCGAAGTCGTCGTCGTCAATGACAAGTTCGGCATCCGCCTGACCGACGTGGTGACTCCCTCCGAGCGCATGCGCAAGCTGAACCGCTGAGCGACACCGGTTTACCACAGAGACACAGTGGCACAGAGAAAAGCGATGTTCGGAATCAGCAGCGCGCAGCCGGCAACGGTCCGAGCCCGCCCGGCGCCAGGCGCCGGGTACGTGAGGCGCCTTCTTTTCTCTGTGTCTCTGTGCCTCTGTGGTGCAGTGCTCAGTCCCGCGGCAGCACTTGCATCCGATGCAGCGGTGCCGGGCGTCGGCGCGATGAGCATCCTGAAGGTGCTGTTCGGCCGGGCGGTGGCGCGGGGCGCGGTGGTGGCCGCCGGCTGGCTGGCCCGCCGCCTGTCCCCCGCGCCGCTCGGCGGCGGCTGGCTGCGGGTGCAAAGCGGCGTATCGGTCGGCGCCCGCGAACGCGTGATGCTGGTCGAAATCGAGGACACCTGGCTGATCGTCGGCGTGGCACCGGGTCAGGTCAGTCTGCTGCACACCATGCCGCGGCCGCCCCAGGCGGCCGCGGCATCCGCCGGCACCGCGTCGCCGGCAAACTTCTCCGCCTGGCTGAAGAACACCCTGGAGCGGCGCGGCCGTGCGTAAGGCGCTGACCCTGCTCGCGGCCGCCGCCCTGCTGCTGCCGCTGTCAGGCTACGCGCAGCAGGCCGGCCTGCCGGCGATCACGGCCACGCCGTGCCCCGGCGGCAGCCAGACCTACTCGCTGTCGATCCAGACCCTGCTGTTCCTGACGGCGCTGACGTTTCTCCCGGCCATCGTGCTGATGATGACCGGCTTTACCCGCATCATCATCGTGCTGTCGCTGCTGCGTCACGCGCTCGGCACGCCCACCTCGCCGCCCAACCAGGTGCTGATCGGGCTGGCGCTGTTTCTGAACCTGTTCGTGATGGCGCCGGTGATCGACCGCGTCTACCAAGACGCCTACAAGCCGTTTTCCGAGGCACGCATCGACCAGGCCGAAGCGCTGGCGCGCGCCTCGGTGCCGATGCGCGAGTTCATGCTGCAGCAGACGCGCGAGGCCGATCTCGCGCTGTTCATGCGCCTCGGCGACAGTCAGGCGGAAACACCCGCGCAGCTGCCGATGAAGGTGCTGATTCCGGCCTTCGTGACCAGCGAGCTGAAGACCGCCTTCCAGATCGGCTTTCTGATCTTCATCCCGTTTCTGGTGATCGACATGGTGGTGGCCAGCGTGCTGATGTCGATGGGCATGATGATGCTCTCGCCGGTGAGCGGATCGCTGCCGTGCAAGATCATGCTGTTCGTGCTCGCCGACGGCTGGAACCTGCTGATCGGCTCGCTGGTGAGGAGCTTTTCGCCATGACCCCGGAAACGGTGATGACCATCGCGCGCAGCGCGCTGGAGCTGATGCTGGTGATCTCTGCGCCGCTGCTGCTCGCCGCGCTGGGCATGGGGCTGATCGTGAGCGTGTTTCAGGCCGCCACCCAGATCAACGAAATGACGCTCTCGTTCATCCCCAAGCTGGTGGCCATGGTCGCCGCGCTGGCCCTGTTCGGCCCCTGGATGCTCCAGGTGCTGGTCGACTACCTGCGGCAGACGCTGGAAAACCTTCCGTGGATGATCGGATAGAGACAGGCGCCCGGCGCGAGGCGCCAGGCACTAGGTGGTGGAGCGGCGCGCCGCGCTTTTACCTGGAGCCTGAGGCCAGGAGCCTGGACCCTGTTCAACTGCTCGCGCGGCATCAGATCGAATGATCGAGTTCTCCACCGCGACGCTTGACGCCTGGCTGGCCGCCTACCTGTACCCGCTGGCCCGGCTGTCCGGGCTGCTGCTGGCCGCGCCGCTGTTCGGCCACACCGCCTTGCCGGCGCGGGTGAAGGTGCTGCTTGCCCTGGTGCTGACGGTAGCAATCGCGCCGATGGCCGGGCAGATGCCGGCGGTGCCGCCGGCCTCCGGCGCCGGCCTGGTGATCCTCGCCGAGCAGCTGCTGATCGGGCTGGGCATCGGCTACGCGATGCGCATCGCCTCGGCGGCCATCGACATGGCGGGTGAGCTGACCGGCTTGCAGATGGGCCTGGGCTTCGCCACCTTTTTCGATCCGCAGAGCGCTGCCAACACCGCGGTGGTCGCCCAGCTCTACGGGCTGCTGGCGATGCTGATGTTCCTGGCCATCAACGGGCACCTGATCGTGGTGTCGCTGCTGGCGCAAAGCTTCGGCATCGTGCCGGTCGGCTTCATCGCCTTCGTGGACCTCGAGTTCGCGCGCATCGTCGTCTACGGCGCCCAGATCTTCCTGTCCGGCCTGCTGCTCGCGCTGCCCTTCGTCGCCGCGCTGCTGGCCGCCAACATTGCGCTCGGCATGCTGACCCGCGCCGCGCCGCAGCTCAACCTGTTCGCGGTCGGCTTCTCCATTACCCTGCTGGCCGGCTTTCTGCTGATGGCGATCATCCTGCCCCGGCTGCTGCCCTCGTTTGAGCGCCTGTATCTCGACGCCGCCGCCTACGCGCTGCAATGGCTGGGCGACATCGGCGGCGCGCGCTAGGGCGCGCGGCTGGGGTGCGGCCGAGCCAGTCGACCGTGCGCCGGCAGGCGCCGCGAAAGGATTCGGGGAAATCAGCGCCGCGGCTGCGGCGCGCTCAGCGCAGGAAGTCGAACAACGACAGCCGCGAGACCTGCAGGAAGGTCTGCTGGGCCGCTTCGAGGTAGGTGCGCTGGCGGGTGAGGTCGCTTATCGCCTTGGCGTAATCGAGATCGCGCAGCCCCGACAGAGTCTGCTGGTACTGCAGCGACAGGTCTTCGCCGGAGGCGGCCAGCGATTCGACCTCGCGCATGCGCGTGCCGATGTTCGACCGCGTCATCGCCAGCCGGTCGAGCGCCTGGTCGACGTTGCCGACGGCGGTGGTGAGCCCGTTGGTCAGCCGCGCACGGCCGGCATCGTCCGCGCTGAAGCCTTCCAGCGCGCCGATCAGGCCGTCGAGCGTGGCGAAGATGTCCTGGTTGCGTCCGGGCGCGATGTCGAAGCGATCGCCGTTGGCCGGCGCGCCCGCGATCTGAATGCGAACACCGTCGAATTCGATGGCGGCGCCGCTTGCATAGGGTTGCGCCGCCAGCACGGTGGCGCCGCTGGTGACGTTGACCACGTCGAAGGTGGTGACGCCCGCGGCGACAGTGAAGTCGATGCGGTAATCCGCTCCGGTCAGCAGTGCCGGGTCGGTCACGCTGCCGAGATCGTAAGTACCGTTGCCGGTGTTGCCCGCGGCTGCCGACACCACGAAGCTGCCGTTGCCCTGGGGAATGCGCATGAACGCGTCGGCGCCGGAATCCGACACCGCGATCTGCCGCGACGCCGACACCTGTGCGCGCCGCACGCCGTCGTCGCCGACGTACTGCACGCCGCCCGCGGTCTCGACGAACGGCTTCGCCCCCGCCTGGTAGCCGGCGAACAGGTACAGCCCTTCGCCGTCGGTGGCGTTGGCCGCGCCCAGCAGTTCGGCGCGCAGCCCGCGCAGATCGGCGGCAATGGACCGCAGCTCCTTGAAGCCGAAGGCGCCGTTGCCCGCCTCGATGATGCGTGCGCGCACGTTCTGCAGCGCGCCGATGCCGTGCGCAAGCGCCTGTTCGGCCAGCCCCAGCGAGGCGGCGGCCGCCTTGCCGTTGATGCCGTACTGGGCGTTGACGGCGTCCGCCTGCTCCACCTGCAGCGCGCGCGTGCTGGCGATCGGATCGTCCGCCGGCGTCAGCACCCGGCGCCCGGTCGACAGCTGCTGCTGCGTCTTCAGCAGGTCCTGCTGCTGGCGGTTGATGGCGGCGATGCCGGCCTCGAACAGGTTGTTGGTGGAGACTCTCATCGCTTAGCGCCCGATCTCCAGAATCGTTTCGAACATCGTCGCCGCCACCTGCAGCACCTTGCCGGCCGCCTGATAGGCCTGCTGGTAGCGCACCAGGTTGGCGGCTTCCTCGTCGAGGTTCACCCCGGAGAAGGATTCACGCGCCGCGGTGTGCTGCCCGAGCAGCGTCGCCTCGGCGCGGCTGGTGACCTCGAGTTCGTTGGTGCGCCGGCCGACGTCGCCAACCAGGGCTGCATAGGCGGACTGCAGCGAGGCGCTGCCGTTGCCCACCAGCATCGCCGTCTGCAGCGCGCCGAGCAACAGGGCGTTTCGGTTGTCGGCAATGCCGCCGGTATTGGGGCCGACGGTGAAGCTGTCGCCGGCGGCAGGCGCGCCACTGATCTGCACCGTCCAGCCGTTGAAGCTGATGTCCTGGCCGGGCACGTAGGCAAGCCCGACCGGGTTGCCGGTGCCGGCGCCGGTCACGTCGAACGTGTTTGGCCCGGTAAAGTTGATCGTCACCGGCTGCTGCAGGTTGGCATCGACCGGCGGCGGCGGATTCACGCTGCCGCCGCTGATGCTGCCGGTGCCGGTGTTGGTTGCGGCCTGTGCGGTGCGGATCGGCGCCGCGGCGGCAATGCGCGCCGGGTCGCCGATCAACAGCGACAGCCCGGCGGCGCCATCGCGGGTCGGGCGCACCACGAAGCTGTCGCCCGCGGCGAACGCACCGCTCGCCAGCGTCAGCGTGAAACCGTCGAGGGTCGCCGGCAGCGCGCCAGTTACAGTCTGCGTGCTGTCGGACAAGCGGGTGATGGTGTAATTGGCGCCGTCAAAAGCGATGCGGTAGTCGGAGGCCGTCAGCGCCCCGGCGTCAGCATACGCCGCGGACAGCATCGCGTTGCCGGTATTGCCGGTCGCGGCAATCACCGTTGGCGCAGCGACGCTGAAGAAGTTGCCGCCGAGCACGCCGCTCAGGTCCTGGCCCAGCCGGTGCTGCGCGTTGAAGCGCTCCGCCAGCACCACCGCCACCCGGCCCAGCGCATTCTGCGTCGCGTCGAGCGCCTGCGCGCGGAATGCCAGCAGCCCGCCAAGCGAGCCGCCGCCGAGCGTCGATTCCGGCAGCTGGGTAACCCCGCCAGGCGTCTGGAAGCCGACCGTCATCCGCGAGGAGTCCTGCGAATCTCGCACTGCCACCAGCCGCAGCGTATCCACGCCCGCCACCAACGGCTGACCATTGCCGATGAAGACGTTGAGCGAACCGTCGTCCTGCGGCACCGTGGTGGCGCGGATCAGCTTGTTCAGGTCCAGCACCAGGCGGTCGCGCTGATCGAGCAGATCGTTCGGCGGGTGACCGCCCGACAGGCCTTTTGCCAGCACGATGGCCTGATTGAGCCGCGCGATCTCGGACGCATAGGTATTGACGGTGCCGATGGTGGACTGGATGTCGGCGTCCACCCCGGCGCGCAATTCGCGGAAGCGGTTGTCGATCAGCTCGAAGCGCGAGTCCAGCATCGACGCCGCCGACAGTAGCGACTGGCGCGATGCGGCGTTGGCCGGATGGGTGGCCACGTCCTGCACTGCGGCGAAGAAAGTCTGCAGCACCGGCGACAGCCCCATGCTGGGATCGGCCAGCACATTGTCGAGTTGGCGCAGCTGCGCGTAGTAGCTGTCCAGCTCGCTAGACCGCGCCTGGCTCGAGACCACCTGCTGATCGAGGAACTGGCTGTAAATGCGGCGCACCGTATCGACATCGACACCGGTGCCGAAGTAGCCGGCGCCGCTGAGCTGCGGCGTGGAGTTCGATTGCAGCACCTGCTGCCGGTTGAACCCCGGGGTGGCCGCATTGGAAATATTGTGGCCGGTCGTCAGCAGCCCCGCCTGGGCAGCGTTCAACCCGCTCAATCCAATGCCGAAAAGTCCCGAGCTCATCGCCTGTTTCCGAATAATGGCTGCGCCATGACCGTCTTAACGGCCAGACCACGCCGAACTTGAAGTCCCCTCGACGTCAGCGTGCCGAACACGAAAAATCCAGAAGCGACACACGAAGGCTCGAAGTCACCAAGCGAGCATCGCGGATGCATCACGCCTCGCTCGAGTCCGACGGCCTTGTTCATTCCTTCGTGCCTTCGTGTCTTCGTGTTTCGCTGTTCAGTCAGTTTGCTTTTGCTCCGCGCCCTCTGCGTCCTCTGCGTTGAGTGCTTTTCGATTTGATGGTGCGGTTCATCACGCCACGATGGTGCGCGCCAGCGAGCGCCCGTCGATCACCGCGGCGAGCTTGTCGGCATAGCGCGGGTCGGTGGCATAGCCGGCCTGCTGCAGTTCGCGCGCAAAGGCGCGCGCGCTGTGAGTGGCGTCCAGCGCCTCGGCATAGCGCGGGTTGTCCTTCAGAAACCGGCCGTAGTCGCCAAAAGCCTCTCCATAGGAGGCGTAAGCGCGAAACTGCTCCAGCCGCTGCACCGGCATACCACCGATGTATTCGGTAGTCAGCACTTCGGCGACCGCGCCGCGCCAGCCGAAGTCGGCCGTGATGCCGAACAGGTTGTGTGTGGGCGAGCCGTCGGCGTTGCGGATCTCGTGGCGGCCCCAGCCGCTTTCCAGAGCGGCGTGTCCGATCAGGAAGCGAGCCGGAATGCCGGTCGCTTCGCTGGCGGCGCGCGCATGGGGCAGCATGCGCTCGACGAAGTCGCGCACATGCGCCGGCGCCCCGGCGCCGGCGACATCCTTCACATCCGCATCGGGCGCCGCGGCGGGCGCCTGCGGCGCGCTGACGGCCGGCTTGAGCGCCAAAGACGCCGGTGGTGCCGCTGCAGCCTGCATCGGCCGGCCCCTGTGCATGACTGCCGGGGCCGGCGTATTCGGGAACGCGAGCGTCGCAGGCGGTGCGTCCTGCGCCTCGAGCCCCGCGCTGGCGGCAAGCTGGCGCTCGAGCAGCGGCGCGAGCCCGATGCCGGTCTTCGACAGCGTCTGAGCGAGCTGCTGATCGAGCAGCGAGGTGTAGAGCCGCGTCTGTTCGTTGTCGAACAGTCCGTCCTGCGAGGTGGCCTCGCGCATGTTCTTGAGCAGCGTGCCCATCAGCAGCGCTTCGAACTGGCGCGCGGTTTCGCGGAGTGCCGCGCGCGGGTCGTCGCGCGCGAGCTGCTTCAGCCGTTCGACGCCCTGCGCGTCGGCGGCAAGCCCCAGGGCGGAAGGATCGTTGCCGATGACCATGCCGGCGCCCCGCTCAGATGACTTCCAGCTCGGCGCGCAGCACGCCGGCCGTCTTCATTGCCTGCAGGATCGCGGTCAAGTCCTGCGGCGTGGCGCCGATCGAATTGAGTGCTTTGACCACCTCGGCCAGCGACACCCCGGCGTGCAGCATGACCAGGCTGCCCTTGTCCTCGCGGATCTCGATCTGCGAGCGCTCGGCCTGCACCGTCTGGCCCTGACCGAAAGGATTGGGCTGACTCACCACGGGCTCGGTGCTGATGATCACCGACAGGTTCCCGTGCGCCACCGCGCAGGCGTCGATGGTGACCGTCTGGTTCATTACCACTGAACCGGTGCGCGAATTGACGATGACCTTTGCGCCGGCCCGGTTGGGCACGATCTCGATGTTCTCGATCTGCGCCAGGAAGCCGATGCGCTGGTCGGCATCGGCCGGTGCCCGCACCCGCACCCGGCGCGGGTCGAGCGCGGTGGCAGTGTCCGGACCGACCAGGCGGTTGATCGCCTCCACCATGCGGCTGGCAGTGGAGAAATCGGCAGTGTTCAGCTCCAGGTAGATCGCTTCGAGATCGCCGATACGCGCCGCCACCGTGCGTTCTACCGTGGCACCGCCCGACACGCTGCCGACCGACAGATGGTTGACCTGCACCGAGCTGCCGTTGGCGGCGGCGCCTACGCCGCCGACCAGCACGTTGCCCTGGGCCAGCGCATAGACCTGTCCGTCGGCGCCCCTGAGCGGCGTCATCAGCAGCGTGCCGCCGCGCAGGCTCTTGGCGTTGCCGAGCGAGGACACGGTGATGTCGATGCCTTGCCCGGGCCGGGCGAACGGCGGCAGGTTGGCGGTGACCATGACCGCCGCCACGTTCTTCAGCTGCAGGCTGGTGCCCGGCGGCAGCTGCACGCCGAGCTGCGACAGCATCGCGGTCAGGCTCTGCACGGTGAAGGGGGTTTGCGTGGTCTGGTCGCCGGTACCATCCAGGCCCACCACCAGTCCATAGCCGATCAGCTGGTTCTGCCGCACGCCCTGCACCTGGGCAAGATCCTTGACCCGTTCGGCGTAGCCGTCCGGCGCGAACAGCATGAGCCCGACGCTCAGCAGCACACCGAAACGGATCGATTTCCAGTTACTTTTCATTTTTCAGCCTTTTCGCACCCGGCACGACGACTTTTCCTCGCGCCTCGCGCCTCGCGCCCTATGCCTCGAATCAGAACGGCAGCACGTTCATGAAGAACCGGGACAGCCAGCCCATGGTCTGCGCCTCGTCGATGTAGCCGTTGGCGCGGTACTCGATGCGCGCGTCGGCGACCTGGATCGACTGCACGGTGTTCTGCGGGGAGACGGTGACCGGATTCACCACCCCGGAAAAACGGATGAACTCGGTGCCTTGGCTCATGGCGATCTGCTTTTCCCCCGATACCAGCAGATTGCCGTTGGGATGCACCTCGATCACCGTCACGGTGATGGTGCCGGTGAAATCGTTGGCGGCGGACGCGTCGCCCTTGCCGATGAAGCCGATATCGGAACCGGCCGACAACTCGGAACCGAGAAAGCTCTTGCCCGGCAGGCCATGCAGCGCGGTGACGCCGAACTCGCTCGAGCCCGAGCGCGCCGCCGAGGCGCCGGACTTCTTGCTCGCCGCGGTCTTCTCCTGGAGCAGGATGGTGAGCGTATCGCCGACCAGGCGCGCACGCCGGTCCTCGAACAGCGGCCGGTAGACGTCGGCGCGGAAGATGGCGCCGTCGGCGGCCGCCAGCTGTGCGGCGGGCTGCGCCTGCGCTGTCATCGGCTGGTGCACGATCGGCGGCTGATTGATGGCGCAGCCGCCGATCGCAACTGTCCCGAACGCCGCAAGAACCGCGAATCGCTTCATCATCGTTCCTGATATCTGCAAGGCACGCGGTTCGAGGCGCGAGGCGCGAGAGCCGTCGAGCGCGCGTCGCGCGTCGCCGTTTGTCCCGTCCCTCATGCCTTGCGCCTCGTGCCTGATTTCATAGTTGCGCCAGCCGCGCCAGCATCTGGTCGGAGGTCTGGATCGACTTGGAGTTGATCTCGTAGGCGCGCTGGGTCTGGATCATGTTCACCAGCTCTTCCACCACGTTGACGTTCGAGGTCTCGACGAAGCCCTGGTTGAGCAGGCCCGCGCCGTTGGAACCCGGCGCATTGGTCTGCGGCGCGCCGGACGAGGCGGTTTCCAGATACATGTTCTCGCCGAAGGACTGCAGGCCGGCATTGTTGATGAAGGTCGCCACCTGGATCTGGCCGATCTGCACCGGCGCCGCGGAACCGCTCTGCAGCACCGAGACGATCCCGTCCTTGGCCACCGTCAGCGACAGCACGCCGGGCGGAATCACGATCGCCGGCTGCACCTGGTAGCCGCTCGCGGTGACAAGCTGGCCTTCGCTGTTCAGCTGAAAGGCGCCGTCGCGGGTGTAGGCCGTGGTGCCGTCCGGCAACTGCACCTGGAAGAAGCCTTCGCCCTGGATCGCCAGGTCGAGCGCATTGTTGGTCGCCTGCAGATTACCCTGGGAATGGATGCGCTCGGTCGCAACCGGGCGCACGCCGGTGCCGACCTGCAGGCCCGAGGGCACTTCCGTCTGCTGCGAAGACTGCGCGCCGGGCTGGCGCAGCGTCTGGTACAGCAGATCCTCGAACACCGCGCGCGAACGCTTGAAGCCGTTGGTGCCGACGTTCGCGAGGTTGTTCGAGATGACGTCCATCTGCATCTGCTGGGCCT
>CALJLA010000288.1 GCA_937983055.1 uncultured Pseudomonadota bacterium
ACGCGCCGCCGATGCTGCCCTGCCCCGCCGCGCCGCCCAGAAGTGGGCCGAGGTCGGCCGGCTCGAACGCCAGCATCTGATTCTTTTCGGCGAGTGCGGCTTCGATCTCCGCCATCGGCGTGCCTGCGCGCGCGGACAGCACAAGTTCCTCCGGCTCGTAAAGCGTGATGCCGCTCAACCCGGACAGGTCGAGCGTGTTGGCGGCCTGAACCGGGCGCCCCAGCGCGCGCTTAGAGTCGCGCCCGAGAATTTCCAAGGGCGCCTCCTCGGCGGCCGCCCAGGCGACCGCCTCCAGCACCTGCTCGGGCGTTTCCGGTTTCAGCGTGGCCATACGCGCGCCAACACCTCAAAACCGCGGCAGGTCGGGGAAGCGGGTCTTGCCGCCGTGCACGTGAACGCGACCAAGCTCGGCGCAGCGATGGAGCTCGGGAAACATCTTGCCGGGATTGAGCAACGATTGCGGATCGAAGGCACATTTGACGCGCTGCTGCTGCTTTAAATCATCTTCGGTGAACATGGTACCCATGAGATCGCGCTTCTCGACGCCGACGCCGTGCTCGCCGGTCAAAACGCCGCCGACTTCGACACAGAGCTTCAGGATATCGGCGCCGAAGTCCTCCGCGCGTTCCAGTTCACCCGGCTCGTTGGCGTCGTAGAGTATCAGCGGGTGCAGGTTGCCGTCGCCGGCGTGAAACACATTGGCGACGCGCAAACCGTACTTCGCACTCATCTCGCGCATGCGGCTGAGGACCAGCGGCAGCTTGTGGCGCGGGATGGTGCCGTCCATGCAGTAATAGTCGGGCGAGATGCGGCCGACGGCGGGAAACGCCGCCTTGCGCCCGGCCCAGAACACCAGGCGTTCTTCCTCGCTGTTGCTGACCCGCGTCGTGACCGCGCCCTTCTCCTCGGCGATGGCGGAGACCTGCGCAACCAGGTGCTCGACCTCGACCTGCGGACTGTCCAACTCGACGATCAAAAGCGCCTCGACGTCGAGCGGATAGTCAGCGTGCACGAAATCCTCGGCGGCGTGGATCGCCGGCTTGTCCATCATCTCCATGCCGCCCGGAATGATGCCCGCGCCGATGATCGCGGCGACGCAATCGCCGGCCTGCTCGCTACTCGGAAAACCGATCAGCAGCGCGCGCGCCGTCTCCGGCTTTTTCAGGATGCGCACGGTCACTTCGGTGACCACGCCGAGCAGGCCTTCGGACCCGGTGAGCAGACCCAAAAGATCGTAGCCTTCACTGTCCAGATGCTTGCCGCCGACGCGCAGAACCGTGCCGTCGATCAGCACGACCTCGAGACCCAGCAGGTTGTTGGTCGTCAGGCCGTATTTCAGGCAATGCACGCCGCCGGAATTCTCCGCGACATTGCCGC
>CALJLA010000289.1 GCA_937983055.1 uncultured Pseudomonadota bacterium
AGCGGTTCTGCCTCGCATAACACATATCGTCCTTCCGCGGCCCGGCGATCCGAGGGAACCGCCGCTTCAGCGCCTCGACGATCGAGCGTGCATCGTCCACCGACAGCGTTGTCTGGGTGACGAACCCGAGATTTGCGGGATCCTCGACCTCGAGACGCTCCACGTCGGCGACCGATTCCACCAGGTACATGCCGCGATCGACCTGGCCCATGGTGCCCTCGACCTCCGGATGCCCGCGATGCCCGATCATCACGATCTCACGGCCCTGCTCGTGCTTGCGGGCAACCTCGACATGAACTTTCATGACCAGTGGGCAGGTTGCATCGAAGACCTTTAGCCCCCGCTCCTCGGCCTCACGGCGCACAGCCTGGGATACGCCGTGCGCGCTGAACACAACGGTGGCACCGCCAGGCACGTCAGCCAGTTCCTCGACGAAGATCGCTCCCTTGGCGCGCAAGTCATCGACGACGAACTTGTTGTGCACAACCTCATGGCGAACATAGATCGGCGCGCCATGCAATGCCAACGCTCGCTCGACGATCTCGATCGCCCGATCGACACCGGCACAGAATCCTCTGGGTTTCGCGAGTAGAACCTGCATGGTTACTTTCATCAGCCTTATGTATCGGATTATAGGCTTCGACCCGCATCAACCCCAGGGGGGCCACCGCGCGTCAGGGCAGCACAAGGCTTCAGACCGGGCCGCCTGTCTCCGCTCGGCAGCCTCGGACAGGAGATGCGACAGCAATGTTCCCGTCAGTACGCCTTACACGGATCAGCCATGCCGCCCCGCCCTCGCGCCCGCCCCGCGCAGGCTGTCCCAGATCAGCAGTGCGGCGCCGACAGTAATGCACGAATCCGCCAGATTGAACGCCGGCCAGTGATATTGGCGCCAGTGCAGGAGCACGAAATCGACCACCATGCCCGAGCTGACCCGGTCAACAAGATTTCCGACCGCCCCACCCAGCACCAGAGATAACGCAAGGCACAGCAGCGGCTCGCCGCGATGTCGGAACAGCAGGTAGCTAATCAGCGCCGATGCGGCCACCGCAATGGCGATGAAAAACCATCGCTGCCACCCCGAGGCGTCCGCGAGAAAGCTGAACGCCGCGCCCGGATTGTAGGTAAGCAGGAGGCTAAGAAACGGCAGGACAGACACCGGCCTGCCCGGCTCGAGGGCATTGACTGCGATAAATTTCGTACCCTGGTCGAGCACAACCAGCACCGCGGCCAGCACAAACCAGCGAAGCGGGCTAGGCATGTACCCGAACTTCCCCGGGGCCAAACAGGTTTTCGGTGCAGCGCCCGCAGATCTCCGGATGCTCCGGGTCCTGCCCCACATCCGCGCGGTAATGCCAGCATCTTTCGCATTTCGCATGGGTGCTCGGACGCACGCGGATCTCCAACCCGCCCGCACCTCCCTGCTCCACGTTCGCCGCGGAGGTGATCAGCACGAAACGCAGGTCGTTGCCCAGCCCCGACAACAGGCCATAAGCCTCGCCATTTGCCCTGATCGAGACTTCCGCCTGCAGCGACGAGCCGATCTCGCCCGCCCCGCGCCTTTCCTCGAGTCGTTTCTGAACGTCCGAGCGCAACTCGCGCACCCGGTCCCAGCGCGCAAGAACTTCGGCACCGGTATCCGGAAACTCGTGCCAGGTGTGAAAAAAGACGCTGTCGTCGGCGCGTTGGGTAAGCAACGGCCATGCTTCCTCCGCGGTGAAAGACAGCACCGGCGCCATGAGTCGCAGCAGGCTGCTGGCAACATGCCACAGTGCCGTCTGTGCCGCGCGCCGCGCCGTGGAATTGCGCCCGGTGGTATACAGGCGGTCTTTCAGGATATCGAGATAGAAGCCGCCGAGATCCTCCGAGCAGAACGTCTGCAGCCGCTGCACAACGACGTGGAACTCGAATCGCTCATAGTCCCGTACCACCTGCTGCTGCAGCCGGGCCGTCATCTGCACGGCATAGCGGTCGATGTCGAGCCACTGCGACGGCGGCAGCGCATCGAGGCGCGGGTCGAAGTCGGCGGTGTTGGCCAGCAGGAAACGCAAAGTGTTGCGGATGCGCCGATAGCTTTCGACGACCCGCTTGAGGATCTCGTCGGAGATCGAGAGCTCCCCGGAGTAGTCGGTCGAAGCAACCCACAGGCGAAGCACGTCGGCGCCCAGCGTATCCATGACCTTTTGCGGCGCAATCACGTTTCCGAGCGACTTGGACATCTTTCGCCCCTGCCCGTCGACCACGAAACCGTGCGTAAGCAGCGCCCGGTACGGGGCGCGGCCGTCGATCGCACAGCCGGTGAGCAGGCTTGACTGGAACCAGCCGCGATGCTGGTCGGAGCCTTCGAGGTAAAGATCCGACGGTTTCGCAAGTTCGCCGCGCCGCTCCAGCACGCCGACATGCGTCGAGCCAGAGTCGAACCAGACATCGAGAGTATCCGGCACCTTGCGATAGAGCTTTGCCTCTTCGCCCAGCATCTCGGCCTCGTCGAGCGCGAACCACGCCTCGATGCCTTCGCGCTCGACGCGCTGCGCGACCTGCTCGATCAATTCGTCGGTCCGCGGATGAAGTTCTCCGGTCTCGCGGTGAACGAACAATCCCATCGGCGTGCCCCAGCTGCGCTGCCGGGATACGCACCAGTCGGGACGGTTGCCAATCATCGCCTCGAGACGCGCCCTCCCCCAGGCGGGAAAAAACTCTGTGCTCTCCACGGCCGTGCGGGCGCTCTCGCGCAGCGTGCCGCCCTCGCCCATGTCCATGCCGATAAACCACTGGCGGGTCGCGCGAAAGATGATCGGGCTTTTGTGACGCCAGCACACCGGGTAGCTGTGGCGGTAGTCCTCAACTCTCACCAGTCGCTGACGGCTTCGCAGCTCGTCGACGATCACCGGATTCGCCTTCCAGACCGAAAGTCCGCCGACCAGCGGCACCGAGGCATGAAACGCCCCGCTGTCATCGACCGGATTGTCGACCGGCAGACTGTAACGCTGACCCACCTCGAAATCCTCCAGGCCGTGCGCAGGCGCTGTGTGCACCAGGCCCGTGCCGCTGTCGAGCGTGACATGCTCGCCCAGCACGACGGGCACCTCGCGCGGATGAAATGGATGCTCGAGCTTCAGCCCCTCGAGTGCAGCGCCCTTGAACTCTGCGACGATCACGCGCTCGGGCACCTGGTAAGCATCCATGCACCGGTCTGCAAGTTCCTTCGCGAGCAGGAACAGCCCGGCAGAGAACCGTACCAGCACATAGTCGAGCTCGGGATGTACCGCAACCGCCTGGTTGGCCGGCAGGGTCCAAGGGGTGGTCGTCCAGATGATGGCGTACACGGGCTCGTAGATATGGCTGAACCGAAGCGCGCGTGCCAACGCATCGTTGTCAACCAGTTTGAAGGCAACGTCGATCGCCGGAGACACGCGATCGCCGTATTCGACCTCGGCCTCGGCGAGCGCAGAGCGGCAGTCCATGCACCAGTGCACCGGCTTGGCGCCCTGGTAGAGGTATCCACGGCGCAGGATGCGACCCAGCGCGCGCACAATGTCGGCCTCTGTGGAGAAATCCATGGTGCGATACGGCCTGTCCCAGTCGCCGAGTACGCCCAAGCGGATGAAGTCGCGGCGCTGGCGATCGATCTGCTCGGCGGCGTACTCACGGCACAGCCGGCGGAAATCGGCGGGCGGAATATTCTTCCCATGCGTCTTTTCGACCTGGTGCTCGATCGGGAGCCCGTGGCAGTCCCAGCCAGGCACGTAGGGCGCGTCGAATCCGGCCAGGGTTTTGGACTTGACGACGATGTCCTTTAGGATCTTGTTGACGGCATGCCCGATATGAATATCGCCGTTGGCATAGGGCGGTCCGTCGTGAAGCACGAACTTGGGTCGCCCCTTGCAGACGTCGCGAATGCGGCGGTACAGACCGCGCTGCTGCCACTCCATCACCCAACCCGGCTCCCGCTTCGCCAGATCGCCGCGCATCGGAAATGCCGTATCCGGCAGATTCAGTGTCTGTCGGTAATCACCCATCGAATCTCTTTCGCCCTATTCAGTTGGTTTTTGCGGCGACGGCAATGTTTCGTCGCTCGAAGAAAGCTCTGGTTGCTGCAACATCCCGGCCAATCTGCGCCACCAGCGTCTCGACGTCCGCATACTTTTCCTCATCGCGCAGCTTCTCGAGAAATCGGACTTCGATACGCCTGCCGTAAATGCGCTCCGAAAAATCGAGCAGATGAACCTCCAGAGTGGGCAGTCCCCGGTACTTGACGGTCGGGCGAACACCCAAGCTGGCAACCCCTGGCAACGGCTGCTCCGCGAGCCCCAAAACTTCGACCACAAAGATGCCGGATAGCGGAGCGCGGAGCCGGCGCAATTGCACATTGGCGGTCGGATATCCCAGTTTGGCGCCGAGGCTGTCGCCCGCCACGACCCGACCACTGATCGAATACGGCCTGCCCAGCAGGCGGGAGGCAGCGGCCAGGTCTCCGCTTTCCAGGCATCCCCTGACCGCAGTACTCGATACTCTTTCACGCTCGTGGACGACGCTGCCCATCGCCTCGACCGAAAAACCGTTCCGGTCTCCCAGCTGGCGCAGCAACTCGTAGTTGCCGCTGCGTCTCGCGCCAAACCGGAAATCGTCGCCGACGAGCAGCCAACGCACGCGCAGGCGGTCACACAGGACGTCGTGAACGAACGCTTCGGCCGGCAACTGCGCGAAGCCGTAGTCGAAGCGCCACACGTAGACACGGTCAACGCCCGTGGCAGCCAGCAATTCCAGCTTCTCTCGCAGCGTGGTCAGCCGTGCCGGGGCCTGGTCGGGCGCAAAGAACTCCTGTGGCTGCGGCTCGAACAGCATCACCGCCGCCGGCAACCGGAGCCGCTGCGCTGCCTCGCGCAGCCGGCCCAGCATGGCGCGATGGCCGAGATGGACACCGTCGAAGTTGCCAATGGTTAGCGCGACCGGGCCACTGCCGGCCGCCGCGGGGCCTCGTAGAACTTCCATTGCAGGATGCAGCGCAGCGATTAGGAGAGGAAAGGCTTGAATTTTAGCGATTTTTGTACAGCATGCGAACGATGCATTTCAGATCAGCCCGCCGGATCCGCCTCTTTCGATCTGGATGGAATAAATAATAAACTACAAATAACTCATAACGATTAGCGACGATCCATCCAATGAAGCTCCAGCAATTGCGTTACGTGTGCGAAGTTGCTCGCCAGAATCTGAATCTGTCGCAGGCAGCCGAAGCCCTGTTCACCTCACAACCCGGTATCAGCAAGCAGATCAAGAGCCTTGAAGACGAGCTTGGCGTGGAGATCTTCGTGCGCCACGGCAAGCGCGTGGTGGCGGTCACCGAGCCGGGAAAAGTCATCCTCGATCTGGCCAATCGGGTGTTGCTCGATGTCGACAACTTGCGGCGGGTGGGCGAGGAGTTCACCCGAGAGGACGCCGGCAGCCTGACCATCGCAACGACCCATACCCAGGCGCGCTATGCGCTGCCGCCGGTAATCAAGCGCTTCAGGGCCGTCTATCCGTCGGTCAGATTGTCGCTGCACCAGGGCAGCCCCACACAGATTGCCGAGTTGACCACATCCGGCGCGGCGGATCTCGCGATTGCCACCGAGGCAATCGAGATGTACGAAGATCTGGCCATGCTCCCGTGCTACGAGTGGAACCGGTGCGTGTTGACGCCTCCGGACCACCCCTTGCTCCAGCTGAAAAAACTGTCGCTCCAGGAAATCGCCAAATACCCGATCATTACTTATGACTTCGCGTTCACCGGTCGCTCGCGGATGAACGAGGCATTTGCCCGCCACCATCTCACTCCGAACGTGGTGCTGACGGCAATTGACGCGGATGTCATCAAGACCTACGTTGAGATCGGCTTGGGCATTTGCATCGTCGCGATGATGGCATACGACCCGCGTCGTGACACCGAAGTACGCGCGATCGATGCAAGCCATCTGTTCGAACCCAGCACGACCCGAATCGGCATTCGCCGTAACAGCTACCTGAGAGGCTACGTATACGACTTCATCGAGATGTTTGCCCCCCATCTGACGCGCCAGGTAGTCGACTCGGCGATGACCGCCGGCGGCTGAGGTCAAAGCGCGCGCTTACTGAAGTCCGACGGCTTCAGCCCGAGCAGCCGGAGTGCCGCAAGATAGACCGCCGCCCCTGCCAGAACCACCCAACCCAGACGAAGAACCCGGTCGAGCGCCCCGGCGTCCAGCCACTGCGAGGCATCCTGCGTCGCCCACAGCAACAGGCTGGCCATCGCTGCGAGGGCGAGCCCTACCTTCAGCAGGAACAGCGGCCAGCCCGGCTGCGGGGCGAACACCTTGTGTTGGCGCAGCTTCCAGAACAGCAGTCCGGCGTTGATCCACGCCGCCAGCGCAATCGCCAGCGCCAGGCCCGCATGCTTGAGGTGCCAGATGAACGCCAGGTTCATGACCTGGGTAGCAGCCAGGGTAATGGCCGCGATCTTCACCGGGGTGCGGATGTTCTGACGCGCGTAGAACCCGGGCGCCAGCACTTTCACCAGAATCAGAGCGACCAGACCAAGACTGTAGGCGGTCAGCGCTTGACGGGTCATGAGGACATCGTGAGCGGTGAACTCGCCATGCTTGAAAAGGGTGGCGATCAACGGAGTGGCGAGAATCGCGAGGGCGACCGCGCACGGCGCCGCAAGCAGGACGGTCAGCCGCAGACCCCAGTCGAGCAGGCGCGAATACTCGTCGACCGTCTTCTCGGCAAAGCTGCGCGACAGGCTGGGTAGAAGTATGGTGCCCAGCGCCACGCCGAGCAGCCCGGTTGGAAACTCCATCAACCGGTCAGCGTAATACAGCCAGGAGACACTGCCCGTCACCAGAAAGGACGCAAAGATCGTATTGATGAGCAGGCTGATCTGTCCGATCGAAACGCCGAACAATGCTGGCCCCATCAATCTGAGTATCCGCCGCACGCCCGGGTCCCGCGGCGCCCAGTCGGGGCGCGGCAACATGCGCAGGCGCCACAGAAACGGCACTTGAAACGCGAGCTGTATTACGCCCCCGAAAAAGACGGCCCAGGCAAGCGCCAACACGGGCGGTTCGAAGTACGGCGCGAGCCACAGCGCGCATCCGATGAACGATAGATTAAGCAGTGACGGCGTGAATGCCGGAACACTGAATCGGCTCCAGGTATTCAAGATACCGCCTGCAAGCGACGTCAGCGAGATGAACAGGATGTAGGGAAAGGTTATGCGCAGCAGGTCTACCGTGATGGCGAACTTCGCTGCGTCGCCGGAGAAGCCAGGGGCGCTTAGAAACACTATCAGAGGGGCCGCCAGCACACCGATCGCGGAAACCGCGAGCAGCGCCAGCGCAAGCAACGTCGCCACCCGGTCGATCAGAATTCGCGTCTGCTCCTCGCCGAGCGAATTGCGGTATTCGCCGAGCACCGGGACGAACGCCTGGGTGAATGCGCCCTCGGCGAACAGCCGCCTGAGCAGGTTTGGCAGTCGGAAAGCCACGAAAAAGGCATCCGTTGCCACGCCAGCCCCGAAAGTTCGCGCGATGACCATATCCCTGATGAAGCCAAGTACGCGCGACACCAGGGTCATGCTGCTGACCGTGGCCAGTGCTTTCAGAAGATTCATCTGCTTGCCAGAGGCTTGAAGCAGCCGATTCTACCGGAAGCGCCCCTCGGCGCCGCCCTTGCTCTGGGCCAAAAGCTCCGCGAAAGAAGGGCTTAGCCAGCCACTTCCGCGACGCCGCCCGGCCGCCACGGGAAAGGTTGCGAAAGTCGCGGTGAAACAGTACCATGGCGCCCTTTTTTGGCAGTCAAATCCGTCCTAAGGAAGCTCATGGCCAACATCGCATCAGCGAAGAAGCGCGCCCGCCAGGCCGAGAAGCGGCGAGCGCACAATGCAGCATTGCGCTCGGAACTGCGCACAATGATCAAGAAGGTTCGCAAGGCGGTCGCGGCCGGTGACAAGACAGTGGCAGCGGCCGAATACCGGACGGCTCAGAGCCGCATTGATTCAATCGCCGACAAAAAAATCGTTCGCAAGAACGCCGTCTCTCGTCACAAGAGCCGGCTGTCGGCAGCAATCAAGGCAATGCCCTGACCTTCAGTCGGAACTTGCCGTCGGACCCAAGCCCGCAGTCAGATCTGCGGGCTTTTCATTTGAGCCACGGGGACATGTGCTGCGACGACACGGCGCCCGTGGCGGCCCTCGCGGACCTGCAGTTCGTTGTCCTTGGCAAAAGACATCAAGAAGGAGAACGCGATGGGGTCGACGCTTTCCAGCCTGCGGTCAATCACGACGCACTTTGTGCCCTCGGACACGATGGGCTTGAGAAACGGCGAATAAACGATGCGCTGGTCGTCGCCGAACGCGCAGAGACAGCCGCACAGCCGCTCCGCCCAATCGCTCGGGCGGAAGGTACGCCCGGATTCAGTAATTCCGACGATGACAAGTTCTTCGATCTGAGCGGACATGGCGGATACTCCGTATGTGGCGCCAATAATAGGGTCTTTTTTGCGGTGCAGCAAGCCGCCGCGCCCCTCTTCCTCTTAGCTTCTTTCAGTCAATGACTTAGGGAAACCCGAAACGCGCATGGGCAAACCTGTCAGCAAGATTCTGGTCGTCAATGACGAAACACTGGTCCTGAAGGAGTTCGTGAAGGGCCTGAACGCGGCGGCAAAGAGCCTCGACAATCCGATGGGCATCACTTTCCTGGGGGTTACGACCGCCCGGGAGGCGCTGTCGGCCATCGAAACCGACGGGGACATCCAAGGCGTGATCGTTGACGACACCCTATACACGCTGAAGAGCGACTCGAACGGCAACAGCCGCGTCCTGCAAATGTCGGCGCTGGAACTGGTTCAAAAGATCACGCGCTTCCGCCCGGAACTGGATATTTATGTCCTGATCGCGAAAGATCAGGAGGATGAAGTCGTCGATGCGCTTTTTTCGGAAGCGGTTGACGGCTATTTTTACCGCGGGGAACGCGACTACCGGGGGATGTACCGGATTCTCAACGCCCAGTTGCAGGAGAAGACGGATACGCCCTTCTTCGACGCGTTGAAGTCTTACGTGCTGATGGCCAAGGACGCGTGGCACACCCCAGGCCATTCGTCCGGTGACAGCATGCGGGACAGCCCCTGGGTCTCGGATTTTTACGAGTTCATGGGCGAGCATGTTTTCGACGCCGACCTGTCAGTGTCTGTGCCGATGCTGGATTCATTGATGGAACCCACGGGCGTCATTGCAGAAGCTCAGAAACTCGCGGCCAAGGCATTCGGTGCCCGCCGGACTTTCTTCGCCACCAATGGCACATCAACCGGCAACAAGGTCATTTTCCAGACGCTGCTTGCCCCAGGCGAGAAACTGCTGCTCGATCGCAACTGTCACAAGTCGGTTCACCACGGCGTGGTCCTGTCAGGCGCTTATCCGATCTACCTGGATTCGTCGCTGAATACCAAGTACGGAATCTTCGGGCCCGTGCCAAAAGCGACCATCCTGAAGGCCATTGACGCGCATCCCGACGCAGAAGCGCTGATTCTGACTTCGTGCACTTACGACGGGCTGCGCTACGACCTGAAGCCCATTATCGAGGCAGCGCACGCCAGGCACATCAAGGTCATCATCGACGAGGCCTGGTATGGCTTCGCGCGATTCCATCCCTTCTTTCGGCCGACGGCGATCGAGTCGGGCGCGGACTACGCCACGCAGTCGACGCACAAGGTTCTGTCGGCCTTCTCGCAGGCGTCGATGATTCACGTCAACGACCCGGATTTCAACGAGCACATCTTTCGCGAAAACTTCAACATGCATACGTCCACCAGCCCGCAGTACAGCATGATTGCGAGCCTGGACGTAGCTCGAAAACAAGCGGTAATGGAAGGCTACAAGCTCCTGAATCGCACGCTGGAGCTGGCCCAGGAACTTCGGTCCCAGATCAATTCGACCGGGGTATTCAGGGTTCTGGAGCTCGACGACCTGGTTCCGGAATCGGTAAAGGATGACAACATCCGCCTGGATCCGACCAAAGTCACGGTCGACATCTCGACCTGCGGCTTTACCGTCGAGGAGCTTCAAAAGGAGCTGTTCGAGCGCTTCAACATTCAGGTCGAGAAGTCGACCTTCAATACTCTGTCGCTGCTGCTCACGATCGGCACGACCCGCTCCAAGGTCTCGCGCCTCTACGATGCGCTGATGCGCATTTCGCGGGAGGCCCGGGCTCAGCGACGGCTCTACCGCTCGCCCGACATCCCTGGCTTCACGCGACTTCATTTCCTGCCACGGGACGCCTTTTACTGCGGCGGAGAACTCGCTCCCCTGCTGGATGAGCAGGAAAAGCTCAATCTGCAGTTGCAGGGTCGCGTCGCGGCAGACCAGGTGGTGCCCTATCCCCCGGGCATTCCGGTCCTGGTGCCGGGGCAACTGATCACGGAGGAAATCATTTACTATCTGGTCGGACTGCTGCGCAGTCAGAAGCGCGTGGAGATGCACGGCATCGTCTACGATGGCTACGTACCTTGCCTGCGCGTACTGACAGCCGCCGAAGAGAAGAAACTCAGGCGCATAGAATGACCGTCCGGCCAGCGCTCTTGCACGGTCGGCACGATTGGGCAGAATAGCGGCAGGTCAGCAAGCGGTCCCAGTACAGTTTTCCGCACGGCGGCGCAAGGCCGCCGTGCGCATTTTGCGAACAGTGTTTCCGAGGTACAGATGCAACACCTGATGACTACTTACGGACGCCAGCCGGTCGCATTCGTGCGAGGCCAGGGTGCCTGGCTTTGGGATGTCGAAGGCAAGCGCTATCTGGATGCACTCTGCGGCATTGCCGTATCGGGGCTGGGCCATGCGCATCCGGCAATCACAACGGCCATCTGCGAGCAGGCGGGCCGACTGATCCACGCTTCGAACCTCTATCGGATCCCCGAGCAGGAGCGGCTCGCGGCAAAACTCTGTGCCATAAGTGACATGGACAGCGCCTTCTTCTGCAACTCCGGATGCGAGGCCAACGAGGCGGCCATCAAGCTCGCGCGGCTGTATGGCCATCAAAGAGGCGTGGAATCTCCCGTCGTGGTCGTGATGGAGAAGGCATTTCATGGCCGCACTATTGCAACCCTTTCCGCAACCGGAAGCCGTAAGGTACAGGCCGGATTCGAACCGCTTCTGACCGGGTTTGCCCGGGTACCCTATGCCGACATCGGCGCGCTGGAGCAGGTGGCCGCAAACAACGCCAGTGTGGTTGCCGTGCTGGTTGAACCCATTCAGGGCGAAGGCGGCGTGAACATCCCTGGTATCGACTATCTGGTGGCGTTACGCGAATTGTGCGACCGCAAAGGCTGGCTGCTGATAATGGACGAGGTGCAGAGCGGCATGGCTCGCACCGGGAAATGGCTTGCCCACCACCTGGCCGGTATTCGCGCCGACGTCGTGACCCTGGCGAAAGGCCTCGGCAACGGCTTTCCAATCGGAGCATGCCTTGCGCGTGGCCCGGCCGCCGCGACATTCAAGCCGGGCAGTCATGGGTCTACATTCGGAGGCAATCCACTCGCCTGCGCCGCCGCCCTTGCGACTCTCACGGCCATTGAGGACCAGGGACTGCTGCAGCGCGCGGACACACTGGGCAGGATCATCGTTGACGGCCTGCGCCAGCGCCTTTCGGGCATTGCAGGTGTGCGCCAGGTACGCGGTTGCGGCCTGATGATTGGAATCGAGCTGGACCGTCCATGCAGCGAGCTTGTGCAGAAAGGGCTGGAGGCCGGGCTGCTTATCAACGTGACTGCGGAAACGGTCGTGCGCCTGCTGCCGCCGCTGATTCTCAGCGATGCCGAAGCGATGCAGCTCGTTGAGGGCGTGTCGGAGCTGATTGGTGCCTTCGCCGGAGCATCGGCGCCGGTGCCCGATTGAGCAGCATGCACACTGCTCGGCATTTTCTCCAGTTCAAGGATCTCTCGCTCGAAGAGTTCGAGCACGTGTTCGAGCGCACGCGCTGGATCAAGCAGCAGTACAAATCGTACAGCCCGTACTGGCCGCTTCAGGATCGCACGCTGGTCATGATCTTCGAGAAGCAGAGCACGCGCACCCGGCTATCGTTCGAGGCGGGGATGCATCAACTGGGCGGCACCGCGATCTACCTGAATACCCGAGATTCTCAGCTGGGTCGTGGCGAACCGGTCGAAGATGCCGCGCAAGTGATCTCGAGGATGTGCGACTTGGTGATGATCCGGACATTCGAGCAGAAGATCGTTGAACGATTTGCCGCCAATTCTCGGGTACCGGTCATCAACGGCCTCACCAACGAATACCATCCCTGTCAGGTACTGGCAGACATATATACCTACATCGAAAAGCGCGGCTCGGTTCGCGGCCGTACCGTGGCATGGATTGGCGACTCGAACAACGTTTGCAACACATGGCTCGAGGCGGCCGCGGTGTTTGACTTCCGTCTGCATGTCTCGACGCCGCCCGGCTATGAATTGCAAGCTGGGCATGTGGGCGCCGAAGCCGCCCGACATCTGGCGAACTTCGATGATCCTCGGGAGGCCGTGCGCGGCGCAGACGTGGTGACAACGGATGTGTGGACAAGCATGGGATTCGAGGCGGAGAACGCCGTTCGCAAGAGCGCCTTCCGAAACTGGCAGGTCGACGCAAGCATGATGGCCTTGGCAAGGCCGGATGCGCTGTTCATGCATTGTCTGCCTGCCCATCGTGGTGAAGAAGTCGCAGCGGAAGTCATTGACGGATCGCAGAGCGTGGTCTGGGACGAGGCCGAGAACCGTCTTCATACCCAGAAGGCGCTCATGGAATTTTTGATCCTGGGCCGCGTCTGACGGAACCCGGTGCGGGCGGCACCCGTCAACCCAGCACGAACGGAATGACTGATGGGCAGGAATCAGGCCGGGGAGCGGGATGCCGGCGGATAAAGGCGGTTACAGCGCTGCGGAGCCATGCTGCCGGGCATAGGCAATCAATCAAGACAAAGGAGTCGGAGATGCTAGGCAAACAAAGTGGGCTATTACTGCTGGCGATCGTGTTGTCGGTGGCGCCGGTTGCGGCGCAGAACCGAACGCCCACGGTCACCGATCAGAACGGCTGCAAGATCTATAACCCCATGCCGCAGGAGGAAGAATCTGTGCGGTGGAGCGGAGCCTGCAGGGGCGGATTTGCCGACGGCAAGGGCGTGCTGGAGTGGTTTATCGGTGGGCGGCTGGAAGAGCGATACGACGGCGAGATGAGTCAGGGGTGGGCCGAAGGCAAGGGTATTTTTGTCTCTCGCCAGGGTATGCGTTACGAGGGTGAGTGGAAACGCAGCCAACAGCATGGTCAGGGCGTAGCTCGCAGCCCGGACGGCAGCGTATACGAAGGTGAGTGGCAGGCCGGCAAGCCGCATGGTTGGGGCACCTATACCAGCCCGAACGGAGAAACCGTGACCGGAGAATGGGAGAATGGCGAACTCAAGTCCGAGTCTAGTTCACGTCGCATCTGAGCCCGTAAACAGGTAACCAGGATCTTCATGAAACAAGTCAAAAAAGTCGTTCTCGCCTACTCCGGCGGCCTCGATACCTCGGTCATCCTGAAGTGGCTTCAGGATCGCTACGGCTGCGAAGTCGTCACCTTTACCGCGGACATCGGCCAAGGGGAAGAGCTTGCCCCCGCACGGCGCAAGGCGAAGCAGATGGGCGTAAAGCAGATCTTCGTGGAGGACCTGCGAGAAGAGTTTGTTCGAGATTTCGTCTACCCGATGTTCCGGGCGAACACGCTGTACGAAGGCGAGTATCTGCTGGGCACCTCGATCGCGCGCCCGCTGATCGCAAAGCACCTGGTGGAAATTGCCCGTAAGACTGGCGCCGACGCTATTGCGCATGGCGCGACAGGCAAGGGCAACGACCAGGTGCGCTTTGAGCTCGGCGCTTACGCGCTCATGCCGGACGTGAAGATAATAGCCCCGTGGCGTGAATGGGACCTTCTCTCCCGCGAGAAACTCCTGGCGTATGCCGAGAAGCACGGCATCCCGGTGGATTTCAAGAAGAAGAAAGGCGGCGGCGCCCCATATTCAATGGATGCGAACCTGCTGCACATATCCTATGAAGGCGGCGTACTGGAAGATCCCGCGTACGAGCCGGAGGAGTCCATGTGGCGCATGACCGTGTCGCCGCAAAAGGCGCCCGCCCGGGCCGAGCACATCGATCTTGACTATCGCCGGGGCGACATCGTCGCAGTTAACGGCAAGAAGATGACGCCGGCGCAGGCTCTGACCGTTTTGAACCGGATTGGCGGAAAACATGGGATCGGGCGGCTTGACCTGGTCGAGAACCGCTACGTGGGCATGAAGTCTCGCGGCTGCTATGAAACGCCGGGGGGCACGATCATGCTCAAGGCGCACCGTGCGATCGAATCGATCACGCTGGATCGCGAAGTGGTGGCGCTCAAGGACGACCTTATGCCGCGCTACGCGCGGATGATCTACAACGGCTACTGGTTCAGCCCGGAACGGGAGCTGCTGCAGACACTGATCGACGAATCTCAGAAACCAGTCAATGGGCGCGTGCGCCTGAAGCTCTACAAAGGCAATCTGACGGTGATCGGCCGGGAGTCCAGGAGCAATTCCCTGTTTGACACGCGTATTGCGACCTTCGACGATGATCGCGGCGCATACAATCAGGCTGACGCAGACGGCTTCATCAAGCTCAACGCCCTGCGCATGCGAATCGCAGCCAAGCGACGCCGCCGGGGATGACTGTTCGTGCCGCGATCGGCGTAGCACCGGTCAGAAGCGAGCACGCAGAATCGGCCAGTATGCGGTACACGACATAGACCATGACCACGATAACCGTCGTCAGAAAGGGCGGAGCAGCCGCGATCGCTGCGGACACGCTGACCAAGTGGGGGTCGGCGAAGGAAAGCGCCAGCTACATCGTCAACAGCGAGAAGATTCTCAGGATCGGCGAGAACTATGTTGCGGTTACCGGCAATGCGACCTTCAAGCTGATTCTCAGGGACTATTTCCTGGGCCTCGGCGACGATGTGCCATTGGGCTCTGCGGAGGAGATCTTCAAGACCTGGAACAAGCTCCACTCGGTGCTCAAGGAACGCTATTTCCTGATGCCGGAAGAGGACAAGGAGGACGCGCTGGAGTCGTCGCGCATGGATGTGCTGATCGTCAATCCGCACGGCATTTTCGGCGTTTCAGGTCATCGCACGGTCCAGGAGTTTTCACGGTTCTACGCCTATGGCAGCGGTAGCGACTATGCTCTCGGGGCGCTTTGGGCCAGCTATGAGCGATCCGGACTGTCGGCCGGGCAGCTTGCGCGAAGAGCGATCGAAGCAGCCGCCGAATTCGATGACGGCACGGGGCTACCTGTGCAGTGCTATACGGTAAAGCTGCGAAGCCGCAAGGAGTAGACCATGCCAAGCTTCGACATCGTATCCGAGGTCGACAAAGTCGAGGTGAAGAACGCACTCGACCAGGCGAACAAAGAGATATCCAACCGGTTTGATTTCAAGGGCTCCGACGCGCGACTGGAGCCGGGCGAGAATCAGGTTACAGCATATGCGGACGACGAGTTCAAGCTTGGGCAGGTCTACGACGTTATGGTCGCCAAGTTCGCCAAACGGGGCGTGGATGTCAGGTGCCTGCGACGCGAGAAAATCGAGAAGATCGGCGGAGACAAGGTCAAGCAGCTGATTAGCATTCGCGTCGGAATTGACCAGGAATTGGCCAAGCGCATCGTCAGGATGCTCAAGGACAGCAAACTCAAGATCCAGGCCGCGATACAGGGCGAAGCCGTACGGGTGACCGGTGCCAAGAGGGACGAGCTTCAGGCGGCGATTGCCCTTGTCAAGAAAGGCGTCGTCGACTATCCGCTGCAGTTTGGAAACTTCCGGGACTGAACTGCAACTCCGGCCAGGGAACACTGGGTCGCGGCATGCGCTCCAAACAAGTCGAGGCGGTCGATCGCGGGCCCAGCGCCGGCCCGGTACCGGGCTCTGGTCAGAAAAGCCGGCGATGCCTTTGGGCAGGGTCGCTGCGTCTAAACTGGGCTGACGTTTTCGACTACAGATCTGTGGCCGCTGGTCGCGACAACACATCAGGTTTCGTGCGAATTCGCCAAGCAATCAGCGGCTGCGCGCTATTGCTGGCTCTTTCGCCAGAAGCGGGCGCAATCGACGTAAGCCTGATCGGACTGGCAGAGGATACGGCAGTCGTCATCATCGACGACGGGCGACCGCGCACCCTACGAATCGGCCAGACCGGACCGGGCGGCGTCAGATTGATCTCCGCCGGCGAGGACCATGCCGTGATCGAAGTCGATGGCGAGCGCCGCAGACTGACGCTCGGCGAGACGGTGTACGCCGCGCCGCAGGTTACCGGACGACCAAGCATCACGCTGACCTCGGACGGCAGTGGGCACTTCTTCGCCTCCGGAGCGATCAACGGCGCCACCATGCGGTTTCTCGTGGATACCGGTGCGTCCCTGGTTGCCATGGGAGTCTCTGACGCCCGCCGGGCCGGAGTGAACTATCTCGACGGAGAAAAGGCATACGCCAATACGGCCAATGGCGTTGCGACTGTGTTCCGCGTCCGCCTGGACTCGGTACGTGTGGGCGACATAACGCTCAGCAACGTGGATGCGATGGTGCATCCCGCCACTGACCTGCCCGTCGTTCTGCTCGGCATGAGCTTTCTCGGGCAGTTCAACATGAACCGGGACGGCGACCGACTGACCCTCACCCAGCGCTACTGATTCCCCAACCCGTCCGGCCCGCGGCACCCGTCGTCGGACCCAAGTCAGCCCCGGGACTTATCCTTCTGGATCAGGGCGTAGGCGGAGTGGTTGTGGATCGACTCGAAGTTTTCGCTCTCGACCACGTAGGCGTCGATTCTGGGATCGCGATTCAGCGCCGTCGCCACATCCCGCACGAGATCTTCGACGAATTTGGGGTTGTCGTAGGCACGCTCGGTGACGAATTTCTCGTCAGGCCGTTTGAGCAGCCCGTATAACTCGCAAGAGGCCTGGTCCTCGGCAATACGCACCAGTTCTTCGATCCATACATGCGTGTTGGTCCTTGCACAGATGGTCACATGTGATCGTTGGTTATGCGCACCATAATCGGATATCCCCTTTGAGCAGGGGCAAAGGCTGGTCACCGGCACCACCACTTTCATCGTGAACCGGTAAGCACCATGGTCGATGTCGCCGGTGAACGTGACTTCGTAGTCCATCAGGCTGCGCACGCCGGACACGGGTGCGCTCTTGTCGATGAAATAGGGGAAAACCATCTCGATGTGACCGGATTCCGCTTCCAGACGCTGCACCATCTCCCGAAGCATCGTCTCGAAGGACTCCACCGAGATTTCCCGCTCGTGGGCATTCAGAATCTCCACGAACCGGGACATGTGCGTGCCCTTGAAGTTGTGAGGTAGGCCTACATACATATTGAACGTGGCGACAGTGTGCTGGACGCCGCCGTCCCGGTCGGCCACCCTTACCGGATGGCGAATCGCCTTGATGCCGACCTTGTCGATCGCGAGGCGCCGGGTATCGGCACTGCTCTGCACGTCGGGAATGCTGATGGACTCTGGGGAATTCATAAGGACTTCCTGATGCGAACTGGTGGATTATAGACACCCCGAATACCCGAGTAAACTACTCAGCTTACGGATGCCCGAATCGAGGCGAGGATGCCGTCCGCGTCCAGCCCACATTCTCTAATCAGCGTGGCGGGGTCGCCGTGGCCTACAAACCGGTCGGGTAATCCCAGTTGCAACAGAGGCTTGGCCTGCCCCGCGCGTTCGAGCGCCTCCAGGACCGCACTGCCGGCACCGCCCTCGACCACGTTCTCCTCGACCGTGACCAGCCGATCATGATTTGCCGCCAGTTCGAGCGCCAGGTCAATGTCCAGCGGCTTAACAAAACGCATGTTGGCGACGGTGGCGTCCAGCGCCTCCCCCGCCTTCAAAGCGGCTTCCAGCGGCGCGCCGAAAGCCAGAATCGCGATGCGCTTACCCCGACGCCGCACCTCCCCCTTCCCGATGGGGAGAGCTGCCATCTGCGCCTCGGCCTGAACCCCAGGCCCTGTGCCCCTTGGGTAGCGTACCGCTGCCGGCTGATCCAGCCGGAAGGCGGTGTACAGCATCCGTCTGCATTCGTTTTCGTCGCTCGGTGCCATGACCACCATGTTTGGCAGGCAGCGCAAGTACGACAAGTCGAAACTTCCATGATGGGTCGGACCGTCTGCACCGACCAGACCTGCCCGGTCGATTGCAAAAGTTACCGGCAGATTCTGAATACAGATATCGTGAATGAGCTGGTCATAGGCTCGCTGCAGAAAAGTTGAATAAATGGCCACCACGGGCTTGAGTCCTTCGCAGGCCATACCCGCGGCAAAGGTGAGCGCATGCTGCTCGGCAATACCCACGTCAAAATAGCGGTCGGGGTACTCCTGCGAGAAACGCACCAGACCCGACCCCTCCCGCATCGCGGGGGTGATGCTTATGAGGCGTTCGTCAAGCGCCGCCATGTCACACAGCCACTCCCCGAATACCTCCGTATAGGTTGGCTGCTTGGCCGCCTTTGGACGAATGCCCTCGGCCGGATCGAACTTGCCCACGCCGTGATACAGGATCGGATCCCTTTCCGCCGCCTCGTATCCCTTGCCCTTGCGCGTCACGACATGCAGAAACTGCGGTCCGTCGAGCTTCCGGAGATTGTCCAGCGTCGTAACCAGTACATCGATGTCGTGGCCGTCGATCGGACCGATGTAGTTGAAACCGAACTCCTCGAACAGTGTGCCCGGCATGACCATACCCTTCATATGCTCTTCCGCACGACGAGCCAGTTCCAGCATCGTGGGAAGTTTGCCCAACACCCGCTCGCTCGCCCTGCGCGCGGCGGAGTAGAACCGTCCGGACATCAGCCTGGCAAGATAATTGTTGAGTGCACCGACATTCTCCGAAATGGACATGTCGTTGTCGTTCAGCACGACGAGCAGGTTCGCGTCCATCGCGCCGGCGTTGTTAAGTGCCTCAAAGGCCATGCCCGCAGTCATCGCGCCGTCGCCGATGATCGCCACGATTCGACGTTGCTCGCCTTTGCGCTGGGCGGCAACCGCCATGCCCAGCGCCGCACTGATGGAGGTGCTCGAGTGGGCAGTGCCAAAGGTGTCGTACTCGCTTTCCTCGCGCCGCGGGAAGCCGGCGATGCCTTGGTACTGACGTAGGCTGTGCATGGCCGTCCTGCGCCCGGTCAAGATCTTGTGGGCGTAGGTCTGGTGGCCAACGTCCCACACCAGCCTGTCGTATGGCGTGTCAAAAACGTAGTGAAGTGCGATCGTAAGTTCCACAGTGCCAAGATTGGACGACAAATGGCCACCGGTCTTCGATATGCTGTCCACCAGGAACTGTCGCAACTGCGAAGCCAGCTCGGGCAGCTGCTTCCTGTCCAGCCCGCGCAGATCGCTTGGCAGATTAATGGAGTCGAGCAGTTCGTACATGGTTCTATTCGGCGCGGTCTTTGGCTCTGATTAGAATTTTCTTGTGACGATAAAGGCGGCAAGCTCACGCAGACGCTTTCCGCGCCCGGGCAGCATTTGGAGGCGCACCAGTGCGTCCGAATACAGTTCTTGCGCAAGCTCACGGGTGCGCTCGACGCCGAGCACCGTTACATAGGTGGGTTTCTTCGACAGCGCATCCTTCCCGGCAGTCTTTCCAAGGACCGCGGTGCTTTGCTGTGCATCCAGCAGATCATCCACAACCTGAAACGCCAATCCGATGAATTTCGAGAAATGGTCCAGTGCGCCGAACTGCGCGCTGCTGAGCGCCTCACCGCATCGCGCGCCGAGTTCCACCGCGGCGCGAATGAGGGCGCCGGTCTTGTGCACGTGCATGAGTTCAAGCTCCGGCACGGTCAGCGCTTTTCCCACAGAATCGAGGTCGATTGCCTGCCCTCCCGCCATGCCGCGAGAACCGACGGCTCTTGCCAGCGCAGCCACCATGCCCAGCTGGACCTCCGCATCGGCATTCAACCGGTGTTGCGCCAGCTGCTGAAAGGCAAGACTTTGCAGGCTGTCTCCGACGAGCAAGGCAGTCGCCTCATCGAACTCGACGTGCACCGTGGGTTTACCCCGTCGTAATGAGTCGTCATCCATGCACGGCAGGTCATCATGAACCAGTGAGTATGCATGAACCAGCTCGACAGCCGCGGCAACGTGATCGACGCGCACAGGATCGGCGTCAGCAAGCTCGCCAGCGGCGTAAGCGAGCAGTGGTCGAACGCGCTTCCCCCCGCCCAACACCGCGTAGCGCATCGCCGAATGCAGCCTGGTCGGAATGACGTCCTGCGCGACGAGCGCAGCTTCCAGAACACGTTCGATGCGCGCCTGATGGGCGAACATCCAGTGCTCGAAGTCAGTCTTCTGCTGGTTCACCAGATAGCGTCTGCAACGAGCCAGCCTCCAACACCTTTACCTGCTGCTGGGCGTCTTTCAACTGCGACTGACAGTATTGAAGCAACTCGGCACCCCGCTTGTAGGCCGCTAGCGATCGTTCCAAGGTCAACTCACCGGCCTCCATGGCGGCAACGATTCCTTCCAGCTCCGCAAGCGCAGACTCGAAGGTCAGGGGCTTGTCGGGTTTGTGTTTGGACACCACGGGCTTAAGGCACGGGAAATTGAGGTAAAGTGCGTAAAAATAGCCGATTGGCGCTGCCGGAGCAATGAAACCGGATCGCCAACAGCCCCGGCCATCCGATGAGTCGTACGCATTGGCCCGGCCGGCTGTCCCGCCTACGCTCTCGATCCGACCCATGAATTACACAACCCTGATCAATACCGATCAACTGGCCCAGGACCTCGACAATCCTGACCTGGTGGTGTTCGACTGCCGGCACGAACTGGGCAACCCCGCCTTCGGCCCTGAGGCCTACGCTGCGTCACATCTGCCGGGGGCACTGTTTGCCCATGTGGACCGTGACCTCTCTGGACGACCGAACGGCAAGAACGGGCGTCATCCGCTGCCGGACGCCGAAGCGTTTTCCGCATGGCTCGGAAGCATGGGCGTCGACGGGCACAAACAAGTGGTGGCGTATGACAGTGCGGGCGGAGTCTACGGCTCGCGGCTGTGGTGGATGCTGCGATGGCTCGGGCATGACCGTGTCGCGGTGCTCGATGGCGGCTGGGACGATTGGCTTCGCAAGGGCTACCCCGTCGCCAGCACGGTAAGGCGGCCGGTCGCGACGAAGTTCACCCCCCGCACCAGACCGTTATACGTGGACACACAATTCATTCTCGCCAGCCTCGAAACCGGAACAACCATGATCGTCGACGCCCGGAGCAACGATCGCTATCACGGCCGCAACGAGACCATCGATCCGGTCGGAGGCCATATTCCCGGCGCGATCAACCGCTTCTTCAAAGAAAATCTCTCTTCAGACGGCAGATTCAAGCAGGCGAAGCAACTGAGGCAGGAGTTTGTCGAACTAATTGGCAACACGTCGCCTGATCGAATCGTCCATCAGTGCGGCTCAGGCGTTTCCGCTTGCCATAACCTGATTGCAATGGAGATAGCCGGCCTGCCTGGCTCGCGGCTTTATCCGGGATCGTGGAGCGAATGGGTGGCCGACCCGAGCCGCCCGATCACCACTTGAAGCAAACCCAGTCGGGGCTCATCGATTTCGGCCACAGATAGGCAAGACCTTCACACCGTCGGCGAAGTGACCGGTTCGCCCCTCCGGCGTAAGGGCAGGCTCAAGCCACAAATCCCTTCGCCGCTGGCATCAGCCCTGACGCGTTCATAGCGACAAGATCCATCGCCGGGCCGGTGACGCGTCAACCCAGCATGTCATCCCAGATGTTCCTGCCCCAGGATTCTGCATACTCGCCCTCAAGCTCGTTGGCGGATGAAGACACTCCGCTCGCCCCGGGAACCACAACCATAGTCTTCTGGCTGGCATCGTAAGCGTGCACCGATGCCACGTGGACCACGTCCTTGTCGCTAACGAAGCTGTAGCAGGTATTCGTCACCATGGGTTTACCGTTGGGCGCTTCGCCGTGCAGCAGCGCTATGATGGCGGCGGCACACACTTTGCCGTGTTGGTTCGCCATGTGCCCGGACTTCGGCATCTGGGGCGCAGCCATCACAGAATCGCCAAGGACGTGGATATTGCGCACGGCCAGCGATTCATAGGTAAGAAAGTCGACTTCGCACCAGCGGCCGTTCGCTGTAATCAACCCGGCATCCTTCGCGATGGTTCCCGCCCGCTGCGGCGGCACGACATTTAACACGTCTGCTCGAACATCCTCGAAATCCAGTTTGGCCGTCAGGGTCGCGACATCGACGTCGACCAGCGTACTGAGTGGCCGATACTCAACAATACCCGGATAGCGCTCGGCCCAAGCCTTGGTGAACAGCGCCTTCTTGGACTGCACATCGTCGTTCGCGTCAAGGATCAAGACTTTCGAACGCGGTTTATGCATCTTGAAGTAGAAGGCGATCTGGCAGGCCCGCTCGTAAGGGCCCGGCGGGCACCGATAAGGAGATCGCGGCACCGTGATCGCGTACACGCCGCCGTTGCGCATCGCCTCTAGCTGCTTTCGAAGAGCGACGGTCTGCGGGCCCGCTTTCCATGCATGCAGCACACGATCCCGGGCGGACGGTTCGGCGAGGCCTGGAATCTCGTCGTACAGGAGATCGACGCCCGGGGAAACCACAAGCCGGTCGTATTCGAGCGTCGCGCCGGAGCGCAACCGGACCTCGCGCGCCACGGGATCGACGGCCACCGCCTCGTCCCGAACCAGCCTCACTCCGTGGCGGGCAGACAACCTGCCGTAATCGCGCGTCAGTTCCTTCAGTTCCCAGACGCCCCCAAGGACGCGATTGGACAGGGGACAGGAGATGAACTCCGCCTCGCGCTCCACGAGTGTGACTTCAATGTCCGGCGACCACATGCGAATGTACTTCGCCGCCGTCGCACCACCGTAGCCTGCTCCGATCACCACCACACGTCCGACGGTCTTTCTGCCGGAAACCGACGCGCAACCCGATGCACCTGCGATAGCGACGGAGGCTCCAGTCCACTTGATGAATTGTCGTCTGGTGACTGACATGGCCTTCTCCTAGGGTTTCTGCGCGGCGAAAAACGCAGCTATGCGCTCCACCTGATCGTCGCTGTAGCCCTTTGCATGTTGATGCATCACTGTTGCCGCACGACTGCCGTCCCTGAACTCGCGCATTAACCTTACGATGTCGCTTTGGGGGCGGCCGGCGATCGACGGTATCTTGCCCGTGCTCCTGCCATTCGTTCCATGGCAGCCCGTGCAAGTCGCGGCCCAGCCACGAGCTTCAAGATCCTCCGCCGCCAGGGCCGGCGATGACACAATGCCCAATGACATCAGCGCCAACAAGATCGCTCTTGCGCCCATCGCTGCTCTCCTTTCTTCGAAGCTCGGGGTTCAAATAGGGAACGTTACCCGCCGCGGCTCCGGCAGGCAACCCTGGTACTCGCCTTTGCCGAACTAAGAATGCCCGTCGAGCTGAAAGACCGCCACTACAGGCAAAAAAGAAAAGCCGGGCGATACCCGGCTCGAATTGATTCAACCATCCTACTAGGCAACCGTCGCGGGTTCCTCGTCGAACACCAGTCCGGTCTTCCCGTCCTTGTCGATGTCCACCGTGACTTTCCCGCCCGCGGCGAGACGGCCAAATAGAAGCTCATCGGCGAGCGCACGGCGTATCGTGTCCTGAATGAGTCGCGACATCGGCCTTGCGCCCATCAACGGATCGAAGCCGTTCTTCGCCAGATATTCCTTGAGCGCCGGAGTAAACACGATCTCGACCTTCTTCTCATGCAGTTGCTCTTCCAGCTGCATCAGGAACTTGTCGACCACCCGAAGAATAATCTCGTAAGAAAGCGGTGCGAACGAGATCGTGGCATCCAGCCGGTTGCGGAATTCCGGCGTGAACATCCGCCTGATCTCCGCCATCTCGTCGCCGGCGGCGCGACTTTGCATGAAACCGATCGAAACTTTCGACAGCTCGGAAGCGCCCGCGTTGGTCGTCATGATGATCACGGTGTTCCTGAAATCCGCCTTGCGCCCGTTGTTGTCCGTCAACGTCCCGTGGTCCATGACCTGAAGAAGGATATTGAAAATATCAGGGTGAGCTTTCTCGATTTCATCGAGCAACAGAACCGAGTAGGGATGTTTGGTGACAGCCTCGGTCATCAGGCCACCCTGATCGAAACCGACATATCCGGGCGGGGCGCCTATCAGCCTGGAAACCGCGTGCCGTTCCATGTATTCGGACATGTCGAAGCGAATTAGCTCTACGCCCATCGTGTACGCAAGCTGCCGGGCAACCTCAGTCTTGCCGACACCCGTTGGACCGCTGAACAAGAAGCAACCGATCGGCTTTTGCGGATTGCCCAAACCACTCCGCGACATCTTGATCGCCGCGGCCAGCGCGTCGATTGCGCGGTCCTGACCGAAAACCACCGCCTTCAGATCACGCTCCAGGTTCTGGAGCTTTGACCGGTCATCCGAAGACACGCTTTGCGCAGGCACCCGCGCGATCTTCGCGATAATTTCCTCGATTTCGTGCTTACCGATGACACGCTTCTTCTTTGATTTTGGCTGGATACGTTGCGCTGCGCCCGCCTCATCAATAACGTCAATCGCCTTGTCCGGGAGATGGCGGTCGTTGATAAACCGTGCGGATAGCTCCGCCGCAGCGGTCAGCGCTCCAAGGGTGTACTTGACGCCGTGATGTGATTCGAACCGGGTCTTGAGGCCGCGCAAGATCGAGACCGTTTCGTTCACCGAGGGCTCGGTCACATCGATCTTCTGGAAACGCCGCGACAGCGCGTGATCCTTTTCGAATATGCCCCGGTACTCGGTATACGTGGTCGCGCCGATACACTTGAGCTGGCCCGACGAAAGTGCAGGCTTCAGCAGATTGGATGCATCCAGCGTGCCGCCGGAGGCGGCTCCTGCCCCGATCAGCGTATGAATCTCGTCGATGAAGAGAATGGCATTCGGGTTATCGGTCAGCTGCTTTAGGACAGCCT
>CALJLA010000290.1 GCA_937983055.1 uncultured Pseudomonadota bacterium
GTGGTGAAGCGCTTCACTGGCTACGAGGATGTGGGCGAGGTGTTGTCGCAGGGGGAAACGCGATCCACCGTGGTGCTCAAGTGCGGGCTCCAGGTCGACCTCAGGGTGGTCGCCCCGGACAGTTACGGCGCGGCGCTGCACTATTTCACCGGCTCGAAGGCGCACAACATCGCCATTCGACGCCTGGCTCAGGCGGCCGGCCTCAAGATCAACGAATACGGCGTGTATCGCGGCAAGCGCAGGATCGCCGGCGAAACAGAGGAATCCGTCTACGAGGCGGTGCGCCTGCCCTACATCGAGCCGGAACTGCGCGAGGATCGCGGCGAAATCGAGGCGGCCCGGGCCGGACGCCTGCCGGCACTGGTGGAGCTTGCCGACCTCAAAGGCGATCTGCACGCGCACTCCAAGGCAAGCGACGGGCACGACAGCATCGCCGACATGGCGCGTGCGGCATGCCGGCACGGCCTGTCCTACCTCGCCATCACCGAGCACTCGCGGCGGCTCACCGTGGCGCACGGCCTCGATTCCGCTCGGCTCAGGCGGCAGATCGACGAGATCGACGCGCTGAACCGGTCGCTGTCGGGGATTACCGTGCTGAAGGGGATAGAGGTCGACATCCTGGAGGACGGCTCGCTCGACCTGCCGGACCGCGTTCTCCGGCAGCTGGACGTGGTGGTCGCCGCGGTGCACAGCCGCTTCGACCTGCCGCGCGCCAAACAGACCGCGCGCATCATCAAGGCCATGGACAACCCGCAAGTGTCACTGCTCGCCCACCCGACCGGGCGGCTGATCGACGAACGCGAGCCCTACGATGTCGACATGGGCAAAGTAATCCGCAAGGCGCGGGCAGTCGGTTGTCACCTCGGGCTGAATGCCCACCCGGAGCGTCTCGACCTGCTCGACACCCACTGCCAGATGGCAAAGGCCGAAGGCGTGCTGGTGGCGGTGAATTCCGACGCCCACGGCGTTCACGGCTTCGAAAATCTGGGCTACGGCATCGGGCAGGCGCGCCGCGGCTGGCTGGAAACCACGGACGTGCTCAACACCCGGCCGCTCGACGAACTGCTGCCGCTGCTCCGACGCGCGCGGCGCTGAGCGGCAGGGGCGATTCGCGCGCGCATCGCGGGCGCGTCGGCGGTGGTATAGTTTGCAGCGCGCCGTTCCCGATCGATCGTAACCCATGACCCGCAAGAAAAGGATTGCCGAGCAGCTGCGCAGCCAGCGCTGGTTCGCGCCGCAGGATCTGCGCAGCTTCGGCCATCGCTCGCGCGCGCTGCAGCTCGGACTCACCCGCGAGGACGTGCAGGGCAAGCCGGTGATCGCGATCCTCAATACCTGGAGCGATGTGAACCATTGCCACTCCCACCTGCGCGAGCGGGCGGAGGATGTGAAGCGCGGCGTCTGGCAGGCGGGCGGCGTGCCGCTGGAGATGCCGGCGATCTCGCTCGCCGAAAACTTCCAGAAGCCCACCACGATGCTCTACCGCAATCTGCTGGCCATGGAAACCGAGGAGTTGCTGCGCTCCTATCCGGTGGACGGCTGCGTGCTGATGGGCGGCTGCGACAAGACCACGCCGGGCCTGCTGATGGGCGCGATCAGCATGAATCTGCCGGCGATCTATGTGCCGGCCGGCCCGATGCTGCGCGGCAACTGGCACGGGAAGACTCTCGGCTCCGGCTCGGATGCCTGGAAGTACTGGGACGAACTGCGCGCCGGCACCATCAACGAACGCGACTGGCAGGAGATCGAGGAGGGTATTTCGCGTTCGCCCGGCACCTGCATGACCATGGGCACTGCCTCGACCATGACCAGCATCGCCGAAGTCATGGGCTTCAGCCTGCCGAATGCCTCGTCGATTCCCGCGCCTGACTCGAATCACCGCCGCATGGCCGCGTATGCCGGCCGGCGCATCGTCGAAATGGTGTGGGAGGACCTGAAGCCGCGCGACATCCTGACGCGACAGTCGATCGACAACGCGATCCGGGTGCTGATGGCGCTCGGCGGCTCGACCAATGCCCTGATCCATGTCATCGCCATCGCCGGACGCGCGGGCATCCAGGTGGCGCTCGAGCGCTTCGAGGAGATCGGTCATCACACCCCCTATCTGGTGAACATGCGGCCCTCGGGCAAGTACCTGATGGAGGACTTCTACTACGCCGGTGGGCTGGTCGGCCTGCTGGAAGGCATGCGCGCGCTGCTAGAGGTGGACGCGCTCACCTGCACCGGCAGAACGCTGGGCGAGAACATCGCCGGCAGCCGGATCCACAACAGCGATGTCATCCGCACGCCGGCCGATCCGATGCAGCCGACCGGCGGGCTGATCGTGCTGCGCGGCAACCTCGCACCGGACGGCGCAGTGATCAAGTCGACCGCGGCGGACGCGCGGCTGCTCAGGCACACCGGGCGCGCGCTGGTGTTCGACGACTACAACGACATGGCGGCGCGCATCGACGACCCGGCGCTCGACGTCGACGCCGACTCGGTGCTGGTGTTGCGCAACGCCGGGCCGCTGGGCGGTCCGGGCATGCCGGAGTGGGGCATGCTGCCGATCCCGAAGAAACTGCTCCAGCAAGGCGTGCGCGACATGGTGCGCATCTCGGACGCGCGCATGAGCGGCACCAGCTACGGTACCTGCATCCTGCACGTGGCACCGGAGGCCTGGATCGGCGGGCCGCTGGCGCTGGTGAAAACCGGCGACCTGATCGAGCTGGACGTCGAGGGCCGCAAGCTGAACCTGAAAGTCGACGACGCGGAGCTCGCCCGTCGCCGCGCCGCCTGGCGGCCGAAGCCGCAGCGCTTCCAGCGCGGCTACGGCCGCATCTTCTCGGAGCACATCAAGCAGGCGAACGAGGGTTGCGATTTCGATTTTCTGGAAGGCACCGCGCCGACGCCGGAACCGGAGATTCACTGACTGCGAAGATGCCTCTTTTCGATCTATCTGTCTGTCTGACTCAACCGCTCACCTTGGACTGAGGTGCCCATGGCCGCGTATTTCGTCTGCACGATGCGTATTCACGACCCCGAAACCTACAAGAAGTACACCGCGCAAACGCCCGCCATCGTGGCGCGCCACGGCGGCAAGTTCCTTACCCGCGGCGACACCGTCACCACTCACGAAGGCGAGACCTTCACCGAACGCATGGTCATCATCGAGTTTCCGGACCGCGCCGCTGCGGAGGCCTGGTACAACGACCCCGACTATCAGAAGGTGTCCGAATTTCGCCGCGCGGCCTCGAAGGGACGCATGATCCTGCAGGAAGGTCGGTCCGACACCGCGACCCCTGACCCGAAGATCTGACGGCGGCGCGACGCAGCGAATCGCATGAGCCAGCACGGAATGACGGACCGGGCGCGCGCGCTGTATGCGCGCGCAAGCACTGCGAGTCTGACCGCACAGCTCGTCAAGCGCGGACTGCGGACCCGGGCGATCGCCAATATCGCCCCCATCAACCCGGATACGCCACGCGTCTTCGGGCTTGCCTACACGCTGCGCTACATCCCGATGCGCGAAGACCTGGCGACCGGCGCGGCGATGGCCGACCCGGAAAATCCGCAGCGCAAGTCGATCGAAAGCATTCCGCCCGGGCATGTGCTGGTTGCCGATACCCACGGCATGGATGTCAGCGGCACGCTCGGCGACATCCTGGTGGCCCGCCTCAAGGTGCGCGGCGTTGGCGGCGTGGTCTCCGACGGCCCGATGCGCGACGTTGCGGAACTAAAGAAGATCGCCTTCCCGGTGTTTGCCCGCGGCAACGCGGCGCCGCCGAGCTACGCGAGCATGCTGGCGGCCGATGCGCAGGTGCCGATCGGCTGCGGCGGCGTCGCCGTGTTTCCGGGCGATATCGTCATCGCCGACGCGGACGGCGTCGTCATCCTGCCCGCAGCCATCGCCGAGGAAGTCGCTAGAGACGCCGTGGCGCAGGATCAGCTCGAAGCCTATGTGCGCCAGCGCATCGAAGCCGGCGACAGCATCGTCGGCGTCTATCCGCCCAACGAGCAGACGAAAGCCGACTTCGAAGCCTGGAAGGCGAAACAGCGCTGAGTGCCGGCTGCCCGACGCGCGCCGGTGCCGGCCATCGGCTGCAACGCCCGAGTGCCGTCATCCGCTTCAGCCGGTACGACGCATTCCCTGATGGCAGAACCAGAGAACGTCCGCCAGATTCCGGCCTGTTCCCTTCGTGCCTTCGTGTTTCGCTTGTGGCGGCGCGGCTCAGCCGCGCTTTCCAGTTGCAGGATCGGGATGGATGTTGTCCACCCAGTGCACTTCCTCCGGCTGCTCCACCACCGGGATGTCGAGGTTGACCACCACCGGCTCCTGGCCGCTGCGGCAGAGCACGCAGGACAGCGGCTCGTCATCCGAAGCGTTGATTTCCTGGTGGGGGACGTAGGGCGGCACGTAAATGAAATCGCCCGGCCCGGCCTCGGCGACGAACTCCAGCTTCTCGCCCCAGCGCATGCGGGCGCGCCCGCTCACCACATAAATCACGCTTTCCACCGGGCCGTGATGATGGGCGCCGGTCTTCGCCTTGGGGTGAATCACCACCGTCCCGGCCCACAGCTTCTCGGCGCCGGCGCGGGCATGGGTGATGGCGGCCGCCCGGTTCATACCCGGCGTCTGCGGCGTGTTGGTGTCCAGTTCGCTGCCTTTCACCACGCGTACGCCGTTGTATTTCCATCGCGCTTGTTCAGCCATGATTGGTTCTCTCAGATGGCGTTGAGCAAAATCACCAGCAACACGGTCGGCACGATGGTGTTGACGAGCGCCAGCGCCTGCAGCCAGCGCGCCGCCGGGCTGCGCGGCGTGCCCTGGAAAAAGGCGGTAATGCCAGACACGACCATCACCACGCCGCCGACCGCGTAGAGCACGGAAAAGATCAGGAAGTCGCCATGCCGCTCCTCCAGGGCGACGACGCGCAGCTGCCAGACCAGGTAGCCGATCAGCGCGAGGTTGCCGGCGAGCGGCAGGGCATACAGCAGGAATCGGCGCAGCGCGGGCCTCATGCCGGGATCTCCCGCAGCGCGCGGCGCAGCACCCGTGCCGCATGCAGGGCCTGGCGACCGACGCCGTCCCGGATCTGGTGCCGGCAGCTCGTGCCGTCGGCAACCACCAGCGCGTCGGCCGGCGCGGCCCGCAGCCGCGGCAGCAGCGAAGTTTCGGCCATGCGCATGCTCACTTCGAAATGCTCCTGTTCGTAGCCGAAGCTGCCGGCCATGCCGCAGCAACTCGATTCGATCGTCTCGACCTGCAGTCCCGGGATCAGCGCCAGCGCCTCGCGCGTTGGCGCCAGCGCATCGAAGGCCTTCTGATGGCAATGCCCGTGCAGCAGGACCTGGGCGTCCAGCGGCGCCAGCGGCAGCGACAGGCGGCCGGCAGCGGTTTCGCGCGCGATGAATTCCTCGAACAGCAGCGCCTGTCCGGCCAGTTCCCGGGCGGCCTCGCCAAGGCCCATGACCAGATACTCGTCGCGTAGCGTGAGCAGGCAAGAGGGCTCGAGGCCGACGATCGGGCGACGCTGCGCCAGCGCCGGCCGCAGCGCGTCGATCAACCGCCGCGCTTCGCGCCGGGCTTCGTCCACCAGGCCGGCGGCCAGAAAAGTGCGGCCGCAACACAGCGGACGGCCACCATCGGCTGGCTCGGCGAGGCGCACCCCATAGCCGCCGGCGCGCAGCACCGCGGTGGCTGCATGCAGGTTTTCCGGCTCGAACCAGCGATTGAAGGTGTCGGCGAACAGCAGCACCTCGCCGCGATCCTCGCGCCCGTTGTGCGGCGCCAGTGCACGCAGTGGGGTGCGCGCCCAGCGCGGCAGCCTGCGGCGCCGGCTCAACCCCAGCAACCGCTCGCTCGCCAGCGCGGCGCCAGGCAGGCGGTCGCGAAGATTCAACAGCGGGCCCCACGCGGACAGTTTCGGCGCGTAGCGCGGGAGCCAGGCGATCAGCTTCTGGCGCAGCGAAATGCCGTCGCGCTGCGCGCGCCGGTGCAGCGCCTCGATCTTCATGCGCGCCATGTCGACCCCGGTCGGGCATTCGCGCCTGCAACCCTTGCACGACACGCACAGTGCCAGCGCCGCGGCGACATCCTCGCTGCCCAGCGCGTCGTCGCCGAGCTGGCCGGACAGCGCGAGGCGCAGGGTGTTGGCCCGGCCGCGGGTGAGATGCTGCTCGTCGCGGGTGGCGCGGTAGGATGGGCACATGGTGCCGGCGTCGAACTTGCGGCAATGGCCGTTGTTGTTGCACATCTCGACCGCCGGCGCGAGCCCGCCCCAGGCCGACCAGTCGAGGGCCGTGTCGACCGGCGGAACCCGATAGCCGGGCGGAAAGCGGAACAGCGCCGCGTCGTCCATGCGCGACGGGGCGACAATCTTGCCGGGATTCATCAGCCCGAGCGGATCGAACTCGCGCTTGACCTCCGCCAGCGCCGAGGCGAGCCGCTCGCCGATGATCGGCGCGATCCATTCCGAGCGCACCAGCCCGTCGCCATGCTCGCCGGAAAACGCGCCCTTGTACTCGCGCACCAGCGCGCAGGCTTCTTCGGCGATCGCGCGCATCTTCTGCGCGCCGTCGCGGCGCATGTCCAGGATCGGGCGGACGTGGAGGGTGCCCACCGAGGCGTGCGCATACCAGGTGCCGCGGGTGCCGTGCTTTTCGAACACCTCGGTCAGCCGCGCGGTGTAGTCGGCGAGATGTTCGAGCGGCACCGCGCAGTCCTCGACGAAGGACACCGGCTTGGCGTCGCCCTTCATCGACATCATGATGTTGAGTCCCGCCTTGCGCACTTCCCACACCGCTTTCTGCAGGGCGGCGTCGGTAATCGGCACCACCGCATCGGGCAGCCCCAGGTCGGCCATCAGCTCGGCCAGCTCGCGCAACTTCGCGGCTTGCGCGGCGGCGTCCTCGCCGGCGAATTCCACCAGCAGGATGGCCGCCGGCTCGCCACGGATGAACTGCACGACCGTCCGGCGGAACGCGTCGATCTCGCGCGCCAGCTCGATCATCGTGCGGTCGACCAGCTCGACCGCATCGGGGTCCAGCCCGACGATCGCCTGGGTGCACTGCATGGCGCGGTGAAAGCTCGGAAAGTGCACCACGCCGAGCGCGCGCTGCGCCGGAATCGGGGACAGTTTGAGCGTAAGCCGGCGCGAAAACGCCAGCGTGCCTTCCGAGCCTACCAGCAGATGCGCCAGGTTGTGCTCGCGGTCTGGGCGCACCATGTCGAGGTTGTAGCCCTGCACCCGGCGCAGCACGGTCGGCCAGCGCGCGTCGATCTCGGCGGCTTCCCGCTGCACGATGGCGTGAATGCGGCCGGCAAGCGCCCGCAGCGCCGGCGGCGCGCCGTCCAGCTCCGCTGCCGGACCGAAGCGCATGCTGTCGCCACCGGCGAGCCAGGCGTCGATCGCCGCCACGTTGTGCACCATGTTGCCGTAGCGGATGGAGCGCGCGCCGCAGGAGTTGTTGCCCGCCATGCCGCCCAAGGTGGCCTGCGCCGAAGTCGACACGTCGACCGGAAACCACAGGCGGTGCGGCCGCAGATAGGCATTGAGCTGATCCAGCACCACGCCCGGCTGCACGGTGACTTCGCCGCGCGCCACGTCCAGCGCGGTGACGTCATGCAGATACTTCGAGCAGTCGATTACCAGGGCCGCGCCCACCGTCTGGCCGCATTGCGAGGTGCCGGCGCCGCGCGGCAGAATCGGCACCTGTTGTTCCACCGCGATCTGCATCGCCACCCGGGCCGCTTCCTCGTTTTTCGGGACCGCCACGCCGACCGGATCGATCTGATAGATCGACGCATCGGTGGCATAGCGCCCGCGCGAGGCGGCGTCGAACAGCACATCGCCGTCGAAATGGCGGCGCAGCGCCTGCGCCAGCGGGTGGCGGCGCGAAGCGTCGTGAAAACGAATGGGCGAGAGCGGTGCGTTCACGGTCGGCAACAGAGGCGCAAGGCACATAATACCGGAGCGCCCCGGCGGCCCCGGTTGAGACGGACCCGCCTTTGGATTACGCTCCAGCGCCTCGATCCCAGAATGCGACGACAGTGACCTTCCGCAGCGGCCGGCACTTCCTGCAGATTCCCGGGCCCAGCAACGTGCCCGACCGGGTGCTGCGCGCCATCGATCGCGCCACCATCGACCATCGCGGACCGGAATTCCAGGCGATGACGCAGGGCCTGCTTGGCGACCTGAAGCAGGTGTTCCAGACCGCGCAGCCGGTGGTGATTTATCCGGCCTCCGGCACCGGTGCCTGGGAAGCGGCGCTGGTCAACGCGCTGTCGCCTGGCGACCGGGTGCTGATGGCGGAGACCGGGCATTTCGCCGCGTTGTGGATGAAGCTGGCGAAGCGCCTGGGCCTTGAGATCGATTTTCTGCCGGGCGACTGGCGCCATGGCGTCGATGCCGCGGCAATCGAGGCCCGGCTGGCGGAAGACCGTGCGAAGTCGATCCGCGCGGTGTGTGTGGTGCACAACGAGACCTCGACCGGGGTGGCGAGCGATATCCCCGCGGTGCGCCGCGCGCTCGATGCGGCACGGCATCCGGCCCTGCTGATGGTGGACACGATCTCCTCGCTCGGCTCGATCGATTACCGGCACGACGAGTGGGGCGTGGACGTCACCGTGGCCGGCTCGCAGAAAGGCCTGATGCTGCCGCCCGGCCTTTCTTTCAATGCGGTCAGCGACAAGGCGCTGGCGGCATCGAAGTCGGCGCGGCTGCCGCGCGCCTACTGGCACTGGGACGAGATGCTCGCCGCCAACCGAAATGGATTTTTCCCCTACACGCCGGCCACCAACCTGCTCTATGGCCTGGCCGAGGCGCTGCGCATGCTGCGGGAAGAGGGGCTGGCGAACGTCTTCGCCCGGCACGCGCGGCTGGCGGAAGCCGCCCGCCGCGCGGTGCGCGGCTGGGGGCTGGAGATCCTGTGCGCCGAGCCGCGCGAGTACAGCAATTCGCTCACCGCGGTGCTGCTGCCCGAGGGCCACGACGCCGACCGTGTGCGCGAGCGCGCGCTCGAGCGCTTCGATCTGTCGTTGGGCACCGGGCTGGGCAAGCTGCAGGGCAAGGTGTTTCGCATCGGACACCTGGGCGACTTCAACGAACTGATGCTGGCCGGCACGCTCTGCGGCGTGGAGATGGCGCTGGCGCTGGCCGGGGTGCCGATAAAGCGCGGCGGCGTCGCCGCCGCGCTCGACTACCTGTCCGAACCCGATGCTGCGGCGAGTGCGCGCCGCCGCGCGGCCGGCTGATCGGCGCGGGCGCGAAGCATCGACAACGTTTTTTCCACACCGGCCCGGAGGGCGTGATGTTGCTGCGACTGCCGCACCGCGCGTTTCTGCATCTGCTTACCGGGCTGCTGGCGCTGGAGTTCGTCATCCTCGCCATTCACCCCTACGACCGCCACGGCTGGCTGCTGGAGAACGTGCTGGTGGTGCTGTTCGTGGCGGCGATGGTCGCGACCTATCGGCGCTTCACGCTGTCGCGCATCTCCTATTTCCTGATCTACGTCTTCCTGTCGCTGCACCTGATCGGCGCGCATTACACCTATTCGCTGGTGCCCTACGACGCCTGGTTCGAGGCGCTGACCGGCGCCGGCCTCAGTGAACGCCTTGGGCTTGAGCGCAATCACTTCGACCGGCTGGTGCATTTCAGCTACGGCCTGCTGCTCGCCTACCCGATCCGCGAGGTGTTCCTGCGGGTGGCGGCGGTACGCGGATTCTGGGGCTATTTTTTCCCGCTCGACATCACGATGTCGACATCGATGCTGTACGAGTTGATCGAATGGGGCGCCGCCGAAGTGTTCGGTGGCGAACTCGGCCAGGCTTTTCTCGGCGCCCAGGGCGATATCTGGGATGCGCACAAGGACATGGCGCTCGCCAGCTGCGGCGCGCTGATCGCCATGCTGATCACCGCCGCGATCAACCGCTCGGTGCAGCGCGACTTCGCGAAAGAGTGGAACGAGAGCTTGCGGGTGAAGGGCGACTTGCCGCTGGGCGAGGACGAATTCCTGCGGCTGCGCAACGCCCGCCGGCGCTAGAACTTCTCCGGCCGCAGCACGCCGATGTCGCCGACGTACAGCGTGGTGGCATAGTTCGCCATGTATTTCTGCTGCACCCGCTCGGCGATGCGGCCGGCGACCGTGTCATCGCAGATCACTTCGATGCGGATGTTGCGGTCGGCCTCCCAGGCGGCTTCGCGCGGACCGTGGCGGCCGCCGCCACGCACATCGGTGACGGTGTAGCCGTGGGCGCCGAGCGCCAGGATTTCCTTCACCAGCACTTTTTCCAGTGCGCCTTCGGCGATGATGACGACAATTTTTCTGGCGTGCATCGTGGTTCAGCCCATCATGCGGTGCAATGCTTCGGACAGCCACAGGTACAGCGGCACGCCGAGCAGCACGTTGAACGGAAAGGTGACGCCCAGCGCGGCGGCGAGTGACAGCGACGGATTCGCTTCCGGCACGGCGATACGGATCGCGGCGGGCGCGGCGATGTAGGACGCACTGGCGGCGAGAATTGCCAGCAGCATGCTCCCGCCGGGCGACAGTCCGAGCGCAAGCCCGGCCAGCGCACCGATCACCGAAAAGACCAGCGGCACCCCGACGCCGAAGCCGATCACGAACGCAGCCTTGCGGTAGACATCCGGCAGGCGCGCAGCCGCCACCAACCCCATTTCCAGCATGAACAGCGCGAGCACGCCCTTGAACAGGTCGAAGAACAGCGTGGTGTAGGGCTTGAGCGCAGCCGGGCCGGAGATCCAGCCGATCAGCAGGCCCCCGGCAAGCAGGACCACGCTGCGGCCGAGAAACACCTCGCGCGCGAGCACGCCCCACTGCACGCCAGCACCAAACTTGGCGAGCAGGATGCCGACCACGATGCCCGGCACTTCCAGCAGCACGACGAACAGCGGCATGTATTCCTCGTGCGCGATATTGCGGTCGACCAGGTACGCGAGCGCGACCGCGAAGGTCACCATGCTCACCGAACCGTAATGCGCGGCGAGCGAGGCCGCATCCACCCGCGACAAGCGGCCAAAGAAGCGCGCGGCCGGAAAGGCGATCAGCGGCAGCGCGAAGCCCAGCGCGAGCACGCCGATAACCTGCGGCAGCAGCTGGAAAAACGGCTGGCGCGCCAACTCGACGCCGCCCTTGAGCCCGATTGCCAGCAGCAGGAAGATCGTGAGCCCTTCGTAGATTGCCTCGGGCACCCGCAGGTCGCTCTTGGCGAGCCGGGCAATGACGCCGAGCAGGAAAAACAACGCGACCGGATCCATTGGCCGGACTCAGGTCCCTGTGGCGACCTGTGGCATCGCGTCTTCGGCCGCCGCTGCGCGGAAAAGGCGGTCGCGCACCGCCGTCCATTCCGGCAGGTCGGGCGGCGCCTCGACCACGATCAACCGGCAGCCGGCATCGTCCAGCCGTCGCAGCAGCGCGTACAGATGGTGGGCATAGTCGGCGGGCTCAGCCGGAGCAACCTGCCAGAGCGCGGCACGCGAATTGGGCGGACGACCACGCCGAGCCAGTACCGCGGCCGGAGTGCCCGCGGCCTCTTTGCGCAGATAAGCTTCGAGCTCGTCCGGATGCACCAGCCTGAGCGGCGTGCGCGGCGCATAGTGGGACGCGAGCGTGCCGGAGGCGCGCGGCGAGGCGCCGCTTGCCAGGCCGAGCTTGGCGAGCAGGGCGTCTTCGATCTGCTGCGCGCCGATGTGCCCGGGACGCAGAATGACCGGCTGCGGTCCGGAGAGGTCGACGATGGTGGATTCGATACCGATCGGGCAGGGCCCGCCATCGAGAACCAGATCGACCGCGTCGCCGAACTCCCCCCGCACATGTTCTGCCGAGGTCGCCGACAGGCGGCCGAAACGGTTGGCCGACGGCGCCGCGATGCCGCCGCCAAAAGCGGCCAGCAGCTGGCGCGCCACCGGATGCGATGGCACCCGAAGGCCTATCGTGTCCTGACCGCCGGTGACCAGATCGAGCACGTCGTCGGCGCGCCGCAGGATCATGGTCAGCGGACCGGGCCAGAACGCCTCGGCCAAGAGCCAGGCGCTGCGCGGCACTTCCCGCGCCCAGTGTTTTAGCGCTTCCATCCCCGCCAGGTGCACGATCAACGGATGATCCGGCGGGCGCCCCTTCAATTCGAAGATGCGGCGCACTGCCTTGGCATTGGCCGCATCGGCGCCAAGCCCATATACCGTTTGGGTTGGAAACGCGACCAGGCCGCCGGCGCGCCGAAACTGCGCCGCGTGCTCGACTTCCTGATCAGTTACCAATGAATCGCCACCTTTGGATGCACAGCGGATGAACGCCCCGGCGGGGAACCGGGCCCGATTGTGGCATGGCTTGCGGGCTTTGGCACGCCGCCGCGGGCGCGGCGCGCGTCATCCGGCCAGCAGGCGCAGCGCCTCTTCATACTTGGCCGCAGTGCGCGCGAGAATGTCCGGCGGCAGCGCCGGCGCAGGCGGCTGCTTGTTCCAGGCCTGGGCTTCCAGCCAGTCGCGCACGAACTGCTTGTCGAAAGACGGCGGGCTGATGCCGACCTGATAGCTGTCTTTCGGCCAGAAGCGGGAAGAATCCGGCGTCAGCGCCTCGTCGATCAGATACAGTTTGCCGCCGGCATCCAGGCCGAACTCGAATTTCGTGTCGGCGATGAGAATGCCACGCCCTTCGGCATAATCGGCCGCCTCGGTATACAGGCGGATCGCGTTGTCGCGCACCATGCGTGCGGTCTGCACACCGATCAGCGACTCCACCTGCTCGAACGCGATGTTTTCGTCATGCGTACCGATGGCCGCCTTGGTCGAGGGCGTGAAGATCGGCTGCGCCAGCTTCTGCGCCTGTTTGAGCCCGGCGGGTAGCGCGATGCCGCAGATCGACTGGCTGGCCTGGTAATCCTTCCAGCCGGAGCCGGCGACGTAACCGCGCACGATCGCTTCCACCGGCAGCGGCTTGAGCCGGCGCACCACCATCGCGCGGCCGGCCACCTGGTCGCGCTCGCCGGCAGCCACGACGCTGGCCGGATCGGTGTCGAGCAAATGATTGGACACGACGTGGGCGAGGCGCTTGAACCAGAACACCGACATCGCCGTCAGGATGCGACCTTTGCCCGGCACCGGCGTCGGCAGGATCACGTCAAAAGCAGACAGCCGGTCGGTCTGGATCACCAGCAGGCGCTCGGCGTCGATCTCGTAAATGTCGCGCACCTTGCCGCGATGCAGGAAAGAAAGCGAGCGCAGGTTTGTCTCGAGAATGGCGTTGGTGTTCTTCGGCATCGGGTCGTTCATGCAATCCGTTCCCTGGCGTCCGCGTCGGCGGCGAGCAGTCGCTTGATTTCCAGCGCCGTCGCCAGCGCGCCTTCGACCGCGGGCGCCAGCACGGTGTAATGGCCCATCTTGCGTCCGGGGCGCGGCTCGCGCTTGCCGTACAGGTGCAGCTTCGCCAAAGGATGGCGCAGCACATGCGCCCACCGCGGTTCGCCACGGGCCCACAGGTCGCCCAGCAGATTCACCATCACGGCCGGGCTGTGCATCCCGGTGGAACCGAGCGGCAGCCCGCACAACACCCGCGCCTGCTGCTCGAACTGCGACGTCACGCAGGCGTCGATCGTATAGTGACCGCTGTTGTGCGGGCGCGGGGCGATTTCGTTGACCAGCAGTTCGCCCCCGGCGAGCACGAAAAATTCCACGCACAGCACGCCCCGGTAATCGAGCCGCTCGGCCACCTCGATCGCCGCCGCCCGCGCACGATCGGCGAGCGCCGGCGCGACGCGCGCCGGCACGATCGATACGTCGAGGATGCCGTGCGCATGCTGGTTCTCGGACGGCGGGTACGTCAGCACCACACCGTCGAAATCACGCACCACGACCACCGATATTTCGCGTTCGAGCGGAAGAAAGCGCTCCAGCACGCAG
>CALJLA010000291.1 GCA_937983055.1 uncultured Pseudomonadota bacterium
AGATGCACGGCGACCGCCGGCCGGCCGAAGCCCGCCACATCCGCCAGCCACGGCCCGGCCCATAGCGTCTGCACCGCCATGTTCACCGCCTGGAACAGCGTGGTCGCGGCGGCCAGCCGCCAGAAAACCGGCGACGCGAACACCTGCGCGACGCCGGCAAGCTGTTCCGACAGGCGTTCGTGCCGACCGGCGGTTTCGCGCTCCGGCACGATGAAGTACACCGCCAGCGCCGCGGCGAACGTCGCCACGCCGGCGATGCGGAACACGCCGCGCCAGTCGGTGAACTGCAGCAACGCCTCCACCGGCGCGGTGGCGCCGATCGCGCCCAGCCCGCCGGCAAACAGGATCCAGCCGTTCATCGCCGGCAGGCGCGACAGCGGAAACCACAGGGTGAACAACTTGATGCTCGACATCAGCCCCGCCGCAACGCCAAGGACGATCAGCGCGCGTCCCGCGATCAGGCCCGACAGCCCGTCCGCCGAGGAGAACACCAGCGCGCCGCTGCCGGCGGCAAGCAGCAGCGTGGCGTTGGTACGGCGCGGGCCAAAGCGGTCGAGCAGCACGCCCACCGGAATCTGGAACGCCGCGAACGCCAGGAAGTACGCCGCGGTGAGCAGCCCGAGATCGGCCGCCGACAGGCCGAAGTCCGCCACCAAGTTCGGCGAGATGATGGCGTTGACGCTGCGATACAGATAGGAAAGGAAATAGGCCGCCGCGAACGGCAGGAACACGCTGAGTGCGACGCCGGCCGGCGGCGCCGTGTCGACGGCGCGCGGTGACGTCATTCGATGCGCCGGATCGTGACTTTGTTGTAGCCGATGAGCGTGTTGACGATGAAGCTGAAGACCGCCACGAACAGCGCGACGAAGAAGCCCGACCAGAAACCTGCGACCAGAAAACCGGGCACCAGCCATGCCACCAGCAGCAGCATCAGCGCATTGATCACCAGCACGAAGAAGCCCAGCGTCACCACCGACAGCGGCAGGGTGAGCAGCACCAGCGCCGGCCGCACGAAGGTGTTGACCAACCCGAGCAGCAGCCCCGACACGAACAATGCCTGCGCCGTGGCAAAGGCGATGCCGTCGAACAGCGCATCCGCCACCCACAATGACAGCGTATTGACGCCCCAGAACACCAGGAACCGGACGAGATCGATCGAGCGCATGGGCGAATGATAAAGGATAGGGGCCTGGCACTAGGCGCTGGAAGCTAGGCACTAGGCGCTAGGAAAAGGCGGCGCGCAAAGCGCGCCACAAACACCTAGAGCCTAGCGCCTGTTGCATGGTGCCTAGCTCCTGGCCTCTGGCCTCTTCGCTATGTCGTCGATCGAGCGCATATGGCGAACGGAAAATAAGATGCTCCAGGAAACGGCGGCGCGCAAAGCGCGCCTCAAACACCTAGAGCCTAGTGCCTAGCGCCTGGACCTGTCGCTGTTAAGCTTCCTGCCTCTGCGCCTCCACTTCCTCCGCACCAGATGACCACCACCCTGCCCCGTTCGATGTGGGCATTGCTCGCCCTGCTCACGCTGTTCTGGGGGCTGAACTGGCCGATGATGAAGCTCGCGCTCGGCGAACTGCCGGTGTGGACGTTTCGCGGCGCGTGCGTGGCGACGGGCGCGATAGGCCTGTTCCTGATCGCGCGCGCCAGCGGGTTTCCGATCCGCGTGCCGCCCGGCCAGTGGCCGAGGCTGCTGGCGACCGCTTTTTTCAACGTGACGCTGTGGAACGTGCTGATCGCCCATGGCCTGACCTACCTGCCGGCGGGGCGCAGCGCGATTCTCGCCTACACCATGCCGGTGTGGGTGGTGCTGCTGTCCATCTTCGTGCTGGGCGAGCCGCTCACCCGCCGCCGGCTCGCCGGGCTTGCGCTCGGCTTGTGCGGCATGTTGCTGCTGATGGGCACCGAACTGGCCGCGCTGCGGAGCGCCCCGGTCGGCGCGCTGCTCGTGCTTGGCGCCGCGCTTTCATGGGCGATCGGCACGGTGCTGATGAAGCGCTATCCGACCACGCTGCCGACCACCTCGTTTGTCGCCTGGCAGCTTGCCGCCGGCGGTCTGCCGGTGGTGCTCGGCGCGCTGGCGTTCGACTGGGGCGAGTGGCGGCCGATCGGCTGGCAGGCCACCGTCGGGCTCACCTATAACATGTTCATCGCGTTCATTTTCTGTCACTGGGCCTGGTTCAAGATCGCCACCTCTGCCCCGGCCGGGGTGGCGGCGCTGTCGACCATGCTGATTCCGGTGGTGGGCGTGCTCAGCGGCATGCTGGTGCTGGGCGAAGAGCAGGGTTGGCCGGAGTTTTCGGCGCTGCTGCTGGTGACATTGGCCCTGGCGACAGTGCTGGTGCCACCACGGCGCGGCCCGACACCGGCCGCCACCGATGCTGCGGCCTCGCGCCGTTCCGGTCACGCGGCCTGAGGCAGCACCGGCCGTCGGCCTAAAGATTGCTAGTAATCAGGCCGTTAGCCTGTGGAGATGGTTTTCGGTCTTGTCGCCATGACGGTCAAAATCGCCCAACTCGCCGCGCTCGCCGGCCTGATGGCCGCTGCGCCCGCAATTGCAGACATCTACCGCCATGTGGATGCCAACGGCGTCGTACATTACACGAACGTGCCGATGGACAGCCGCTTCAAGGTGCATCGCAAGCTGGGCGAGGAAAGCCAGGTGGCGGACACCCTGGCGGCGGAAGTCCGCCAGGTCGACCCCAAGGCCCGTCAGCGTTTCGACAAGACCATCCGCGCGGCCGCCCGCGCCAACCGGCTCGAGCCGGCATTGATCCATGCGGTGATTTCGGCGGAATCGGCCTACAACCCGTTTGCCCGCTCGAAGAAAGGCGCCACCGGCCTGATGCAGCTGATGCCGGCGACCGCCAAGCGCTACGGCGTGCGCAACCTGCTCGACCCGGTGCAGAACATCCATGCCGGCGCCCGCTATCTGCGCGACCTGATGGACATGTTCGACAACGACCTCAAGCTGGTCCTGGCCGCCTACAACGCCGGCGAGAACGCGGTGCTGCGCGCCGGGCGGCGCGTCCCCGAGTACAGCGAGACGATGACCTACGTGCCGCGGGTCATCAACTACTACCAGCGCTACCGCACCAGCCTGTAGCCCCCGCCTCCGCTACGGGTGATAGCATTACGCGCACCCGGCATGCCGAGAGCATGCGCACTGCGGCCTGCCGGACGTGCTTCGGCTGCGCCCGGCGACGACGACGCCACCCATCGAGCCCAGCGCAGTCATTCTGTACTGACGTGCGGCCCCGCGGCTTGCGCGGGCACTGACCGCGGGGGACCGGCCGACGGGCGCGCGGTGCTGCCCCGCAACCTTGAGGAAACGACGCTCATGGCAATTCCTTCCCCGGTCAGCGATTGCTTCCTCTGCGGCGGACCTGCCGACACCGCCATCGTTCAGCATCCCAAATCGCGTCGCTACTACTGCCTGCGCGGCGGCTGCGGCGAATACCGCATCACCTACGACGCCATCGATCTGCTGGTGCGCGGCCCGGCGTCGGCCAGGACGCGGCTCGCCGACCAGGCAAGAAGCGCCCATGCCGAGAACCTGGCACTGTCGATCGACCTGGCGCGCGATGGCAGCATCGAGGCCCGGCCGATACCGGTTGATCTGCCCTGACGGGGCAGGGCGTCCCGGTCAGAAAAACGAAACACGCCGGTAATCACGCTGTCATCCGGCAGCGCTAGCCTCCTGCACTGGCAATCGGGCGCCCGGTAAGCCGGGGCGGAAGGCATCCACTGAGCTGTCAGCAACCGTTCTCGTGTCGGGCGCGCCGCGCGCAATCGGATGGGTTTCTTGCCTCCCCTCGCGGCGACCGTCCGGGCAGCATCGGTCATGCAGCCGCGGCAACAGGGCGGACGTCGCGCGATGGATCGCAGTAATCTGCCGATCAAGGTCCGGTCGATCTTCCTGTCCGACATTCACCTCGGCACGCGCGCCTGCCAGGCCGAGCGGCTGCTGGAATTCATGCGCGCCTACGAATGCGACCACTTGTTCCTGGTGGGCGACATCATCGACTTCTGGGGCATGAGCCGCGGCGTGTACTGGACTGCCGCACAGAACACCGTCATTCAGAAGATTCTCAAGCGTGCGCGCCACGGCGTGAAGGTGGTCTACGTGCCGGGCAATCACGACGAGGTCGCGCGCGAGCATGTCGGCACCTCGTTCGGCGACATTCTCGTGGTGCAGGAATACCTGCACACCGGCGCCGACGGCACGCGCTACCTGCTGATCCACGGCGACGAGTTCGACCAGGTCACCCGCTACCACCGCTGGCTGGCGGTGCTCGGCGATCATGCCTATGCGCTCGCGGTACGCGTCAACATGCTCCTGTCGTGGATGCGCCGCACGCTCGGCATCGCCGGCTACTGGTCGCTTGCCGGATACGCCAAGCGCAAGGTGAAGAAGGCGCTCACCTTCATCTACGATTTCGAAGCCTCGGTGGCCAGGCACGCCCGCGAGCGCGGCGTCGACGGCGTCATCTGCGGGCACATCCACGCCGCGGCCATGCGCACCGTCGACAACGTCCTCTACGTGAACTGCGGCGACTGGGTCGACAGCTGCACCGCCATCGTCGAGCACATTGACGGCCGGCTCGAGCCGGTGCAATGGGCGCAGGGCGCCGACCTGGCAGCCTCAAGCGAACACCGGGGTCAGGCCTATACTTTATAGCTCGACGGCCAGTTGCCGGAGGACCTCGTCCGCCGCGCCCGACTCCATCTCCGTCTGGATCTGCGCCACCCGGCCGATGGTCACGCCGGCCAGGCCGGCAACCTCGCGCAGGCTCAGGTTGGCCCGCCGCCGCAGCAGATACACCGCATGCTTGAACGCAAGCCCGCTGTCGCGCCGCAGCGCCGCGGACTGGGTGATGCCGTGAGCCCTCGCCACTGCTCGCAGCACCGTCTCGGCGCCGGGTCGCGCCGGAGCAAGTTCTTTTCGCGATACGCCCTTCGATGCTTTGCCCGCCGCCCGCTTTCGCATCTGGGCACAAAACGCGTCGGAACCCAGAAACACCTGCCCCTTCAGCATCGGCCAGGGCGAGGGCCTGCCCGTCCCCTGCGCGACAAACCGCCCATAAGCCCGTCGCGCAGCCGCCCCTTCGCCGAACAGCGCCAGTACGCGGTCAGCGGCCAGCCACGGCGGACAGGGTACCGCGCCGACGGTGGGCCCGTAGCTGCTCCAGTGCCAGTCCTCGGCCGAATGCGCCATTCCCGCGCGCACCGGGTTCAGCACCACGTACCGGCACAGCTCCAGCAGGTAGCTGTCCTTATCGACGAGAATCGACTTGTAACGCCCCTGCAGCACATGCCCGACCCGGCCGTGGCGGCGGTTGAACGCCTGGGTATACACGCCGTTGAGCCGGCGCATGCCCTTTACCAGGTTGGGCTCCGGCGTTTCAACCAGCAGGTGATAGTGATTGCCCATCAGGCAGAAGGCATACAGCACCCAGCCCTGCTGCAGCACCTCCTTGCCGAGCAGATCGAGAAAGACGAAGCGGTCGCTGTCGTCTTCGAAGATCGGCTCCTGTCGGTCGCCGCGGGCGGTGACGTGGTAGAAGGCGCCGGGGAATTCCAGCCGAAGGGGGCGTGCCATAGGGTCAGACTACGCCTGCCCGCCTATAAAGTATAGGCCTGACCCCAGGAATTCCCTTGCATAGCGTACGCACCCGCTCTTGAGTTCTGAAACGAGCCTTCGCTTATCGGCTTTCCCCATCACCTAACGCGCTGCCCGGAAACCCCTTTCCATCGGTTTTTCAGCCAGCGCAATCGCCCGCAGTCCGTCCTTCGAAACCGCGAAGTCCGTGCCGACACGTTACAAGCCGTAAAAAGTTTTAAGCCGCGATAGATGAACGGCCCGCGGCCGTGATAGAAATCGCGCCGGGATGTTCGGGTACGCCGCGACAGCGCCCGATAACGGTGCGGCGTTCTGACCGTTCCCTTCAATGCAGTCCTTCCAACCCTGCTTTCTATCGGAGCACACCTGTATGCCTTCGCAGAATGCGAAACCGAAGCAGAACCGCGAAGAAACAATGAACTGGGCCGATTACGTCGATGCGCTGGCGCGCGGGGGCAATCCAGACACCGGCACCGAACACCGCCCCACCGGTCGCCGCCTGCGCGACCCGCATCCCGAAGACGACACCCTGACCACGGAGGCGCCGCGGCAGACCTGACGCTCGCTTGTGTTGTGCTTGGCCTTCGCTAGAATGATTTCGCGCAGACAGCGCAGTCGATCAACGGAGGCCGCACATCATGGGCAGTGGTGACATCCGCTCGCGTCGCGGAAAGATCTGGGCAGGCACGCACGGCAAGACGCGTCCGAAGGGCAAAAAGAAAAAGGCATCGGGCACCGTAAAGGCGCCTGCAAGCCGACCCGCCGCCGGCAAGGCGCGCTGAGGTTTTCGCCCCCAACCCGAAACGCCCGGCACCGCCGGGCGTTTTGCTTTGTGCGCGATCGCGTCAGGCCAGCGGTCCGAGCGAGTCGGCCACGCGCCGCGCGCACTCCAGGCCGAACGGCGTCGGCTTGAGCGCCGGGGCGCGGTCGAACACTTCGCCCAGGCCGAGCCGCTGCGCGGCGATGCGTTTGCCGTAGCACACCAGGTGCTCGACCGAGTTCATCGCGAACACGATGCCGGGCAGCACTTCGCGGTACAGCGCTTCGGCCTTGTCCTCGTCGCCGTCGCGCATCAGCCCGTAGATGCGCGCTTCGCGGTCGACGAATTCGACGCCGGGAATCAGCCCGGCGCAGCCGGCGCGCAGGTTTTCGATGAGTTCGAGCCCGGCGCGGCCATTGAACACCGCGAGCGCGCCCGCCGTGCGCTCGATCACCTCGCGGATCGTCACCGCCGGCCCCTCCCCTTTCAGCACGCTGAAGTTGGCATGCGCGCGCGCAAGCTGCACGATGCCCTCGGCGGTGAGCCCCACGCCGAGATACTCCGGCGCGTTCTGGATCGCGAGCGGCAGTTGCAACCGGTCCATGATCGCGCCGAAGAATGCGAGCGGCGCGGCATCGCCCGCACCGAGCGTGCGCGGCGGCTGCAGGATCAGCCATTGCGCGCCGCAGCCCTGGGCATGGCGACCGGCCTCGACCTAGGCGTCGGGCGTGTCGCCGAACACGGTCACCGCCAGCGGCAGGCGGCCGCGCAGATCCTGCGCCACCCACTCCACCAGCGTGCGCCGCTCGCCCTGGGAGAGCTTCGACACCTCGGTGGCCAGGCCGAGCACCGCCACGCCGTGGGCGCCGTTGGCGACGCAGGCCTCCACCTGCCGGCGCAGGGCGGCGCGGTCGAGCCGCCCCTGGCGGTCGAAAAAGGCGTAGAGCATCGGGTAGATACCCGCGGGTGTCGCGTCGGCGGCCATGGGGGGTCCTCCGTCGGCTGGGCGTTCGGCGTCGGGAACCGGTGTACCATTTTTGACCAGATCGATAAACCCGGAGGAGAACCCCGCATGCCGTTTCGAGCCTTGGCAGCCCTGGCCCTGCTTGTCGCCGCGCACGCCGCGCACGCCGCGATGACGCCGGAGCAGATCATCGCCGCCCTGCGCGCGCCGGAGAACAGCACCGGCAACATCGCCGACGCGGTGGAGGAAGCCACCGGCGCACGCGGCTGGATGAGCGCCGACATGAAGCCGCTGTTCGACGCCAAGATCGTCGGCCGCGCCGCCACCGCGCTGCTGCGCCCGGTGCTGAAGAACGACGCGCGCACCTACGAGAACCACGCGCTGAAGATTCTCGACGAGGCCGCGCCCGGCAGCGTGCTGGTGTACGTGCTGGAAGAAGGCCTGGAGATCGCCGGCATGGGCAACCTGATGGCGACCACCGCGAAGGTGCGCGGGCTGGAAGGCGCGGTGATCGACGGCGCGGTGCGCGACGGCACCGAGCTCCGCCGTATCGGCTGTACGGCGTTGGCGCGGCGCGTAAGTCCCGCCACTTCGGTGGGACGCATGGTGAGCGTGGCGCGCCAGGTGCCGGTCACCTGCGGCAGCATCCGCGTGCACCCCGGCGACTACATCGTCGGCGATCCCGACGGCGTGGTGGTGGTGCCGCAGGCCGCGGCCGAGCGGGTGGTCGCGCTGCTCAGGCAGTACGACGACAAGGAATCGAAGATGCTGCCGATCATCGAGCGCGAGAAATCGATCATGAAGGCGATCGAGATCTACCAGCGCTACTGAGCAGGCGGTGCACCGGCGCGCGCCTATACTGAACGATGCACTGCTTCAACGGAGACTCGGGTGATGGGTGAATTCAGCGAAGAGGAAGCCGCCCTGATCCGCCGCAAGATCGAGGCGCTGAAGGTGGAGCACCGCGATCTGGACGAGGTGATCTCGCGCCTGTCGAAGGACCACAACCAGGACGAACTGCAGCTGCGCCGCATGAAGCGGCGCAAGCTGCTGCTCAAGGACCAGATCTCGCTGCTCGAGCGCCAGCTGGTGCCGGACGAGCCGGCCTGACGCTCAGCAGGAAACCGGGCACGGCACCTTGTAGTACTTGCGCGCGAGAAACTCCGCCACGCTGTCGATCTGCGCATCGCTCCAGTTCAGCGAGACATTGCCCTGCCAGCGGTCCACCTGCGCGCGAATGCCGGCATAGTCGTTCGCCAGGCGCTCGGCGCGGGTATAGACCTGGCTGCCGTGGCACATCACGCAGTAGGTGTCGTGCAGGGTCTGCGCCTGCTGCGCCGAGGCGGGCAAGGCACCGCACAGCGCCAGCCCCAGTCCAATCAGCCATGCCTTCATCTCGCGGCTCCCCGGGAAGAATTCCCGTCCAGTGTGGCGCCGCGCCTGCCCCGCGGTGTTGACTTCGGTCAAGCGGCGGCACCGAACCATTGCGACGGTCAACCGGTCTACCCGGGAACACGTTGCACCGTATGATCGGCCGATGGAGTTCGCAATGCCGGGAACACGCGCCCTGTTGCTGCTGCTGGCCGCCGCGCTGGCCGCGGGCGGCTGCGCCGGCCTGCAACGCAAGCCGCCGCCGACCCTGGACGAGGTAGTGAAAATGAGCCAAGCGGGCACCCCGGCCGAGGAGATTCTGCGCGAGCTGCGCGAGACCCGTGCGGTGTATCCGCTCACCGGTTCGCAGATCGGGGAGCTGCATGAACAGGGCGTGCCGACGGAGGTGCTCGACTACCTGCAGCAGGCCTATGTCGAGAGCGTGCGCCGGCAGGAACGCTGGCGCTATTACGACCCGTTCTGGATGGGGCCGTGCATCGGCTGCTATCACTACGGGCCCTGGGCCCGCCCCTACTTCTACTACCCTTACTGAACGCCCGTGCGAGAGAGGTCGATGATGATCGAGCACCTTCCAGGATTTTTCCGGCTGCCCCTGGCGACGGCGGCGCTTGCCGTGCTTGCGCTCGCCGGCTGCAGCGTGTTCACGCCGCGCCCGGTGACGCCGATTTCGAACGTGGTCTCGATGTCGGACAGCGAGCTGTCGACCGACCAAGTGCTGTCGCGCGTGCGCGCGGCGCGCACCACGTATGCGCTCAAGGGTTCGGATTTCGCCCGGCTGTCGGCGCGCGGCGTCGCCGACACGGTGCTGGACGAACTGCAGCAATCGTTCGTCACCGACGTCGACCGCCTGACGCGGTTCTGGGTGCTGGGCGAATCGCTCGGCGGCTGCGCAAGCTGCTATCCGCAGCCGGTGAATCTGGCGATGCTCGACGCCGGCGGCAACGGCATGGCGAATGCCGGCGGCATCGGCCGCGTGTCGATCTTCGCCCGCCCCGCCGGCGTGCCGGACTGGGTGCCGGCCTCGCCTGCCGGACC
>CALJLA010000292.1 GCA_937983055.1 uncultured Pseudomonadota bacterium
ATGACCACCGCGTTGTCGCCGGACAGCAGGATGTCGATCAGCACGATCTGGGCGACCGCCACCCAGAACTGCGGATTGGACAGGTCGAAAGTCAACGGCATGCCATGCATGGTTTGCGCGTGTCGTTCGCGGTGTCGAAGAAAACGCCGTCGCCGGCATTCAGCCCAGCACCGACTTCAGCAGCTTGCCCATCTCCGCCGGGTTACGGGTCGCCTTGATGCCGCAGGCTTCCATCACCGCGAGCTTTTCGTCAGCCGTTCCGGTGCCGCCGGAAATGATGGCCCCGGCATGGCCCATGCGCTTGCCCGGCGGCGCGGTCACCCCGGCGATGAAACCGACAACCGGCTTGCGCATGTTGTCCTTGGCCCAGCGCGCGGCATCTTCCTCGTCGCCGCCGCCGATTTCCCCGATCATGACCACCGCTTCCGTCGCCGGGTCGTCATTGAACAGGCGCAGCACGTCGACATGCTTGAGTCCGTTCACCGGGTCGCCGCCGATGCCCACCGCGCTGGACTGGCCAAGACCGATCTCGGTCAGCTGCCCCACCGCCTCGTAGGTGAGCGTGCCGGAGCGCGATACCACGCCGATCGTGCCCTTGCGGTGGATGTGACCGGGCATGATGCCGATCTTCAGTTCATCGGGCGTGATGACTCCGGGGCAGTTCGGTCCGAGCAGAACAGTGCGCCGCTTTTCCTTTTTCATCCGGTCGCGCACCGCGACCATATCGCGCACCGGGATCCCCTCGGTGATACAGACGACCAGGTCGAGGTCGGCTTCCACTGCCTCCCAGATCGCCGCAGCGGCGCCGGCCGGCGGCACGTAGACCACCGACGCGGTGGCACCGGTCTGCTTCTTCGCCTCGGCGACCGACGCGTAGATCGGAATGCCCTCGAAATCCTGTCCGGCCTTGTTCGGATTGACGCCGGCCACAAAACACTGTTTGCCGTTGGCATAGTCCCGGCAGGCGCGAGTGTGGAATTGCCCGGTCTTGCCGGTAATGCCCTGGGTGATGACCCGGGTGTTCCTGTCGATCAGAATCGCCATCAGTGCTTTCCTCGGGCCGCCTCTACCACGCGCCGGGCAGCGTCGGCCATATTGTCTGCGGAAATGATCGGCAGTCCCGACTCCGCCAGTATCTTGCGGCCGAGTTCCTCGTTGGTGCCCTTCATGCGCACCACCAGCGGCACCGACAGCTTCACCTGCCGTGCCGCTTCAACAACGCCCGTGGCAATCACGTCGCAGCGCATGATGCCGCCGAAAATATTCACCAGAATGGCCTTGAGCCTTGGGTTTCGCAGCATGATCTTGAAGGCTTCGGTGACCTTCTCGGTGGTGGCGCCGCCGCCGACATCGAGAAAGTTTGCCGGCTCGCCGCCAAACAGCTTGATGGTATCCATCGTGGCCATCGCCAGACCGGCGCCGTTGACCAGGCAGCCGATGTCCCCGTCCAGCGAGATGTAGGAAAGCCCGTGCCTGGAGGCCTCGATCTCTGCCGGGTCTTCTTCGTCGAGGTCGCGCAGTTCGACGATATCCGCATGCCGGAACAGCGCGTTCTCGTCGAAGTTCATCTTGGCGTCGAGCGCGATGACATTACCGTCGCCCGTGAGCACCATCGGATTGATCTCCGCCAGCGACGCGTCTTTCTCCCAGAACGCGCGGTAGAGCGCCTGCAGCATCGCACGCGCCTTCGGTATAGACCCCGCAGGCACGCCGATCTTGGCGGCAAGCTCTTCCGCCTCGGCATCGGTCAGCCCGGCGGACGGGTCGACGAAGACTTTGTGGATCTTTTCCGGGGTTCGGGCGGCGACCTCCTCTATGTCCATGCCGCCCTCGGAAGAAGCCATCACGCACACCCGCTGCGACCCACGGTCAACGACGATCCCGACATACAGCTCCTTGCGGATGTCGGCGCCTTCCTCGATCAGCAGCCGGCGCACCGTCTGGCCCCCGGGCCCGGTCTGGTGAGTCTTCAGCTGCATGCCGAGAATCTTCGACGACCAGTCGCGCACTTCGTCGATCGACTTCGCCAGCTTTACGCCGCCGCCCTTGCCACGGCCACCGGCATGAATCTGCGCTTTCACAACCCAGACCTTTCCGCCCAGCTTCTTCGCGGCGGCGACGGCCTCATCCACCGAGAAACAGGGCACGCCTCTCGGCGTGGCAACTCCGAAACTGCGCAGCACTTCCTTCGCCTGGTATTCGTGAATTTTCATCGTCTGGCTCCGGGATCGACGCCGTGTGTCAGTCGCGGCGCAAGGATTCGCTTTCGCGGTGGATTCGCTGAAGGCGGGCGGACTCCGCCTCCCAGCGGGCGCGCGCGGCTTCCAGCTCTGCTTCGGCCGCAAGCCTTGCTTCGGTCGCCCGGTCGGCACCGGCCTTGGCTTCCTCGTATCGCTTTTGCGCCGCCGACAACGTTCGATGGGCGGCAGTTTCCCTGCGCTCGAGGTTCTTCAGCTTGCGCTCCGCGGCTTGCATCTGCTCCCTTGCATAAGCGGTGCGTGTCTGCGCCTGCTCGAAGGTTAGCGGCGCCTGCTGCGCCCACACCGGTGCGGGTTGCAGCAGCGCGAAGCACAGGCTGAGGACAGTGAGGATAACGGAGGACATGAAGCGGGCGCTGGTGCCGGCAGCAGGAATCGAACCCGCGACCTGATGATTACAAATCAACTGCTCTACCAACTGAGCTATGCCGGCCTCGGCCGGATTATAGGCGTGCCCGATCACCCGGCAAACTTACTTGATCACCTGGAACCGGCGCCGTGCAGGCGATGGTCCCTGCGCGTTGCCGGTGCCGTGCTCACCGCCCGCGCCCTCGCCCGCGGGAGGCGCCTCCGGCAACTGGAAGGCCAGGCCCTGGCCGTTTTCCTTGGCGAAGATGCCGGCCACCGACGTCACCGGAATCGAAACCTCTCTCGACGCACCGGCAAAGCGGGCGGAAAACTGGATCAGATCGTTGCCGATCTTGAGATTGCGCGTCGCGTCCGGGCTTATGTTGAGCACGATCTCGCCGTTCTTGACGTACTCCATCGGAACCCGGGTCGATTCGCTCACCCGCACCGCAACGTACGGCGTCAGGCCGTTGTCGCAGCACCACTCGTAGATGGCGCGGATGAGGTACGGGGTGGTAGACGCTTCCTTCACTTGCGCATCACCTTTTCTGAAGGGGTGAGCGCCTCGATGTAGGCAGGCCGGCTGAACAACCGTTCGGCGTACTTCATCAGCGGAACGGCGGTCTTGTGCAAGGTGATGCCGTAGAAGTCCAGGCGCCACAACAGCGGCGCGATCGCCACGTCCAGCATCGAGAACTCGTCCCCCAGCATGAATTTCTGCTTCACGAATACCGGCGCAATCTGCGTGAGATTGTCGCGGATGATGATACGCGCCTTGTCCGCCTGCTTCTGGGTGCCGCGCTCGATCGCGTCGATATGGGCGAACAATTCCTGCTCGAAACGGAACAGGAACAGCCGGGCACGCGCCCGCATCACCGGATCGGCCGGCATCAGCTGCGGATGCGGAAAACGATCATCGATGTACTCGTTGATGATGTTCGATTCGTACAGGATCAGGTCGCGCTCGACCAGCACCGGCGTACGATTGTACGGATTCATCACCGACAGATCCTCAGGCTTGTTGAGGAGGTCGACGTCGATGATCTGAAAGTCCATCCCCTTTTCGTAGAGGACGATACGGCAGCGCTGGCTGAAGGGGCAGGTCGTGCCCGAATATAGGGTCATCATGGCAGCTGGTCCTCGGTCCGCGGGGTCAATGCACGTCCTTCCAGTACTCGCGCTTCAACAGCCACGTCAGCACCAGCAGGATGCTCAGGAAGAAAAGGACCACGGTGCCGATTTGAAGGCGCTGCGCGCGCATCGGCTTGCCCATGTACACGAGATAATTCACCAGGTCCCGGATGGTCTGTTCGTACTGTGCGGGCGGCTGCGTGCCGGCCTGCGCCAGCACGAGCTTGGCGTGGCCGGTTGCCGCCGCGCCCCCGTGGCCGTCTTCACCGGCGGCGGGCGCCTCGAGCCTCTGCATGCCCTGAAGCTCCCACAGCACGTGCGGCATTCCGACGTTGGGGAATGCCAGGTTGTTCCAGCCGGTGAGCGTCGAGTCGTCCCGGTAGAAAGTCATGAAGTAGGTATACAGCCAGTCTGCCCCGCGCGAGCGCGCAGTCACGGAAAGATCGGGCGGCGCGACGCCGAACCACTGCTCGCCTGCCTTGCGCGGCATGGCGATGGTCATGGTTTCGCCGACCTTGTCGCCTGCAAACAGCAGGTTGTCCTTGATCTGCTGCTCGCTCAACCCCAGCTCCTGCAAACGGTTGTAGCGCATGTATGACGCTGCGTGACAGTTCAGGCAGTAATTGACGAAGGTCCGCGCGCCACGCTGGATTGAAACCGCGTCGTTGGGGTCGATGTTGGCGGACTTCAGCTTGATCTCGCCGCCGGCAGCCAGGGCAACCAGCGGCGCGAACAGCAGCGCAAACAGAATGCTTCTCACGTCGTCACCCTCTCCGGCTCGGGCTTGGTCTTGTCGATCTTGGTGTACCAGGGCATCAGCAGGAAGAACAGGAAGTAGAGCAGCGTGCAGACGCGCGCAACCACCACCGCCCGCTCGGCACCGCCCAGCCAGGCGCCGAACTGGCCCCAGACATTGGTGGGCTTCACGCCGAGATAGCCGAGCACGACGAAGGACACCAGGAACAGGGCAAGCCAGGTCTTGTAGACCCCTCCGCGATAGCGGATCGACTTCACGTTTCCGCGATCAAGCCAGGGCATGAAGAACAGGATCACCACCGCCAGCCCCATGGCCAGCACACCGGGAAACTGCGACCCGAGCAGCGGCGGCACCGCTCTAAGAATGGAATAGAAGGGCGTGAAGTACCACACGGGCGCGATGTGCTGCGGGGTCTTGAGCGGATCGGCCGGCACGAAGTTGTTGTGCTCGAGGAAATAGCCGCCCATCTCCGGCGCAAAGAACACGATCAGCGAGAAGACCATCAGGAACACGACCACGCCGACCATATCTTTGACGGTGTAGTACGGATGGAACGGGATGCCGTCGAGAGGCCGCCCGCTGGCATCCTTCTTTTTCTTGATCTCGACGCCATCCGGATTGTTCGACCCCACTTCGTGCAGCGCGACCAGATGCAGTGCCACCAGCGCCAGCAGCACCAGCGGAATGGCGATCACGTGGAACGCGAAGAACCGGTTCAGCGTCGCGTCGGAGACCACATAGTCGCCCCGGATCCACACGGCGAGGTCGGGACCCACCCAGGGAACCGCGGCAAACAGATTCACGATGACCTGTGCGCCCCAGTACGACATCTGGCCCCACGGGAGCAGATAGCCGAAGAAGGCTTCGGCCATCAGGCACAGGTAGATGAGCATGCCGAGAATCCACAACAGTTCGCGCGGCTTGCGGTAGGAGCCGTACATCAGCCCGCGCAGCATGTGCAGGTAAACGACCACGAAGAACATCGAGGCGCCGGTGGAGTGCATGTAGCGGATCGCCCACCCCCAGGGCACGTCGCGCATGATGTACTCGACCGAAGCGAAGGCTTCTCGGGCATCCGGCTTGTAATGCATCGTCAGAAAGATGCCGGTGACGATCTGCATGACCAGCACCAGCAACGCGAGCGAACCGAAGAAGTACCAGAAGTTGAAGTTCTTCGGCGCGTAGTATTCCGACAGGTGCTGCTTCCAGGTGGCGGTCAACGGAAACCGTTCATCGACCCAGGCGAGCAGGGCTTGGACGCGGCTCATCTGTTTACGCCTCCTTGCTGTCAGCGCCGATCAGCAGGCGCGAATCGGACAGGTAGGTGTAGGGAGGCACCTCCAGGTTGGTCGGGGCCGGGACCCCCTTGTAGACGCGGCCGGCAAGGTCGAACTTGGACCCGTGACAGGGACAGTAGAATCCGCCGGGCCAGTCGGCGCTCAAGCCGGACTCGGCGCCGGGTTGCAGTTTCGCCGTCGGCGAGCAGCCGAGATGGGTGCAGATGCCGATCAGCACCAGGTAGTCGGGCTTGATCGAACGGTGGTCGTTGGTTGCATATTCCGGCTGCATCGGCAGGGCTGACCCGGGATCGACCACCTGGTCGCGCGTCGCGGCGAGCGACTCCAGCATGCGCTCGGTGCGATGAAGCACCCAGATCGGCTTTCCGCGCCACTCAACGGTCACCATCATCCCCGGTTCGACCTTGGACAGATCCACCTCGACCGGCGCGCCGGCGGCGCGCGCCTTGGCGCTGGGGGTCATGCTCATGATGAAGGGCACGGCCACTGCCACGCCGGCAGCCGCCCCGGCCGCGCTGGTGGTGATCACCAGCATTCGGCGCCTGCCCTGATCCACTTGCTCAGCCATTTGTTCTGCTACCCGGACTCCGCAAAAGTCCGAGATTTTAACTGTGTCGCTCTCCGGAATACAGCCTTTGACACTTAAGATGATGATTATAGATTGAAAATCGGCCGACCCTCGAGGCTGCACGGACGCCTGGAGCAGGCAGTCTGCGAGACCGGCATTTGGCAGCGCATCATCAGACGGAAACGTCCGTGGAAATCACGCCTCGCGTTCTTGGCTGAGCAAAAAAAGAGCGCAGCCTCAATGGGCTGCGCAAAATCCGCCAATGGAGGAGGATGGAGGAGTCATCACCCTCGCTCGCGAGAGCGCGAGTGACGGTTTGATTCTGGCGTTATTTCTGTTGCACCGCAAGAGGCTCTTGCCAGATGTGCCAGAACGAGGGCTCGATGCGCTGCACCGGCGTGGTTCCAGGCCCTGCCAGTTCCGCAACCGGTCCCGGGTCAACTGAGCCGCGTTGGCTGCGGCATCGGCAACGGGACTGCTACCATGCCGCCCTTTGCCGGCCCCAGCACAGGACCGGCGCGTCAATTACGGGAATCTCGGATGAAAGCCAGGATCAAGTGGGTCGAGAACGTCGCCTTCATGGCGGAAAGCGAAAGCGGCCATGTATTCGTAATGGATGGCGCGCCGGAAGGCGGCGGGCGCAACCTCGGCCCCAGGCCGATGGAGGTTGTGCTGATGGGCACGGGCGCCTGCACCGCTTACGACGTGGTGACGATCCTGCGCAAGGCGCGACAATCGGTCTCCGATTGCCAAGTGCAGATCGAAGCGGAACGAGCCGCCGACGATCCGAAGGTGTTCACTCGCATTCACATGCATTTCGTGGTCACCGGACGCGGCGTAAAGCCCGCGCAGGTGGAGCGCGCAATCGGCCTGTCGGCTGAAAAATACTGCTCGGCGTCGATCATGCTGGGCAAGACAGCGCAGATCACGCACGACTTCGAGATCGTCGAGGACGCCTGACCGCGAACCCGATGCGAAGCGGCCGCAACCCGGCCGCGCGGCGAACTGTCCCCCTGTACGCCCGATGAAAGCGGCTAGATGAAGTAGGTCGAGCGCGTCATCAACCGCGACGCCAGCTTCATCGCCCCGCGTACCGGCGCCGGCAGATCCGACGCGCCGAGCCTCACCGCGCTTGCCGCATGCCGCATCTCGTCGCGTTGCATCTCGCGCACGATCGCACGGCTCTTGTGATCTGCCTGCGGCAGCCGGTCCAGATGCCCGGCGAGATGCCCCTCGACCTGGCGCTCGGTCTCGGCGAGGAAACCGAGGTTCCAGCGATCGCCCAGCGCGCCCGCCACAGCTCCAAGCGCAAACGCGCCGCAGTAGAAGAGCGGATTGAGCCGGCTGGTTCGTCCGCCCAGGGCGCGGACACGGGCTTCGGTCCACGCCAAGTGATCGGATTCCTCCCCGGCGGCAACCTGCAGCGCTTCCCGAATGACTGGATCGCGGGCGGTCAGCGACTGACCCGAGTAGAGCGCCTGAGCGCAGACTTCGCCGGTGTGATTCACGCGCATCAGTGCCGCCGACTGCCTGCGCTCAACCTCCGGCAGGTCGCCGTCCGCCAGATCGCGCGCAGGATCAGGGCGTGCCGCGCGGGACGGGCCGGCGAGCGTGCGTAGCGCGCGGTCGAATTCAACGATGCACCGATCGGTCAAGAAGCCCAATTCAACGCCTTCAGCGCTTGCGCAGCAGGAAGTGAAACTCGCCGGCTGACTCTGTCCGGGACAGCAGTTCGTGACCGGTTTGCCGGGAAAATGCCTCGAAGTCGCGGACAGAACCGGGATCCGTGGCAAGAATCTTCAGCACTTGCCCGGACTGCATGTCGTTGAGCGTCTTCTTGGTACGAAGGATCGGCAGCGGGCAATTGAGTCCGCGCGCATCCAGATCCCTGTCGAAGGCAATGGTGTTGTTCTGATGCATGGGCTTTACCAGTAATTCAGCCGGCGCCGGGAAACACGAGGGCCTGCCCGCTGCGCACCCAGGCGATGACCCCGCCGGTCAGGTTAGAAACCTGAGGCCAGCCGCGCGCGGCCAGGAACGCGCTCGCCTGCATCGATCGCGCGCCGGACTGGCAATAGAACACGACCGGGCGATCACGCCCGAGTTCCGAGAAGCGCGCCGGGAGCTGCGCAAGCGGGATGTGCCGCGCGCCTGCGATCATGCCGCGCGCGACCTCTTCGTCGTTACGCACGTCGATCAGGTCGCAGCCGCCTTCCTTCAGAAGATCGGCCAGCGCAAGCGCGTCGATGGTGGAGAAAAGGGACATGCCTTGAGGTCATTTGCAGCGAAGCGGCTGCATTCGATCATACACCAGGCATCGCGAACTAAAAGATGCTGATCCTGCGGTCGAGCAGCAGCTGCGACAAGCGCGCATTCGCGGCCTCCAGCCGCGACACCAGCAGCTCGAGGAATGCCGCGGTAAACGCATGCTTGCAGGTTTCGGTCGCCTGCGCCAGCGCGTCAGCGCGAATTTCGATGGTGGTTGCCTCGCTGACCGCGATGACGCTGGCGGTACGCGTGAACTGCCGCCGCCCCAGATAGGCCATCTCTCCAAAGCACTCGCCCACGCGCAGGATGTTGAGCAGCTTGTCCTGCTTGGTCACCTTGACTTCGCCGGCCGTAAGAATGAAGAACGAGCTGCCGATGTCGCCCTCCTCGATGATCGATCGGTCGGGCGGGAACTTGATCCAGTTGGCAATTCGCATCACCTGCCAGAGGTCGACGTCGGCGAAATCCCGGAAGAACTCCAGTTTGCGAAGAATGCCGAACTTCTCGGCTTCCGGCACCGGATCTTCCGGCCGCTGCAGGTTATTGAACACGCTGGCGAGTGCCTGTGCGAAATCCTCCCAGGTATCGAAGCGCTCACCGGGATCTTTCTGCAGCGCACGGGCAACAATGCCATCGATCGCCGCCGGAATTTCCGTCCGCTGTACGCTCGGCGGTGGCGGGTCGACATTCAGGATCTGATTCACCATGCTGAAACTGCTGCTGCCCTTGAATGGCAGATGCGCGGTCAGCAACTGGTACATGACCACGCCCAGCGAGAACATGTCGGTGTGATGGCTGAGGGGCTCCTCTCTCAGCTGTTCGGGCGACATGTAGGCGGGCGAGCCAATGCCGGAAATCTGAGTGGTATCGGCGGACACGGTGAGCGCCGCCCCGAAATCGGTGATCTTGATGTCGGATTCGCCTCGCAGCAGGATGTTCGCCGGCTTGATGTCCCTGTGGATGATGCCGTGCTGGTGCGCGTAATCCAGCGCCTTGCAGCACTTGAATGCGATTTCGATGACGCGCTTTATCGGCAGCAGGGTCTCGGGTTTGATGTGCTGCTCTAGGGTGCCCCCGGACACGTATTCGATGACCAGGTAGCTGCCGTGCTCGTCAGAGACGGCGTCGTAGATCGAAGCGATGTGCGGATGGGAAAGCTTGCCCGCGAGTGACGCTTCCATCAGGAACAGCTTGCGGAAGCGCCGGCCGTGCTCTTCGTTCGAGAGCACCTCGCTGCGCACGAGCTTGATCGCGACTTCGCGATCGCTGAACGGATCGCGACCGAGATAGACCGCACTGGTGGCTCCCTTGCCGAGTTCGCGGATGATCTCGTATTTGCCGATCTTTTCCATGGGTCGCGGCTTTGGCCGCGGCGTCACGATCTTGTTATGCCCATGATATGTAAAAGGAGACCCTGTGGCGAGACTCTCCGTCGCGCCATGCTCAGATGGCTATCTCGGCCACCGCGGGCCGGCAGGCATTCAGTCGCGGCGACGCAGCTCCGCATCCAGGGCCTTCAGCTCCTTCAGCCGGGCATCCACGCTTGACTGCTGGTAGAAATTGCCGTCGGCCGCCGCCTGCGCGAGGCGCAGCTGCTCGATCGCGGCCGCCAGGTTTCCGCGCAACAGATAGGCCTCGGCCTGGGCGCGATGCCGCAGCAGCCGCTGGCCCATGGCTGCGTAGCCCCGGGCCTGGAGCTCATACAGCCGCGGATCGGGGCTCGAGCGCAGTATCTGCTGCTCCAGAAACTCGGCTGCCTGCGGGTAGCGCCCCGTGTCCTGCAGGGCCTCGGCATAGCCGTACACCAGGGCACTGCGGTTGGGATAGGCCGCCAGCGCTTCACGATAGGCCTCGAGGCCGGCCTCGACCCGGCCGGACCTGACATAAAGCTGCGACGCCAGCGCCCGCACCGCCGGATGCTCGCCGGCAAGCGATTGCAGCGGCTTCAGCGCCTCCAATGCCGCAGCGTGATCGTTGGCACGCATCAGCGCAACCACCAGGCCGTAACGGATGGCGGCCTCGCTCGCGTACTTCTTCTCCCGCAGCTGCGATTCGAGCGCGGATACGGCGTCGGCGGGCGCACCGTTCAAGGCGGCAATCCTTGCCCGCACGAAGTAAAAGTCCTGACTGTCCGGAACCTGCTTGAAGGGCAGACTTTGCGTGCGGTTCTGGACGTCGGCGACCCGCTCAAAGGTCAGTGGGTGAGTGCGCAGATAGGACGGCGCCCCGCCCTCATACAGCCTCGAGGCTCGCTGCAAGCGCTCCAGGAACACCGGCATTGCGTGCGCATCGAATCCGGCGCGCTCCACGATCTGCAGGCCGATGCGATCGGCCTCGCGTTCGTGCTCGCGGCTGAAATTGAGCTGGCTCTGGATGCTGCCGGCCTGGGCCGCTGCAATCGCCGCCTGCGACAGTTCGGCGTTCGAACGGGCCGCCAGAATCGCGACCGCCAGCGCCGCCATCGACGCCAGGCCGGCGCGCTGCTGGCCCGCGATCATTCGCGCAATGTGCCGCTGAGTGACATGCGCGATCTCATGGCCGAGCACGCTGGCCAGCTCGGATTCGCCTCGCGCCGTCAGCAGCAAGCCGGTGTGGACGCCGATGAACCCCCCGGGCAGCGCGAACGCGTTCACGCTGGCATCGTCGATCGCGAAGAACTGGAATGCCCCGCCGGGGTCCGGACTGTTGGCGACCAGTTTGTAGCCGATCCGGTTCAGGTAGTCGTTAATCTCGGCATCGGCCAGAAACAGCGGACTCGCGCGGATTTGCTGCATGATGGACTCGCCGAGCCGCCGCTCCTGCGCGGGCGACAGCGTGCCCTGCGAAGCGTCGCCCAGGTCCGGCAGGTTCTGGGCCGACACCGCGGCACTGACTATGGCTGCCAGGAGCAGCAGGGCGACAAGTTTCACAGTGCTATGATAAGTCGCAATCAATCCAAGTTCCGATGCGAGCGCTCAAGCGCGTATCGAGGCACATCGAAAGGCGGCAATTGGGCACGCTCACCCATTTCGACCGGCAGGGCCAGGCGCACATGGTGGATGTCGGCGACAAGGCCGAGACGCACCGCGTTGCGGTGGCGACCGGCCGCATCCGCATGCAGCCTGCTACGCTGCAGCACATCCTCGATGGCAGCGCCAAGAAGGGCGATGTGCTGGGAATCGCGAGGATCGCGGCAATTCAGGGTGCAAAGCGCACTGCGGACCTGATTCCCCTGTGCCATCCGCTCGCCCTGACCCGCATCAGCGTCGAGTTCGAGATCGAGCGGGAAGTGAACTGCGTCCGCTGCACGGCGACTGCGGAGACTGTGGGGCGAACCGGCGTCGAAATGGAAGCACTGACCGCGGTAAGCGCCGGCTTGCTGACCATCTACGACATGTGCAAGGCAGTAGACCGTGGCATGCAGATGGACGACGTGCGACTGATTGAAAAGCGCGGCGGAAAGTCCGGACACTGGATGGCGGAACGGCCGCCGGGCGCCTGAACCCGCGCGCGCACCGAGGGTCTGAGAGGCTTTCGGCAGCAATTATGCAGAATCTCGCATTCGTCATGGCCGCTGCGGCCCTCACGTTAAGCGCAGTCGCGCCGGGATCGGCCACTGCCGGCGAGTCTGCGCGCATCACAGCGGGACGTGCGCTTGCCCATGACTTCGCCAAGGGAAATTGCCTTGCCTGCCACGCCGCGCCGACCGACCCGGCGGCGCAAACGCTGGCCAACATCGCGCCGCCACTGGTGATGATGCGCGAGCGTTTTCCGGACCGGGGCGCGCTGCGAGAGCAGATCGGGGACGCCCGCGTGCGCAATCCCGGCACGATCATGCCGCCATTCGCCGGCCACCAGATCCTGACCGATGAAGAAATCGAACTGATCATCGACTATCTGTACACCCTTTAGCCCTGAAACCGTTGATCTCGAGATGCAGGCAATTCGACGCAATGTACTGCGCATGCTGGCGATAACCGTCGCGGCCGTGCTGTTGCCGGTCAGGCGACTGGCTGCGGAATGGAACAAGCCGGCGTTCGACTCCGAGGACATGAATCGGAGCCTGGCTCTGATCGGTGCACAGGAGACGCAGCCATCGGACCAGATCCGCTTCAAGACGCCGGAGATCGCGGAGAACGGCGCGATCGTCCCGATCGAGATCGAGAGCCGGTTGCCGGACACCGAGATCATGTATGTGCTGGTGGAGAAGAACCCTCAGCCGCTGGCGGCCAGCTTTCGCTTTGCCGGCGGCGCCGAGCCCTTCGTGGCGACGCGGATCAAGATGAACGAGACCTCGCGCGCGATGCTGGTCGTCAAGGCCGGGGGCAAATACTATTCCGCCGAGCGTGAAGTCAAGGTCACGATCGGCGGGTGCGGCTAATAGCGGCGGTCGGGAACCAAGTCATGTCAGACAAGATGCGCATGCGGGTCACGCTGCTGGAGGGCGATGTCGCCGAGGTCAAGGTGCTCATCTTCCACCCGATGGAAACCGGACTTCGAAAAGACCCCGCGACGGGCGAGCTGGTACCCAGGCATTTCATCAGAACCGTGGTGGCGACACACAACGGCAAGCCGGTGCTTGAGTGCGGCTGGAGCCGCGCGGTATCGCGCAATCCGTTCCTGCACTTCCGGGTGCGCGGCGCCAGCGCCGGCGATCGCATCGTGATCTCGTGGGAGGACAATCGGGGCGAGCGCGAAACCATGGAATCGGCAGTCGGGTGATGGTGCCACGGGTCATCGGGCTGCTGGGCACTGCGCTCGTGTGTCTGGCATGCGTGCACGCCGCGGCGGACTCGGCCCCGCGTGCGCCGGACGAGGATCGCCGGTTCTTCCACGAATACTTCCGGGCGCGGTTTCCCGACAAGCCTTTGAGCGAGTACATCTACGGCTCGCTGATGCTCAATGCCGACGCCAGGGCCCAGTACGAAAGCATCATGGAGTTTCCGCCGTTCCAGGGCGACATCGATCGTGGCCGAGCATTGTGGGAAAAGCCGTTCAGCAACGGCACGCGCTTCGCCGACTGCTTTGCCGATGGCGGCCGCGGAGCGGCCGCGCGTTACCCGAGGTACGACCCTGCCGGCGATGAGGTGGTCACTTTCGAGATGGCGATCAATCGCTGCCGGGAGGCGAACGGAGACACGCCGTCGCCATTC
>CALJLA010000293.1 GCA_937983055.1 uncultured Pseudomonadota bacterium
CTTGAACTTCGGCTCCGTGGCTACCGCCACTCCGCGAAGTCAAAGCCTTAGTTGTCATGCGTAAGCGGCTACTTGTATTCGAATTTTACTGAGACATCCCATTCCTCGTCGCTTTGGCGAAGTGTGAATAGCGAACGTTTCCAGCCGCTTGCGTAGCTCTTGACCAATGGGAGATACCTTGAACAGCAATCGTAAACGGTGTCACTCAAAGCCACGCTGGTCACGTCAGGATGATTCTCTAATAGACCAATATCCGCGCCACCATCATCTGTCGCAATGATCTCAAACTGTATTTCGCACATTGATTCTGGCGTTATGCGGATGAGTTCCTCGACCAATGAATTGGCCACGGCGTGAAGCTCTGATTCAACGTGATTCTCTACCATCGTCTCGACGCATAACGAATGAGTTCACCCGCCGCCGGTTGATTGTACCATTTGACAAGACGTTTTGGCGGTCGGGTGCAACGCCTTGTTCAAGTAAGCCGCTGGCGCGGCAGGAGAATTGACGGGGGTATTTTATCTGACTTTCGCAGCGGCGTCGAATGTTTTCGGGAAGACTTTCCTTGTTGACGTTTCTTTCTCTTGCAACAAGGAGACCTTCCCATGGCAGCAGCACGTTCCCCGTTCTTCACCGATCCTCTCTACTCGCGGATGGCCGAGGATTTGCAACTGGGCGGCATGAGTCAACGGACGCATGACGGTTACCTGCGAGCGGTCCGCCAACTGGCTGACTTCTGTCAGACCGCTCCCGATAAGATTGCCGAGCAACAACTCCGCCGCTACTTCCTGCATTTGAAGAATGAGAAGAAGTTCGCCTACGGCTCGCTCCGCGTCGCCTTCTCGGGCATTAAGTTCTTCTACACGCGCACTTGTAAGCGGGATTGGCAGACGCTGGCACAGATGAAGTTGCAGAACGTCAAGAGTCTGCCGGAAGTGCTCACGATCGCGCAAGTCCATCGGATCATCGACGCCGCGACGACCCTGCGGATCGCGGTCTACTTGTGGACCGTCTATTCGCTCGGGCTGCGGATGCAGGAAGGCTTGAACCTGCAGGTCGGCGACATCGATGCGGACCGCGGCATGGTGCATGTGCACCGCGGCAAGGGCGCGAAAGACCGTTATGTGCCGCTGCCGACTTCGACGCTCGAGCGGCTGCGTGAACATTGGGTCACACACCGCCACCCGCGGCTGCTGTTCCCCGCCGACGGGCGCAACCATCAAGGAAGTTCCACGGCCACCACGCCCATGAGCCCCACCGCCGTGCAAGGAGCCATGAAGAAGATCACCTGCCAGATCGACTTCGGCAAGAAGGTTTCGATCCACACCCTGCGCCATTCCTACGGGACGCATCTGTTGGAAGCGGGCGTCAGCTTGCGGGCCATTCAGCAGTACATGGGGCACAGCAGTTTGCAGACCACCATGGTCTACCTGCACCTGACCGATTCCGGCGCGGTCGATGCCCGCCAGACGATCGAAAAACTCTTCCGTCGCGGGTGATCGATGACCACGGTGGCATGCTGCCTACGGCAACACGCACCGGCCTATCTGGCGAAATTCGGCGAGTCGATGCCGCTGATCCACCGCAAGGTGCTTTCGGCGATCATCCGTTGCCGCACCGGTGAGTTGGGCGGTCTGCTCTACCGCTGCGACGACTGCCAGCGGGAACATTGGGTCGGCCGCTCCTGCGGCAATCGCCATTGTCCCGCCTGCGGCCGCGACAAGACCGATCGCTGGCTCGCCCAGCAGGCCGCGCGCCTGTTGCCGGTGCATCACTTTCTGGTCACCTTCACAGTGCCCGAGGCGCTGCGCTGCGTGCTGCGCGGTCAGCAGCGCGCGGGGTACGCTGCCCTGTTCGCCGCGGGCAGTGAAACGATCACGGCGCTGGCGGGTCGATCGAAGTATCTGTCCGGTTGCACGCTCGGATTCTTCGGCGTCTTGCACACTTGGGGTCGCGATCCGACGGTCTATCATCCGCACGTTCACTTCGTCGTTCCCGGCGGCGGCGTGAGCGCGGATCGATCAGCCTGGCGGCAGACACCAGAGAACTTTCTGTTCCCCCACGCGGCGGCAGTGGTCATCTACAAGGCCAAGCTGGCGGATGAACTGCGCCGCCGTGGCTTGTACGACGCCGTTGACGCCGCCGCCTGGCACGGCAAATTCGTGGTCGATATGAAACCGGTGGGGGACGGCCAAGCGGTGCTGAAGTATCTCGCTCCGTATGTGAATCGCGTGGCGATCAGCGACCACCGCATCGTCTCGTGCGATGATTCGTCGGTGACGTTCCGCTATACGCCCTCGGGCACACGGCGGGCAAAGACGCGCACCGTCAGCGGCGAGGAGTTTCTGCGCGGCTTCCTGCAACATAGTTTGCCGCGCGGGTTGCAGAAGATTCGTTATTACGGCTGGATGAGCCCCAATCACCGCCTCAGCCTGAAAGAGGTCAAGTGGCTGGTGTGGCTCTCTCTGGGTTGGACGTTCTGGCTCGGCAGCGGCCACGCGCCGCAGCCGAAGTACACCCCGCCCAGCGCGGTCCGCTGCGCCGAGTGTGGCGGGACCATGCGCCTGGTGGCTGTCTCGCACACAGCGTGCGTACTCACCGAACACGCGATCCCCTATCTGGACAGCGGATGATGGTAGCGCAGGAGCAGGCAACTCGAAACAGCCGGACGTCTCCGCCAGCGGGTTCGGTCGCGGTGCGCGCGATGAGGGGAAATCGCTACTTCCGTCGGCCGAACGCCTGTCGGATCAGGTTCACAAACGGCCGCCCAACGCGCCGCCTCCCCACACCCAACGCCTCGCTGCCAGACCCGGCCCAGCCCACGAGCCGACTCGGCGCTCTCCGCCCAAGAGCGTTTCCCAAGTGCTGACCCGCCCTATCGTTCACCGGGCTTCTTGAACAGAGGCCTTGAACTTCGGCTCCGTGGCTACCGCCACTCCGCGAAGTCAAAGCCTTAGTTGTTATGCGGTGACAGGCTTCAAGTATTGCAATCAAACTCGCCAAGGTAATGAAGGCGATAGTTCGCGCCTTCGACTGACTTTGGATTGCTGAATTCGTTCTTATCGGCGAGGACAAATACGTTAATTTCTTTAAGACCAAGCTCTGCCGCGCGATCACACACAGCATCGATGTAATCTTCAAAGTATGAGTGCCCATCGACCAACGATCGGACATCAGACATTTCAGAGGGCAGAAGGTACCTTATCTCCAACCA
>CALJLA010000294.1 GCA_937983055.1 uncultured Pseudomonadota bacterium
AGCGCGTCGTTCCACAGGCGGTACTGGTGATCGACGAGCTCGTGCGTTTTCGCCGACACCTGCTTGAAGGCCTGGGCGGGCGAGGCGCCGTCGGCGCCGCTTACGTCCACGCCGAGGTCGATTTGCGCTTTCAGCCCGGCGACGCGGATCTCGAAGAACTCGTCGAGATTGCTCGAGACGATGCACAGGAAGCGCAGCCGCTCGAGCAACGGCACCTCCGGGTCCTCGGCCTGGGCGAGTACCCGGCGGTTGAACTCCAGCTGCGACAGTTCACGGTTGAGATAGAGCGCGGCGTCGGCAACGCGCGGCTTGCCGGATTTCGGGCCGGCCAGCGCCGCGCGTTTGCGGGCGGCGCGATCTGTGCCGCTGCCGCTGACCCGTTCCGGCGTTTCCGCTTTGTTGTTCAGGCGCCCGTTAATGGTTGTCTCCCGTCCGCCTTCGCGACGGCGTGCACCGCCGGCAGTCGCGGGCGCCGGTTCCTGCGCCGCCCGGCGGTCAGCGCTTCGACGGTGGCACGTAGCCCGCGGCTGCGTCCGCTCCCGAGCCGAAAAAGTACCGCTCTGTTTGCTCCATCAGGTACTTGCGTGCTGCGGGGTCGGCGAGACTCAGGCGGTTCTCGTTCACCAGCATCTTCTGGTGTTCGAGCCAACCTTTCCAGGCTTCCTTCGATACGCTCTCGAACAGCCGCTTGCCGAGCGCACCGGGAAAGGGCGGGAAGTCGAGACCTTCCGCTTCCCTGCCGAGCTTCACGCATTGCACCATTTTGGTCATTGGCAAATTTGGAAAAGGTATCTGCTGACTGTTACACGCATGTGACGACAATTATAGGCGTGTGTTCCGCCACGGGCGTGCAATCTGCGCCGCGTCCGGCGCATGGCGCAGTCAAAGCCGCTTGAGAAAGACTTTGGAGCGTCGCTGGTAGTTGTAGAGCGCCTGCTTTCGCGACGGCAGTGTGGCAAGCGGCGCATCGGCGAACCCGTGCTCGATGAACCAGTGCGCTGCGCGCGTGGTCAGCACGAAAAGATTCTTCAGCTTGGCGCGTTTTGCGCGCGCCTCGACGGCCTGCAGCAGGCGCTCGCCGGCACCGGTGTTGCGATACTGCGGATGCACCGCCAGGCAGGCGAGCTCGCCGGAGCGCTCCTCGGGAAAGGGATACAGCGCCGCGCAGCCCACGATCATGCGGTCGTGCTCCAGCACGAGGAAGCGCCCGATCTCGATCTCGAGCAACTCCCGCGAGCGTTTCACCAGCGCGCCGTCGGCCTCCAACGGCTCGATCAGCTGCAGAATGGCGCCGACGTCCTCAATCGTCGCCTCGCGCAGCTGTTCGAGCAGGTCCTGGGTGACCATGCTGCCCACGCCCTGGTGGGTAAAAAGCTCCAGCAGCAGGCCGCCCTCCACATGGCGGCTGATCAGATGGGCGCGACCCACGCCGCCCTGACAGGCCTTGATCGCAAAAGGGAGATACTGCTTGGCGTCGTCGGAAAGCCTGCGCGCCCCGGCGAGCAGCGACAGCGCATCCGACACCGTCAGCTCGCGCGCCGGACCCGACTCGCTGCCGGGAAGGCCGGCCTCGTCGGTCAGGAAGATGAGCTTGTCCGCATTCAGCGCCATGGCGGTCTGGGCGGCGACATCCTCCACGGTGAGATTGAAGATCTCACCCGTGGGCGAGTAACCGAGCGGCGAGATCAGCACCAGATCCTCGTGATCCAGGCGCTGACGAATTGCATCGGCATCGATTTTTCGCACCTCGCCGGTGTAGAGCATGTCGACCCCGTCGACGACGCCGCGCGGGCGCGCAACCACGAAGTTGCCCGAGGCGACGCGGATGCCGCTGCCCGCCATCGGCGTGTTCGGCAGACCCATCGACAGCAGCGCCTCGACCTCCAGGCGCAGGCGGCCGCTGGCCTGCTTGACGCAGGCGAGCGCCGCCTCGTCGGTGACGCGCACACCCTGGACGTACCGGATCTCGATGCGGCGTGCCGACAACTCGCGTTCGATCTGCGGCCGAGCGCCATGGACCAGCACCAGCCTGACGCCCAGGCTCGCCAGCAGATTGAGATCGTGCGTCAGGCCGATGAACTTGCCGTCATCGACCACCTCGCCGCCGAAGGCGATGACGAAAGTGCGTCCGCGAAAGGCGTGGATGTACGGCGCCGCGGCGCGAAACCACTGTACGAACTCTGCCGGCGCTGACTCGGCCATGACCGGTCCGTGCGCTTACTTCGGCGCCATCCGGATCGCGCCGTCGAGACGAATCGCCTCGCCGTTGAGCATTACATTGCCGAAAATGCATCGCACCAGATCGGCATATTCAGCAGGCTTGCCCAGTCTCGACGGAAACGGCACCTGCTTGCCCAGCGAATCCTGCACCTCCTGCGGCATGCCCATGAGCATCGGCGTCTCGAAGATGCCCGGTGCGATGGTCACCACGCGGATGCCGCTGCGCGACAGGTCCCACACGATCGGCAGGGTGATGCCCACTACCCCCGCCTTGGAGGCGGCATAGGCCGCCTGACCGATCTGCCCGTCATACGCCGCCACCGACGCGGTGTTCACGATGACGCCGCGTTCGCCCTGGGCGTTGGGCTGCTGCTTGCTCATCGCGTCGGCGGCGATGCGGATCATGTTGAAGGTCCCGATCAGGTTGATGTTGATTACCCGGGCAAACGCGTCGAGGCGGTGCGGACCCTCTTTGCCGACGGTCTTCTCGCCGACCGCGATGCCCGCGCAGTTCACCAGGCCGTGCAGCGCGCCGAAGTCTTTCAGCGCGGCGTTGACCGCTGCCTTGGCATGTTCTTCTTTGGTGACGTCGCACTCGACGAATTTCGCGTGGCCGCCGAGCTTGGCGGCCAGCGCATCGCCCGGCCCGCGGGTGACGTCGGCAATGATCGCGTTGCCACCGGCGGCAACGATCATCTCGACGGTGGCGGCGCCCAGCCCGGAGGCGCCGCCGGTCACGACGACGGTGCTGTTCTTCAGTTCCATGATTGCTCTTGGTAAAGACGCTGGGATAAAGGCGGCAAGTATAGCGACGGGCGACTCAGAAGTCGCCCCACGCAGTCTGGATTGCGGCCAGCGCCGCCATCGCCGCGGTCTCGGTGCGCAGCACCCGCGGCCCGAGGCGCATCGGCGCAAATCCGAAAGTCTCGGCAAGCGAGGCTTCCTGCGCCGACAGCCCGCCTTCCGGGCCGGCCAGCAGCACGATCTTGCGCGGCGCCGCGAGCGTTTTGAGCGAAGTCTGCGCGTTGGGCGACATCAGCAGTCTCAGCTCTCCCGGCTCGGCGTTGCGGGACAGCTGCGCAAGCCATTCATCGAAGCGCCGGAGCTCGAACACCGGCGGCACCAGATTGCGGCCGCACTGCTCGCAGGCCGAGATCACCAGGCTGCGCCAGTGCTCGGTGCGTCGCGCCGCCCGCTCGGGGTTGAGCTTTACGATGCTGCGCTCGGTGGTGAGCGGCTGGATCGCGGATGCGCCGAGTTCAACCGCCTTCTGCAGGGTGAGGTCCATGCGGTCTCCACCGGACAGACCCTGACCGAGAATGACTTCGAGCGGCGACTCCACCCCGCGGTCGACGAACGCGCCGGTCTTGACCCAGACATCGCCGCGGTCGACGCGCAGAATGCGCGCCTCGAATTCGCCGCCCCGGCCGTTGAACAATGTCAGCGGGTCGCCGACGCCGAGGCGGAGCACCCTGGCGGCATGGTGCGCCGCCTCGGCGGGCAGCCGTGCTTCGGCGCCGCTTCCGAGCGTGTCGGGGTAAAAGAAGCGCGCCACCCGGCCCCCCCCTTTCTTTCGCAAGTCCTTGTTCATTGTTAAAATTCTGCCATGTACGAGGAATCAGATCATTCTCCCGTCCGGCGCCGGGCCGGCGGGGGTGCGGCGCGAGCGCCGGGGCAAGGCGGCCGGCAGTGAGCGCGCAGACGCCGATCTGCGATTTCGGCTGGAAGGCGCCCGACTTCGAGCTGCCCGCCACCGACGGCAGGCGCTACACGCTTGCCGGGGTGGCCGGCGACAACGGCGTACTGGTGATGTTCATCTGCAACCACTGCCCGTATGTCAAGGCGATCCGGGACAAACTGATCCGCGACTGCCGGGACCTTGCGCGGCACGGCATCGGCTGCGTTGCGATCAGCGCCAATGACCCTGCCGACTATCCCGAGGACTCCTTTGAGAACATGAAGCGGGTGGCGGCCGAGTTCGCATACCCCTTTCCATACCTGTTCGACGAATCGCAGGCGGTGGCGCGCGCCTACGGCGCGGTGTGCACACCGGACTTCTTCGGATTCAACCGCGCGCGCGAACTGCAGTACCGGGGCCGGCTCGACTCTTCCCAGCGCTCACCGGTACCCGACGCGCGCCGCGAACTGTTCGAGGCGATGGTCGAGATTTCTCGCAGCGGGCGCGGGCCGGCGCAGCAAACGCCCTCGATCGGTTGTTCGATCAAATGGAAGCAGCCTTAAGACAGTCCCCGGGGCTGGTCGACGCGGTCATCGAGGTGGTCCGCAAGGTGGCCGCGGACGAAGTGATGCCGCGCTACCTGCGGGTGGCGCACCAGCGGAAATCGGACGGCAGCCTGTTCACCGAGGCCGACCTGGCTGCGCAGGACGCCTTGTCCAGACTGCTGCCGCGGATCTATCCCGGGCCGATCGTCGGCGAGGAAATGACCCAGGAGCAGCAGGCCGAGCGCTGGCTGGACGGCGAGGAAGGGCTGTGGTGCGTCGATCCGATCGACGGCACATCGAACTTCGTCAACGGCCTGCCGTATTTCGCGGTGTCGGTGGCCCTAATGCGCAAGGGCCGCAGCGTGCTCGGGGTTGTCTACGATCCGGTGGCCGACGAGGTTTTTTACGCCGAGAAAGGTAACGGCGCTTTTCTTAACGGCGAGCGTCTGCCGATCCGGGAGACCGTGCCTCATCTGCGCAACGCGATGGCCGAGGTGGACTTCAAGCGCCTGCCGGCCACGCTCGCCCAGGCGCTGGCAGCTGCGCCCCCATATTCCTCCCAGCGTAACTTCGGCGCCAGCACACTGGAGTGGTGCTACGTGGCGGCGGGCCGTTTCGACGTCTACCTTCACGGCGGCCAGAAGCTCTGGGACTACGCCGCCGGTTCGCTGATCCTGGAGGAAGCGGGCGGCCTGATGAGCTCTCTCACGCTGGACGATTTCTGGCCCGACAAACTCCGGCAGCGGTCGCTGCTGGCGGCCCGCAGCCACAGCCTGTTCGAGACCTGGAAGGCGTGGGTGCGCGCGCGTCTGTAAGGGCGTTGGCACGACGCCCAAACGCGTCTGCGCGGTATTCTTGAGGTTTCCTTGACCGGCCGGGGGTGAGCCGGTATCTTCACAAGTTTTCGCCGCAAATTTGGCTACTTAGGTGATTTCATGGACATGACCGGGGCCTTTACCACCGAACTGACCGGCGCCGAAATGGTGTCTCGCTGCCTCGCGGACGAGGGCGTCGAGTTCGTCTTCGGCTATCCGGGCGGTGCGGTACTGCCGATCTACGACGAACTGTTCAAGCAGGATAAGGTAAAGCACATCCTGGTACGCCATGAGCAGGCGGCGGTGCACGCCGCCGATGCTTACGCGCGTTGCACGCACAAAGTCGGCGTGGCGCTGGTCACCTCCGGGCCGGGGGTGACCAACGCAATCACCGGCATCGCCACCGCCTACATGGACTCGATTCCGGTGGTGATCATCACCGGCCAGGTGCCGACCCACGCCATCGGCCAGGACGCCTTTCAGGAGGTCGACACGGTCGGCATCACTCGCCCGTGCGTGAAGCACAACTTCCTGGTGAAGGACGTCAAGGATCTTGCCGTCACCATGAAGAAAGCCTTCTTTCTCGCGGCCAGCGGTCGTCCGGGGCCGGTCGTCGTGGACATTCCCAAGGACGTCACGCAGGCAAAGGCCAATTATTTCTATCCTGAAAACGTGGCGATGCGCTCGTACAACCCGGTCATCAAGGGTCACAGCGGACAGATCCGCAAAGCGCTGCAACTGCTCCTGGGTGCCAAACGGCCGATGATCTACACCGGCGGCGGCGTGATCCTCGGCAACGCCCACGAAGAACTGGCGACGCTGGTCCGCTCGCTCGGGTTTCCCTGTACCAACACGCTGATGGGGCTGGGCGGCTATCCGGGAAGCGACCCGCTGTTCGTCGGTATGCTCGGCATGCATGGCACCTATGAGGCCAACATGGCGATGCAGCACTGCGACGTGCTGCTGGCGATCGGCGCACGCTTCGACGACCGGGTGATCGGCAACCCGAAGCACTTCTACCAGGAAGAGCGTCGCATCGTGCATGTCGACGTCGATCCGTCCTCGATCTCCAAGCGGGTGAAGGTCGATATCCCGATCGTCGGCGATGTAAAGGACGTGCTGCAGGAGCTCAACCGCCAGCTCGCCGCCGGCAGTGACAGGCCGGACGCGGAGGCGCTGAAGGCCTGGTGGGCGCAGATTGAGCTGTGGAGGGGGCGTGACTGCCTGAAGTTCGACCGCAAGAGCGAGATCATCAAGCCGCAGATGGTCGTCGAGAAGCTCTATCAGCTCACCCGTAACGACGATGTCTACATCACCTCCGACGTGGGGCAGCACCAGATGTGGGCCGCGCAGTTCTACAAGTTCGACAAGCCCCGGCGCTGGTTGAACTCCGGGGGCCTCGGCACCATGGGCGTGGGATTGCCGTATGCGATGGGCGCGCAGTTTGCCCACCCGGAATCCACCGTGGTGTGCGTGACGGGTGAGGCCAGCATCCAGATGTGCATCCAGGAGCTGTCGACCGCCAAGCAGTACCGGCTGCCGCTCAAGATCGTGAACCTCAACAACCGTTACATGGGCATGGTCCGCCAGTGGCAGGAATTCTTCCACGGCAACCGCTACTCCGAGTCCTACATGGACGCGCTGCCCGATTTCGTGAAGCTCGCCGAATCCTACGGGCACGTGGGGATGCGCATCGAAAAGCCGGCGGATGTCGAGGGGGCGCTGAAGGAGGCGCTCGCCCGCAAGAACGACCTGGTGTTCATGGATTTCGTCACCGACCAGACCGAGAACGTCTACCCGATGATTCCCGGCGGAAAAGGTCTCTCGGAAATGATCCTGGTCTGAGCGCAGGGCTCGGCCTCAATTCAAATCAAAATGCGTCACATAATTTCGCTTCTCCTGGAGAACGAGGCGGGTGCGCTGTCTCGTGTCTCCGGACTTTTTTCCGCCCGCGGCTACAACATCGAGTCGCTGACCGTAGCGCCCACCGAAGACCCGTCGCTGTCGAGAATGACGATCGTCACCGCCGGATCGGACGACGTGCTCGAGCAGATCACGAAGCAGCTGAACAAGCTGGTCGACGTGGTGAAGGTGGTCGATCTGTCCGACGGCAATCACATAGAGCGCGAACTGATGCTGGTCAAGGTGCGCGCCTCCGGCAAGGACCGCGAGGAAATGAAGCGCATGGCAGACATTTTCCGGGGCCGGATCCTCGATGTCACCGAGAAAACCTACACCATCGAACTGACCGGCACCGGTTCCAAGCTCGATGCGTTCATCGCCGCGCTCGAACAGGGCGCGATTCTCGAAACCGTGCGCACCGGCGCATCGGGCATCGGGCGCGGTGACCGGATACTGAAGGTATAGGGTCGCCGCAAGGCGCCTGACGGCGGGCGGTTGTCGCCCGACGCGATCCGCCGTTTCGGCGGGAAAGCTATTCATCACGAGGGGAACATGAACGTTTACTACGACAAGGACGCCGACCTGCGTCTGATCATGGGCAAGAAGGTCACCATTCTCGGATACGGTTCGCAGGGGCATGCCCATGCGCTGAACCTCAAGGATTCGGGGGTCAAGGTCACCGTCGGTCTGCGCAAGGGCGGGTCGTCGTGGGACAAGGCTGTGAAGGCGGGCCTCGAGGTGAAGGAGATGGGCGAGGCGGTCAAGAGCGCCGATTTCGTCATGATCCTGCTGCCCGACGAACACATCGCCGACGTGTACCGCGGTGACGTCGAGCCGAACATCAAGAACGGCGCGACCGTTGCTTTTGCACACGGCTTCAACATTCACTTCGGGCAGGTCGTGCCGCGCGCGGATCTCGACGTCGTGATGGTTGCGCCCAAGGCGCCGGGTCATACGGTGCGCTCGACTTATGCCCAGGGCGGCGGCGTGCCGATGCTGATCGCCGTGCATCAGAACCCGACCCGGAAGGCGCGCGACGTTGCGCTGTCGTACGCGGCGGCGATCGGCGGCGGCAAGGCGGGCATCATCGAGACCAATTTCCGCGAGGAAACCGAAACCGATCTGTTCGGCGAGCAGGTAGTGCTGTGCGGCGGCACCACGGCGCTGATCCAGGCCGGCTTCGAGGTGCTGGTCGAGGCCGGCTACGCGCCGGAGATGGCCTATTTCGAGTGTCTGCACGAACTCAAGCTGATTGTTGACCTGATCTACGAGGGCGGCATCGCCAACATGCGCTACTCGATCTCGAACAATGCCGAGTACGGGGATTTCACCCGCGGGCCGCGCATCATCACCGAAGAGTCCAAGAACGAGATGCGCCGCATCCTGAAGGAGATCCAGACCGGCGCGTACGCGCAGGAATTCCTGCTCGAGAACAAGACCGGGGCGACCAAGCTGAACGCCATGCGCCGCATCGGGCGCGAGCACCAGATCGAGATCGTCGGCGAGCGGCTGCGCGAGATGATGCCCTGGATCAAGGCGAACCGCCTGGTGGACAAGAGCAAGAACTGACGGCGTGCGACGCCGGGCCGGGCTGTGCCCGGCCCGTTGCATTTATCTGACCGGGGCATCCGATGAGCAACTATCCGCATCCGATCATCGCGCGCGAGGGATGGCGCCACCTGTCGGTGGCGGTCGTGATCGCCCTGGCCGCCACCTGGCTGCTCGGCTGGTGGTCCCTGCCGTTCTGGATCGCGGCGCTGTTCGTGCTTCAGTTCTTCCGCGACCCGCCGCGCGATGCGCCCACCGATCCGAATGCGGTGCTGGCGCCGGCCGACGGCCGCATCGTGGCGGTCGAGAAAACACGCGATCCCTACACCGGCAGCGACGCGCTGAAGCTGAGCGTGTTCATGAACGTGTTTAACGTGCACTCCAACCGCAGCCCGGTGGACGGCGCGGTCAGGCGCACGGAATACAGCCCCGGCCGCTTCATCAACGCCGACCTGGACAAGGCTTCGCTCGAGAACGAACGCAACGCGCTGCTGATCGAAACCGACAATGGCGTGGGCATCACCTGCGTGCAGATTGCGGGGCTCGTCGCGCGCCGCATCCTGTGCTACGTGCAGGCCGGGGACCGGCTCTCGCGCGGACAGCGTTTTGGTTTCATCCGCTTCGGCTCGCGCGTGGATCTGTATCTGCCGCCTGCCAGCCGCGCGCACGTCTCGATCGGCGACAGGGTGTATGCTGGCCAGACGATTGTTGCTTTTCTGTAACCTACGGACGCGGCGATGAATTATCCCGAGCCCCGACCGAAGTGGCTGATGCGCAGTCCGATCAAACGTCCCGGCATCTACTGGCTGCCAAATGCCATCACCACCTGCGGCCTGTTCGCCGGGTTCTACGCCATTGTCCAGGCGATGAACCTGCGCTTCGAGCTTGCTGCCATTGGCATTTTCGCGGCGATGGTGTTCGACGGCCTCGACGGCAGGGTCGCGCGGCTGACGCGCACCCAGTCCGCGTTTGGTGCGGAGTACGATTCGCTGTCCGACATGGTGGCCTTCGGGGCGGCGCCCGCCCTGGTGATCTACGAATGGGCGCTCAAGGGCATGGGCAAGCTCGGGTGGTTCGCGGCGTTCGTCTACTGCGGGTGCGCGGCGCTGCGGCTCGCCCGCTTCAACACCAACCTGGGCACGGTCGACAAGCGGTTCTTCCAGGGGCTGCCGAGCCCGGCCGCGGCCGGGCTGATCGCGGGCTTCGTATGGGCAATGGAAGCGTATGACATCCCGCGGCGGGACCTTCCCTGGCTGGCGTGGACGCTGATGGTGGTGGCCGGCTTCACCATGGTGAGCAACATCCGCTTCTACAGCGGCAAGGACGTCAATCTACGCAAGGCCGTGCCGTTCTGGGTGGTGGTGGTGATTGCGCTGACCGTGCTGGTGATCGTGCAGATTGCCGATAACCTGCCGGAAGTTCTGTTCGCGATCTTTCTCGTATACCTGGCGTCGGGCTACCTGATGCTCGCCGCCCAGTACCTGCGACGCCGGGACAAGGAGCCGCCCCCGCCGCGCAAGGAACCGGGGCCGAGCTAGCGGCCCCTTGCCGCCCTGCGCAAAAGCCCTTATATTCGCCGCATGTTCACCGTCCAGCACGGCCGCCGTCTCCTTCCTCTTGCCAGCCTCCTGCTGGCAGGCCTGCTGCTGCGCCCCGGGCGCTAAATACTCCACACACCCCAACAGTTTGTCGGGTTTCCTGTAAAAACCCGAAACCAGCAAAGACACCCGAAACGCGTCCGGCATGCCTTGGCCTGTCGGGGCGTTCATGCCAGACAGCGGAGACTGCTATGAAGGACCAACTCATCATTTTCGACACCACCATGCGCGACGGCGAGCAGAGTCCGGGCGCTTCCATGACCCGCGAGGAGAAGCTGCGCATCGGCCGTCAGCTCGAGCGCATGCGGGTCGACGTCATCGAGGCCGGGTTTCCGGCGGCCAGCAACGGCGATTTCGAATCGGTGCGGGCGGTGGCGCAGTCGGTCAAGGACAGCATCGTGTGCGGCCTGGCGCGCGCCTCCGAATCCGACATCCGGCGCGCCGGCGATGCGGTCAAGCCGGCCAACGCCGCGCGCATTCATACCTTCATCGCCACCTCGCCGATCCACATGGAGCGCAAGCTGCGCATGAAGCCCGAGCAGGTGATCGAGCAGGCGGTCAAGTCGGTCAAGCTCGCGCGTTCGCTGTGCGACGACGTGGAATTCTCCCCCGAGGATGCCGGCCGTTCGGAAATCGATTTCCTGTGCCGCATTCTGGATGAGGTGATCAAGGCCGGGGCCCGCACGATCAACATTCCGGACACGGTGGGATACACCATGCCCGAGCAGTTCGCGGGAATGATCCGCACGCTGCGCGAGCGGGTGCCGAATTCGGACAAGGTGGTATGGTCGGTGCATTGCCACAACGACCTCGGCCTCGCCGTCGCCAATTCGCTGGCCGCCGTGATGGCCGGCGCGCGCCAGATCGAATGCACGGTGAACGGCCTCGGCGAGCGCGCCGGCAACGCCTCGCTCGAGGAAATCGTGATGGCGGTGCGCACGCGACAGGACTACTTTTCCTGCGACACGCGCATCGACGCCACGCAAATCGTGCCGGCGTCGAAGATGGTCTCCGCCATCACCGGCTTTCCGGTGCAGCCGAACAAGGCGATCGTCGGCGCCAACGCCTTTGCCCACGAGTCCGGCATCCACCAGGACGGCGTGCTCAAGCATCGCGAGACCTACGAGATCATGCGCGCCGAGGACGTGGGATGGACCACCAACAAGCTGGTGCTCGGCAAGCACTCCGGCCGCAATGCCTTCAAGCAGCGGCTGAAGGATCTCGGCATCGAGCTCGAATCCGAAGAGGCGGTCAACAACGCCTTTGCGCGGTTCAAGGAGCTCGCCGACAAGAAGCACGAGATCTTCGACGAGGACCTGATCATGCTGGTGGCCGACGAGACGGTTACCGCCGAGAATGAGCGGTTCAAGCTGGTGTCGCTGCTGGCTCACTCGGAAACGGGCGAGACGCCGATTGCGCGGCTGGTGATCTCCGAGGACGGCGAAGAACGGCGGGCCGAATCGAGCGGCAGCGGCCCGGTGGATGCCGCCTTCAAGGCGATCGAGTCGCTGGTGGCGAGCGGCGCCGATCTGCAGCTGTTTTCGATCAACGCGATGACCAGCGGCACCGACTCGCAGGGCGAGGTGAGCGTGCGCCTGTCCAAGGACGGGCGCGTCGTCAACGGCCAGGGCGCCGATACCGACATCGTCGTCGCCTCTGCCAAGGCCTATCTGAACGCGCTGAACAAGCTGCACTCGACGCTGGAGCGGCTCAATCCGCAGGTTTAGCCGTCCGCCGCGCGCGCCTGCCCGGGCGGCGCACGAACGCACGGCCGCGCCGTCCGGACCGCATTTCCGGGCACGGGCGCCGACATGCCACTAAACTCTCGTCCGGCACGAACGATTCTGCGGAGGGCGAGGGTAGTGGCAAGCAGCGACGAGACGAAGGCAAGGCAGGCGGCCACCGGCCCGCATCACATCGTCATCGTCGGCGGCGGCGCCGGCGGTTTGGAGCTGGCGACCCGCCTTGGCGACCGCCTCGGGCGCCGGGGCAAGGCGGTCATCACGCTGGTAGACCGCTCGCGAACCCATCTCTGGAAGCCGTTGCTGCACCAGGTTGCCGCCGGCAGCATGGACATCAACGACCATGAGCTGGACTATCTTGCGCAGGCGCGCTGGCATCACTTCCGCTTCCAGCTCGGGGAAATGACCGGCCTCGACCGGTCGGCAAAACGGGTGCAGCTGGCGCCGATTGTCGATGGCGCGGGCGGCCAGATCATCCCGGCGCGCACCGTCTCCTACGACACCCTGGTGCTGGCGGTGGGCAGCCACACCAACGATTTCGGTACGCCAGGCGCGGCGGAGCACGCCATCTCGCTCGACACACCGCGCGACGCCGAGCGCTTTCACACCCGGCTGCTCAATGCCTGCCTGAGAGCCAATACCCAGACCGAGCCGCTCGGCCCGGGGCAGCTCCACATCGCCATCATCGGTGCCGGCGCCACCGGCGTGGAGCTTGGCGCGGAGCTGCACAACACCACGCGCGAGCTGGTCGCGTTCGGCCTCGACCGGATCGATCCCGAGCGCGACATCAAGCTCACGGTCATCGAAGCGGCGCCCCGCATCCTGCCGGCGCTGCCGGAGCGGTTGTCGACGGCCACGCAGAAACTGCTCGAGGATATCAATGTCGACGTACTGACCGGCGAGCGCGTGACCGAAGTCAGCGCCGATGGCGTCACGACCGCGTCCGGGCGCTTCGTGCCTGCCGAACTGGTGGTGTGGGCGGCCGGGATCAAGGCGCCCGATTTCCTTAAGGATCTCGGCGGCCTCGAGACCACCCGCTCGAACCAGCTGGCAGTGGCCCCGACTCTGCAGACCACGCGCGACGCGGGCGTTTTCGCGATGGGCGACTGCGCCAGCTGCCCTTGGCCGGGGCGCGAGCATCCGGTGCCGCCGCGGGCACAGGCGGCGCATCAGCAGGCCAGTCACCTGGCGAAAATGCTGCCTGCCCTGCTGGCGGGCAAGCCCCCGAAGCCGTGGTTGTATCGCGACTTCGGCTCGCTCGTCTCGCTCGGCAGGTACAGTACGGTGGGCAGCCTGATGGGCGCGCTCACGCGCGGCAGCCTGATGATCGAGGGGTACTTCGCGCGCATCATGTACGAATCGCTGTACAAGATGCATGAATACGCACTGCACGGATTCGTAAAGGTGTTTCTCGATACGCTCGCCCGGGTTATCACCCGTCGCACCGAACCCCACGTCAAGCTTCACTGATGCCGCACTTCGCAAGGCCGGGACCCCGTCTGGTCGCGCCGCTGGTCCTGCTGGCCAGTGCCTGCGCGCCGGCCGTGTACGCGCCCAGGCCGATCGACGAGGCGCCGCTGCAGACTTACGCCGCGCGGGCGCCGGCCGACAGCGGCCTGGCGGCGCTGGTTGCTGCGGCCGGCTTCGACGGCGCCTGGCCACCGGAGCAGTGGACGCTGGAGACGCTGACGCTCGCCGCGCTTTACTTCAACCCGCAGATCGCAACCGCGCGGGCGCAGGCGGAGCTTGCCAAGGCCGAGCTCGATTCCGCGGCGCAGGGCCTGCCGCTCGGGCTCAGGCTCGCGGCGGAACATCACAGCCGACAGCTCGAAGGCGACAGTCCCTGGAGCCTGGGCCTCGCGCTGGAGCTGCCGCTGGGCGGCGGCGATCGGCGCGCCGCCCGGATCGAGCGCGCCAGCGCGCTGGCACAGGTGTCCGAGGTCGGTGTCGCCGAGGCCGCCTGGCCGGTGCGCGCGCTGGTGCGCGATGCACTGATAGAACTGCAGGATTCGCGGTACGCCATTGGCATCGTCACGCAGCGCCTGGAAGCACGGCAGGCGATGCTTGCCCTGGTGCGCGCCCGCGTCGAGGCGGGAATGCTCTCCGCACGCGAGCTGGGCGAGGAGCGGGCGGCGATCGCCGAGCAGGAAAGCCGGCTCGCCGCCCTCGGGCAGCGGGCGCAGCAGGCCGAAGCGGCCCTGGCGGCGGCCCTCGGCCTGCCGCTGGATACGGTGCGAACGCTGGCGATTGCGCCTGACGCGCTGAGCGCAGGCAGTGCGCGACCCTCTGCCGAAGAGGCGCGCGTGAACGCACTGCGCAATCGGCTGGATCTGCAGCAGCGGCTGCTGGCGTACGGCGCGGCGGACGCCGAGGTGCGACTCGCGATTGCCCAGCAGAACCCGTCGCTGTCGCTGTCGCCGGGATTTTTGTGGGATCAGGGCGACCGCGTGTGGTCGCTGGCGACCGAACTGATCGTTCCGCGCACGGCGGCAGGCATGGCCGCCGTGCGCGAGGCAGTGGCGCGTCGCGAGCTGGCCGCCCAGCGCTTCAGCGCCCTCCAGTTTGAAACGCTGGCGCAGGCCGAGCAGGCGGTGGCGTTGCTGGATACCGTGAGCGCGCAGGAACGGGCGGCGGCGCAGCAGGCCGAGCAAAGCGAGGCGCAGCGCGCCCGCGTGCAACGCCTGTTCGACGCCGGCGCGTCCGGCCGCCTCGAACTGGTCGCGACGCAGCTCAGTGCGATTGCCGCCCGCGAGTCGGCAGGCGCGGCGGCGAGCCAACGACTGCGCGCCACGGCGCAACTGGAGAATGCCATGCAGAAACCATTGATGGGTGCCTTCACTCGCCTGCCCGATAGCGCGCGCGCCGAGCAGCAGGCCGGTCTATGAAGCCGGCCGCCAGCCACGTGGCGATCGCGGTGTTGGGCATAGTTATCGCCGCGCTGACGTGGGCGCTGGTCTATTTCGCCCGCGACGAGCTCGGGCTGGTGGGCGAGCAGTACGAAGAAGAGATCGAGACCGCGGAAACTGCCGGTGTCGCCGACGGGCGGGCGGTGGTCCGGGTGAGCGCCGCCAGCCAGGCGGCCAGTGGCATCGAGACGCGACCGCTCGCGCCGGCGAAAGTGCGCGACTCCGCGCAGGGCTTCGGGACCGTGGTCAACGTGCAGCCGGTGCTGGCACTGCGGGTCG
>CALJLA010000295.1 GCA_937983055.1 uncultured Pseudomonadota bacterium
TAGGCCCGGGGCGGTTACAGATGGCATACAGATACGCCAGGGCGATCGACGCAATCCGGGAAGGGGCGCCGCGGGGCGGGCTCGGGCGAGGCGATTGCAATTCGTCCATGGCGCCTTATTTCCTGCCGACCCGCCGCCGAGGGGGGGCAAAACGCTGCAGGGGGCGAACAGCTTCAGGTGCGTCAGCGCCTGATCAGCCTTCGACGTACGAGGAAACGTCTGTGTACTCGCGCTTGGCGCCTTGAAACTGGTCGAAAATTCTTCGATGCCGCTTCAGGCCGTAATCATCGTCTCGGGTCTCGTATTGCCGAACCCACTCCAGCAAGTTGTCCAGCATGGCATGCTGCTCTTCAGGCGAGGCAAACTTCGCCGGCTCCCACGGCCGGCTGATGCAGTGGGCGATGCAGGTGTCGATACCTGGATTCAGGAATCGCAGCTCAGTGCAATAGGGAAGGGCGGCCTCGACCAGGTCGCCATAGCACCCCTCGATCACCCAGTGATCGTTGGCATCCAGAAACTGCTGCAGAACACCCAGGCTTTCTTCGAGCGTCCTTCGCTGCGTGCCCTGTACCCAGGTAATCTCGTCGAGCGATAACGTTGGAATAGTGCCGCTGCCGATCAGCCGCCGCGCCATGGTGCTTTTTCCCGCACCGGCATTACCGAGAAGAATTACTCTCATCAGAATACTGGCGGTCCCCACCATCGGCGCACGGCCGTTCTCTGCGCGCCGTGCGTGCGGAGGTGAGAGCTTTCATGTGCACGGCCCCTCGAAGGCCAGGCAGAACGCGTCGATCGGCTGGCGGCGTCTTCCCAGTTCCTTAGCGTTGCCATTCTTGGCCGAAAAAGAGCCGTGTAAGCCTCTGAAACCGGCGATTTCCAACGCGCATTCTTTAAGGGCTCAAGGGTTTGAGGAGGTCCGACCCGGACTCCGACGGACCCCGAAAAGTCGAACCGTGGAGTTGCAAAGTAATAGCCCAAGGGTCTAATTGTTTGAAAAGATCCGACCCGGATTCGGGGTTAGCCATCACGTTCTGTTCCATCCGTTGCCGTCGGCTTCCCCAGCCACTTCAACACGGCCTCGATAGCAAAGAGAATGGCGATACATCCGATGACAAACAACGTCATTACTCCCTCGGTCTGAAGCCATGCACCGACTTGCGAGTCCGGATAGAACTGCCGAAACACGACCGCCACGCCGAGTGCGACGACGAAGGCCACGAACAATAGGGAACCTATGGGCGTTAACCGAAAACGATCTGCGCCGGTGCGTTTGCTGATACGACGATCGAGCCAGATGTATCCCGCTGCGAGCAACGGGCCAACGACTACGATCAGCACCAGCAGGTATATTGCGACTGGATCCAAGGTGCGCGCCTCGTGAGGTCTAACGCTCAGGCTGAGCGGCCGGCCTAAGGCCGGTCGGCTGCAGCCTGTGGTTAGACCGCGTTGTTTGGTCAGGCGTCACACCGCACCCGAAGTAGCGCCTGACCAAGGGCGAGGTAAGGGATCATGAAGGTCCCCATGAGCATGATTGCGCCACTGGAATCTTCGCGAGAGATCGCACGCAAGCGCTTCCACTGACGCCACAAAATGGGAAGGACAAACAGGATCGGTAGAGCGGCCGCTATGACGCGATATCCGATCGCGCTGGTGACGATGCTAGCTTGCGTGCAGGCTGCAATCCGAATTGGAGCGGAGAGCTGGGACAGAATCGCAAGCGCGCTCTCGGCGGCGATGTACGCCATAATCCCAGCGACGAAATAGACACCGAGGAGAACGAGCTGAGCCACGTGGCGCGGCATCTTTACAAGGAAGCCCGATACATCTGTCTTCTCTGCGTGTTTGCCGTCTGGCGATGGCGGTTGATCAAGCACCAACGCCGAAATCGCTGCCACAAGCCCGAGACCCACGTACTGGCTCACTTGGCTGAGAGCGTCACGAAGGTTCTCAACTAGGATCGCAGCCGGGTCCATATATGCCTCAGAGGTCTAACGTGTTTTGGACGGCAAAAGTGACGTCTAATATGACTACTCCGATGCTCACTTCTTCAAATCGGTTCAGGTGGCTGGCGTCCATTCTTCGCGCGCGAAAGATGGATAGCAAAGCCACCAAAACCGTGCAGGGGATGGTTCGGTGCCGAACATGCCATGTGGATGCTACGCCGCGACCGGGTGGCGTTCAATTGGTCGGGCGGGCCGCTATGGCGGGAAGGGTCTTTTGCATCAACCACCGGAGTCGATTTCGCCGCGCCGCTCGAAGAACGGGCCGCGACTAGGCTGGCTTCGGTGGAGAACAGGGTGGCGCTAGCTCTTATCAGCTGCGCTGGCGCCCCAAATTCCTTAGCGCTGTGATTCCTGCCCAGAAAAGGGCCGCCTAAGCCTCAGAAACCGGCGATTTCCAGCACGCGTTCTTCGAGGGCTCAATAGCTTGAAGAGGTCCGACCCGGATTCGGTTGGTACAGATCATTGAGTTTCCGACTCGCGTACTGGCTGGGATTGCGCTTGCTTGAACCAATCCAGCCCCTGGATGGTATTATTCTGCAATTTCCATAGCTTAGGCATGTCAAGGCGCTAGATGGAGCCGCAAGTTAACACTTCGCAGTACTCCATTGTAGTGGTGGGGGCAATGAACCCAGCCATCCATCATCCGCAATGGTATGGGGCCCTTACAATACTTTCGGCTGAGGAGGTGCAGGACGCTGTGCGCGGCGGCGCACTCGTTGTCGTCCCTCAAGTCGCCCAATTTCACGCAGCGCGCCTCCAAATTCAATGCACGCCCGCAAACTGGCAAATAAACACATCGGATCAGCAGCAACGTGGCCGAATCGTAGACATTGCAGCGATGACTTTTCAGCGGCTGGGCGAGACGCCGATAAGCGCGTACGGCCTCAACGCGCGGTTCGAAGTAACCACAGGGTCCCAGCATGCTATTCAGGTGCTCGGAGCACAGTTCTCGAACGGACCTGTTGACCTCTCGTTTCAGGGATCACTTCCGGACTTCGAGTCGCTCGCCATCTCATATGGCATGCCTCATATCGCTATGGAGGGCCAGCCGGACGTACAGCGCCAGCTCAAGTGTTCGATCGGTCGGTCCACGCACGCACGAGATGCGATTGTTGTAGCCTTCAATATGCACCATGCCATAACAATGAGCCCTGAATTCTCTCGTTTTGATCTTGATAGGTTGCTTCTGGCATCTACTGTCGCGTTCGAAATGGAGGACGCTCTTTTGCGGCGCATCTTAGATGTCCTTACCAAGGAATGACGTATGGCCACCGCGCAGTTCTCGGCGTTTAACGACTTAAGTAGCGGATGGCGTGACAACAATAGATCTTACTCAAGTGATCAGTTGACTCGCACCATCGCGACTATCGCTCGCTACTTCGAAAAGGTAGCGAGGGAAAGCTCGTTGGCAAGAACTACGACATCTACACAACGTCCCTTCTCGTCTCCAGGGACGAGCGGGGTTCTTGACGCATTGCAGACGAGTCCCAATGATCTCGTTGAGTGGTCGACATATGGCACTGACGTGCCGGGGTCTGAGCCTGCAGTGATCCGCGAGGAATTTGAGAGGCTGTTTGCGGCGCGGGGCAGTGCGCGCGATCAATTAGCGCGGCGTTTGCTGAGTGTGACAGATGCTGAATCGTTGGTACGGGCCGCATTTGACCAGTACAAAGAGCGAGGGAATGCGGAAAGACTAGTGCTGGCCGCGTCCTTACTAGAAGAATATCGCCATGCCGCGATGCGACCACTTCGCAGCATGGCTCGCGCTAGCGCCCCGGAATGTGAGTACTTCGTCGACGCGTTGGCAGACCTTGCTGAAGATGTCTCATCTTATGAAGCTACGGCGGATCTCTTGGGGAGCTGGTCCAAGCACCCCGTGAAGGATGTACGTTTGCGTTTGATCGATGTCAGCGATGCACTTCCACGCCCACTCAGACACTGGATGCTGAGCGAGCTCGTCAACGACGCAGACGATGAGGTTGCAGAAGCAGCCCGAGAGCAACTGCAGTCACATCCCTGACTTGGCTACGTAGCGTCGAGTTCATGCACTGACCGGCGATGAGTGTGTGGCCCTTCACCGTCACTCGGCCTTGGTTAGTGCGAGTCGTTTACGGACAGCTGGAAGACTGGGAGGACGCACGAGGTGACGCTCGTAATCTCGCGGGCCCTGCTTTCTCAAGAATGGAGGAGAGTGTCTCCGTTTACAAGGTTTGCGACCCCGTCGAGGAGGCGCGCGTAGTCGCAGCCTGTCAACTAGGTCGCGGACAGACGCCAAGAAAACCGATCCTAGCCGTCAGGTTCTATTCACACGAGTTGAAGATACTTGACATAAGCGTTGCCGCATCACTCGGCGCAACGGGCGTGCCGTCCGTAGATCGTGCGCACCGAGACATATCTGGGAACGCCGAGTCCTACATAAGGCTTACTGACGTCGTGCTTGCTCGTCAAAAGGAGGGGCACGACCGAGTGCGCCGCATGATGAGGACGCGTCTACTTTTCCAGTTTCGCACGTTCCTGGTTGACAACGGAGTACCAGTATCTCAGCGTGCCCGGAAGCAGTGTCAGCAGCTCATAAAGGCGCTGGATCCCAGCGGCGAGATCTAGTCTGCTCGTCGTCAGTTCCCAGAAGCTCATAAGCGGCCTTCAGCGGTCGTCGTAGCACGGACATCAGCCTCGGATGTTGTGCCGCCTAACGTTTGAGCTCAGCGGCGGCCAGAGACTGGCGAAGCCAGCTGTAGGAAGTCCGGTGCAGCGAAGGGTTGGCCCTTACTTGCCCCAGACCTTTGCGGAGGCCGCATCAAAGTAGGTGACGTCCAGAGTGTTTCGACCACTGCGCCCGCTGGCAAGCTGCTGGGCTCGATGCATGATGTACTTGTTGCTGTCGGAGTTCGGGTCGCCGTGGAGGGCGATGTAGAGGTGCGACACCTTTCCGCGTCGAATGCACTTTAGGTAGTGGTCATCATTCTCCGCGAGTGAGTGGCCGTAGATGAAGAGTGCACCTTGTATGGAGCCAAAGCTCCGGTATGCCTTAGCGAGATAGTCGCTATGGCGGATGCGCTCATACTTTTCGGCGCTGGTTCCTTCAGAAACGAACAGCGGGAAATAGTCGCGACTCAACGCATTGCGAATTTGATCGACTAGGCGTATGCCCGTTCGGCTCCATGTGTACTTCTGAATCTCGGTTCCAGTGTCGAAGACATGCAAGGCGCCATGCAGGAACCACATGTTCTGCTCGTGGCTCTGGCTGGGCTCCCATACAACGTATGAGGCGTCGAAGTCGTCCTCTGATGATCTGAATCCATCGTCGGAGCCGGGCGTGACACCTTCGGGCATATGCATCTGCGCCCAGTAGAGGAGCAGGTCATAGTTGAACGTGTAGACCGTGTCGAAGTGGGCTATGAACCTGCGGCACGCTCCGTACTCTTCTTCAGTTAAGTCGCCAGGCCAGGAGGGATGGCTGGCTGCTATTGTTTGAACGAGCAGTTCCCGCAGGCCGTCTGCGTCTGCATCCAACGTTTTGGCAAGGGCAGCGGGGCCACCGTACGCGGATACCACTTTGCTGGCATCGCGGAGTGCCTTGATGACTTTCTCGAAATCTTGCGTGCCAAGGGCTCCGAACGCAAGCTTCGCAGTTGGAGAGACCTTCGAGAAGTCAGCCTGCTCGTAGAGCCTTCCGTACGCAAAGATCTCCGGACGACAAGCGATGCTAAAACCGTTGCCAAGAAGGGCATGCCGCTTGTTGTAGCGCTGGGCCTCTTTGATGGCTTGGCTAAACGTGAGGAGAGCCATGGGTGAGGGCTAACATGTCTTAGACGACAAAAGTGACGTCTAATATCGCGAAGTGACCCATAACATGGCCACTCGGATGCTCACTTTTCCCAATCGGCTCAGTCTGCTGGAGTTCATCCCTAAAGCGCCAAAGGTGAATAAAAAAACCGCCAAACCCTGCACCCGACGGTTTACTGCCGAGCATGCCATACGCATGCTACGCCGCGACCAGGTTGCATTCAATCGGTCTTGCGGACTGCTGAGGCAAGGAAGGCTTTGTGCATCAACCAACAGCTGAGGGCTTCGCCGCGCCGCTCGACCTGCTGCTGCTCAACGGTTTTGAAGCCTTGTCGCTCGAAGATCGGGCGGGCGACAAGGCTGGCTTCGGTGGAGAGCAGGGTGGCGCCAGCTCTGATCAGGTGGGCTTCGGCGTGGCGGTAGAGGGCGGTGGCGATGCCGCGACGGGCCTGGGCGAGGGCGGTGTAGAGGTATTCGATGCGGCCGTTGGGGTTGAAGGAGACGAAGCCGGCGCGGCCGGCGTCGGTTTCGGCCACCAGGGTTTGCAGGCGGCTCAATCGAACCTTCCAGTCTTCCAGGTCCGGCGGGCGGGGCGCCCAAGCGGCGCACTGGGCAGGGGTGTAGTGGGCGGCGCCGAGGGTGTGCACCGCGTCGGTGAACAGCCGGGCGAGGGCTTCGAGGTCGGCCGGGCGGTAGTCGCGGATGATCATCCGGCGCCCGGTGCGCGGGCGCGCTGGGCGGCGCGGCGGGCAAGGCTTTCCTCGGGCCAGCGTTCCTGCGCGTTGTAGTACTCCGGCACCGCGACCGCGCCGGGCGGCAGCACCACCCACGGCTGCTTCGTGCTGGTGTAGATGTGGATGTCCGGCGGAAAGCGGTCGGGGTTATCCAGCGTGCCGACGCGCACGAAGCTGATCTTGTCGCCGGCGCCGGCGTAATTGCTCCATACGGCCACCCGGCAGGTCGGGCAGCGGGCGATCTTCTGGCCGCGGCCGCTGGCGGAAGGCGTGAGCACGATCTCGACTTCGCCGTGCAGCAGCTCGACGCGCTCGGCCTCGATCAGGGCGTTCAGCACGAAGGCGCTGCCGGTTTCGCGCTGGCACCAGCGGCAATGGCAGCAGTGCACGAACAGCGGCGTGGCGGTCATGCGGTAGCGCACCTGGCGGCAGGTGCAGCCGCCGTCGAAGCCGGATGTGTCGCCGCTCATGGCAGGGCCTCCGGAAAACGCCTCACGGTCAGCGCGGCGTCATGCCGGGCGCGGCGCGAACATGATGATCGCCATGCCGGCGATGGCGACGGTGGCGCCGACCAGGTCCCACTGGGTCGGACGCACGCCGTCGACGATCCACAGCCAGACGATGGCGGTGGCGACGTAGACACCGCCGTAGGCGGCGTACACCCGGCCCGCCGCGGTCGGGTGCAGCGTCAGCAGCCACGCGAACAGCGCCAGCGACAGCGCCGCCGGCAGCAGCACCCAGGCGGGCGCACCTTTCTTCAGCCACAGGTACGGCAGGTAGCAGCCGACGATCTCGGCGATGGCGGTGACGACGAACAGCGCAAGCGTCTTCAGTTCGAACATGGATTCGTCCCGGTGTCGGCCGTGGCCGCGCGCGGTGTGCGGTCGCGCAGCAGCGACGGTTGGCGGTCAGTCATTCTTTTTCCGGCGCGGCGCGGGCGCGTCGGCTTCGCGGGCGCGCCGCTCGGCGACGCCCCACCAGATCGCGGCCACCAGCACTAGCACGATGCCGGCGAGCGCCAGCAGCTGAAAGATCCACTGCGGCCGGTCGTAGGCGGCGACCATCATGCCCCAGCCGAGGAAGATGGCGAGCACGGCGAGCAGGGCGCGAAGGCCGGTGGTCATGGGTATCGGGTGGGTGAGGGTATGCGTCCTGCGCTTCGATGGGTCTGCGCGCATCGAAACGGGCAGGCGGATGCTACGCCGCCCACGTAGGGCGGACAACGGGCGACGGCGAATGTGCCGGTGAACGCATCGGCGGGTGGGCGGCCCCGCTCGCGGAGCGCCCGCAGTCGCGGTAAGCTCTGCGCCCGATGGACACCGCAATTCTGTATATCGGCCTCAAGCACCTGCACATGACCGCGGTCGCGGTCAGCGGCGCGTTTTTCCTGGTGCGCGGCATCTGGATGCTGCGCCATTCGGACATGCTGCAGCGGCGCTGGGTGCGGGTGGCGCCGCACATCGTCGATACGGTGCTGCTGCTCTCCGCCCTCGGGCTGCTGTGGGTGCTGTCGTTGAGCCCGTTCGCCCACGGCTGGCTCACCGCCAAGATCGTGGCGCTGGTGCTCTACATCGTGGCCGGGTCGATTGCGCTCAAGCGCGGCCGCAGCCGGCGCACCCGCATCGACTTCTTCGCGGTGGCGATCGTGCTGTTCGCCTACATGGTGGGCGTGGCGCTGACCCGCGAACCCTGGTTCTTCCTGCCTTCCTGAGCCGCGCGCCGCGCCGGGGCTGACCGCCGCGCGCGGGCGGCCCGATCGCGTTTGATCTACGTCAACCGGGTTTTGCTGCACCGCGGATAGGATTCCGCGCAAGCCCGGCGGCATGCCTGTTTGCCGGGCGTTCGTTCGAACGTCACCCCGGAGAGCAGGCATGCAAGAACAAGCGACGTACAACTACAAGGTCATCCGGCAGTTCTCGATCATGACAGTGGTCTGGGGCGTGGTCGGGATGCTGGTCGGCGTGATCATCGCCGCGCAGCTGATGTTCCCCGACCTGACCCACGGCATTTCATGGCTGTCCTACGGACGGCTGCGGCCGCTGCACACCAACGCGGTGATCTTCGCCTTCGGCGGCTCGGCGCTGTTCGCCACCTCTTATTACGTGGTGCAGCGAACCTGCCACGCGCGGCTGTTCTCCGACGGGCTGGCCGCCTTCACCTTCTGGGGCTGGCAGGCGGTGATCGTGCTGGCCGCCATCACGCTGCCGCTCGGCATCACCACCAGCAAGGAATACGCGGAGCTGGAGTGGCCGATCGACGTGCTGATCACCCTGGTGTGGGTGGCGTACGCGGTGGTGTTCTTCGGCACCATTGTCAAGCGCAAGGTTGCGCACATCTACGTCGCCAACTGGTTCTTCGGCGCCTTCATCCTGACGGTGGCGCTGCTGCACGTGGTGAACAGCGCGGCGATTCCGGTGACGTTCTGGAAATCGTACTCGGCCTACGCCGGGGTGCAGGACGCGATGGTGCAGTGGTGGTACGGGCACAACGCGGTGGGCTTTTTCCTGACCGCCGGCTTCCTCGGGATGATGTACTACTTCGTGCCGAAGCAGGCGGGCCGCCCGGTGTATTCCTACCGGCTGTCGGTGGTGCACTTCTGGGCGCTGATCTTCACCTACATGTGGGCCGGCCCGCACCATCTGCACTACACCGCGCTGCCGGACTGGACCCAGTCGCTCGGCATGGTGTTCTCGCTGGTGCTGCTGGCGCCGTCCTGGGGCGGCATGATCAACGGCGTCATGACCCTGTCGGGCGCCTGGTACAAGCTGCGCACCGACCCGATTCTCAAGTTCCTGGTGGTGTCGCTGTCGTTTTACGGCATGTCGACCTTCGAGGGGCCGATGATGTCGATCAAAACGGTGAATTCGCTGTCGCACTACACCGACTGGACCATCGGCCATGTGCACTCGGGCGCGCTCGGCTGGGTGGCGTTCATCTCGGTGGGCAGCCTGTATTACCTGATACCGCGCCTGTTCGGCCGCACCGAGATGTACAGCGTGCGCGCGATCACGGCGCACTTCTGGATCGCGACCATCGGCGTGGTGCTCTACATCGCGGCGATGTGGATCGCCGGGGTGATGCAGGGCCTGATGTGGCGCGCGGTCAACCCGGACGGCACGCTGACTTACACCTTCGTCGAAAGCGTCAAGGCGACCTATCCCTTCTACGCCATCCGGCTGCTCGGCGGGCTGATGTTCTTCGCCGGCATGCTGATCATGGTGTGGAACGTCTGGAAGACGGTGGTCGGCGCGAAGGCGGCCGATGCAGCCATTCCCGCGCCGGTCGCGGCCCACGCCTGAGGAGAGTCAGATGGCCGGAGAGAAATTCCAATCGAAGATCGAACAGAGCACGCCGCTGCTGATCGTGCTGGTGATCCTGGTGGTGGCGGTCGGCGGGCTGGTGGAGATCGTGCCGCTCTTCTTCCAGCGCTCCACCACCGAGCCGGTGGCGGGACTCAACCCCTACACGCCGCTGCAGCTCGAGGGGCGCGACGTCTACATCCGCGAAGGCTGCTTCACCTGCCACTCGCAGATGGTGCGGCCGTTCCGCGCCGAGACCGAGCGCTACGGCCATTACTCGGTGGCGGGCGAATACGTGTACGACCATCCGTTCCAGTGGGGCAGCAAGCGCACCGGCCCGGACCTGGCGCGGGTGGGCGGGCGCTACAGCGACGACTGGCACCGCCTGCACCTGATCAATCCGCGCGACGTGGTGCCGGAATCGAACATGCCGGGCTATCCGTGGCTGGAGCGCGCGCGGCTCGCGCACGACGTCACGCCGAAGAAGATGACGGCGCTGCGCCGCGTGGGCGTGCCGTATACCGACGAGCAGATCGCCGCCGCCGCCGACGAGGTCAAGGGCAAGACCGAGATGGATGCGGTCATCGCCTACCTGCAGGTGCTCGGCACCGCCATTCGCACGAGGTAAGCCGATGGATCAGAACGACCTGCGCACACTGGTGACGGTGATCGCCTTCGTCACCTTCATCGGCATCGTGATCTGGGCCTACAGCCGGCGGCGCAAGCACCGGTTCGACGAGGCGGCGAACCTGCCGTTCACCGAGGACGAGGCAGCCGGCCCGACCGCCGGCAAGGAAAGGAGCGGGCAGTGAGCGACTTCACCCATGATTTCTGGAGCTGGTACGTGGCGGTGATCACGGTGGTGAGCATCATTGCCTGCGCGGTGCTGCTGAAAGCGATGTCCACCCGCAAGCTCGCGCCCGACCAGAAGGTCGAGACCATGGGCCATGTCTGGGACGAAGACCTGGCCGAGTACAACAACCCGCTGCCCAACTGGTGGCGCTGGCTGTTCTACATCACCATCTGGTTCGCCCTGATCTACCTGGTGCTGTATCCGGGACTGGGCCGCTTCGGCGGCACGCTCGACTGGAGCTCGACCGGCCAGTACGAAAAGGAAATGGCCCGCGCCGAAGACCGCTTCGGCCCGCTGTACGCCAGGTACGCGGCGATGGACATTACGGCGGTCGCCGCCGACCCGCAGGCGCGGGAGATGGGGCAGCGGCTGTTTCTGAATCACTGCGCGCAGTGCCATGCGTCGGATGCGCGCGGCAGCCGCGGCTTTCCCAACCTGGCGGACGGCGACTGGCTGTGGGGCGGCGATCCGCAGGCGATCAAGACCTCGATCGCCAACGGCCGCGCCGGGGTGATGCCGCCGATGGGCGGCGCGCTGGGCGGCGAAGGCACCAAGGATGTCGCGCACTACGTGATGTCGCTGTCGGGCAAGACCCACGATACGCTGCGCGCGGCGCGCGGGCAGGAGCTGTTCGCGACCAACTGCGCCGTCTGTCACGGGGCGGACGGCAAGGGCAACCCGTCGCTGGGCGCGCCGGATCTGACCGACGACATCTGGCTGCACGGCCGCGGCCAGAGCGCGATCATCGAAGCGATCACCCAGGGCCGCCAGAACGCGATGCCGGCCTGGGGGCAGTTCCTGAGCGAGGACAAGGTGCATCTGCTGGCCGCTTACGTCTGGGGGCTGTCGAACAAATGAGCGGCGCGATGAAAGGCGCGAGGCGCGAGGGGTGAGGCGCGTGAAAGGGCGCCGCAGTTGGCCTCGACCTGCCGGACGAAGCGCGGTCCGGGGCCAGAACCCTGGAAGGAGATTGCGGTGAGTGTGAATGCGCTCGAACGCGACAAGCCGCACCGCGGGGCAGCAGACGGCTGGCGAGTACACCGCAAACCCACGGCCAATGGAGCATGACGTGTACCGTGATTCCCATGGCCAGGATCCCCAACAAGACGAATTGCAGGTCGCTCCACGCATCAAACGAAAAGCCCCACAGCGTCCAGTCGTCGGCAACGGTTCCGGCGGGAAAAACGAAACGGACCACGGTGGCCACGTACAGCAACGTCACGAAATTGAGCAGCAGGAAGGTGTCCAGCCAAAAATTGAGCAGTGTCTTGGAAGGCGCGGATTTCTTTTCTCCGCTGGAGGAACCCAACCTGGATCGCGGACGCTCATGGGATGACGGTTGCAACGTAGAACCTGACTGTTTTTTCGGTACGAGTTCCCGGTCGAACTGCATAGGTGTCTCGCTTTGAGGTATCCACATCGATACGCTCCATGACGTCGATTGGGGTAACTCGGCAAATGATGTACCGCCTGGCGCAGGAAATTCGGTTCGAAAATCGCCGCCTCCACTGCGACTTGCGAACGCGGTTGCCGTTTTCCGCGGGGCAGGCCACTTCCTCCGTTCTTGCTGTCCGGAGGACACTGCGCAAACAGAGCGTGAGACAGCACTGTGCACCCTTGCGCGCTACTGCGCTCATGTGAGCGTTTTGCCGGCGTTGCCGTCCCCGTAGAAATCCCGTAATCGTTGAAACTTACGGGAAAATCGGGGGTGTGCGAGGCTTCCGGCAGATGGCACACACTTTGCCCATTTAGGGAATCGAAGAACCAACATTTTCTCCGTAGGAAAGGAGGTGCGTGATGTTCGTTAAAAAGCACACCCACATCGAAACGGAGGTTGCGAAATGGATTTTGCTGATTGTTGCCGCGTTGGCCTTGATTGCGTTGCTTTCCTCGACGGCAGCGGGGGCGAACACGCGAGGAACACTGCCCGAGCCTCGGGAACTGCCGGAACAGGCCCGCGAGGCCGCTCAGCCATTGACGATTGATCCACCGATCATTGTGACCACACCCGATCAGCCCGTTATGCAGTCGGTTGACCTGGCTTCCGAGTTGTGGCTTGTCTTGGGCGACCATGAGACGGAAGCGTGGGAGCGCGCGATTGAAGCGTGGGATCGCCTGGAAATGCCGCGTTCGACCGCCGTGTGGAAGCATGTGGCAATGGCGCAAGCCAACCTGCGGCTGCTGGAATTCGACAATGCGGCACAGGCCTTGAAGCTGGCCGCGAAGGCGGACCCCGATAACGCCGTGGTCCACTACGTTACTGGCATCCTGCACCTGCAACGGGCCCACTATGCCGACGACTGGGACGGTGGATTGCGTCCAGACACGACGCGGTTGGCTTCGCTGGCGAACATCGACGTTGTGCCGAATACACGAGCCATGTACCGCCTGGCGGCCATCCAGGAACTGGAGCGGGCCGTTGAATTGGCTGGCAACGTTCCGTGGGACAAGCCACTCTGCATGATCGATTGGGACGCGGCGGAACGGACAGCCATGCCGGTCGTGCCACCGAGCGTTGGCGACCTGATGTATGCCATGGGGGCCGACAACTTTGTCGGCAAGGCACACAACGTGCTCGGACCGCTCTATCTGGAACGCGAAATGCTACAGGAAGCTGAAGAGCACATGGACCAGGCGACGGACTTGAGCATGAACGTGCTGAACGGCTACGAAGAACTGGGCGAGCGATACGAAGCCGCCGGACTGCACGGTGCCGCGGTGCGAGCCTACTTGAAGGCGTCGGAGCAGGGTCATGGACTCGTCAATCCCGTGCGCAAAGCCGTGGAGAACGTAGGCGACCTGTTCGAGTAATCGTGAGCCGTCGTCTGTTGTGGAACGTGTCCCTGTTCGCTTCCACGAACAGGGATGTGAAGGAAGGTTTGAGGAGACGCGGAAGAGGCTAGTTGTAACCAGGTTGGCGAGGCGCCCAACGAAGAAGGCAGTCGAAAGTAACGGCTCAGAAAGAGATTCGCCCTGTCGGAAACGTCGGTGTCGAAACACGCTCTAACAAGAAGGAAGTGCAATGACCAGAAACAGCAATGATGTTCGTGTAAAGGATGTAATGAGCCGCGACGTTGTCACCGCGTATCCCGATGACTCTCTGCGAGTTGCCCTGCAGTTGCTGGTGGAGAACCGGGTTTCGGCATTGCCGATCGTAGACAGCAAACAGCGCTGTATCGGCATGTTGTCCACGACCGATCTGGTCGACCTGGAATGCGACCACGAAAACGATCTCGATCAACTCAATGCCGCCGATCCCTACACGCGGCAGTGGCTGCAGAGAAAGATCGACGCGGGCCTGGCCGACCAGCAGATCAAAGAGGTCATGTGCGAACATGTCAACTCGGTCTCGGGCGAAGCAAGCATCGTCGAAGCCACTCGCGAAATGCTGCGGAACCGCGTCCATCGGCTGCCCGTGACCGATGCCAAAGGCCGGCTGATCGGAATCGTATCCACCATGGACATCTTGAACGCGTTTGTCGATGGTGTGGCCGTGGCGTGAGCCAGGAAAGGCGTCGCCGTACGTGTCGCTGGCAGGCTTGACAATCTGGTAGCATCGCGGTGCCGAGCATCCCTATCGTGTATTGGGATGTTTCGGCTTTTTTTTTCAGCCTAGGGCGGGAATTGCGGCAAGCCAGGACGTCCCCGTCGTCCAGCTGCCGCAAACTCCGATATATCGCGAACTTTCCCAGCGTGCTATCATAAAGGGTTCAGAGTACGCAGGCGAAAGTGGATGCGAGCGTGCCGGTTGCGAGCGTTATCCGCTGGTCCAATTAAAGGGTGAAACGATGTCAAAAAGGATTGCCATGCAGAACAGATATCTTCCGGCGGTGCTGAGCGGACTGGCCTGCCTGTGGTTCGTCACGCCGCTGTCGGCGGAGGAGACGGAGGGCGCCCGTGAATGGAAGTATGGCGAACTGCCACGCGAACAGAACCTCTACGCTCCGGCAGAAGACCTTTCGCCCTTCAAACTAATCTTTTACATCTTCGACATGCAGGATAAGCCGAAAGCCATCCAGCAGCGGCCGGGGTACACCGAGGGAATTGTGGAAGCGGCTCAACGGATACTCAACGCCGACACGAAGGAGAAGTACCGCGTGATTGCCGCCCTGGCGGTCTTTGACGCGCTGCGCGCGAAGGCATGGGACGACGAGGAGGCTGATCAGGCGTTAATGGAATTTGCGGAGCAGATGAAGAACGAAACGGCCGAGAAAATCGTGGCCGAAGTGAAGTTCTGTAAAATCGAGCGTAAGGCTTTAGACGCCGCGGTCAAACAGGAACAGCAGGATGCGACCGCCTTGCTGGCCGAATTGGAAACGTATTACTCGTCGGTTCCCTTAAACAATCGGTACTTGCGGATGGCCGACAGTACCGTGAAGGTGATCAACCAGATTCCAGACCCCGCGGAACGCGAAAAGTATTTCCAGACGTTCGGGAAGTTGTTTGCGAAGAGTTCCGAACGTGACCTGGCATCCTACGGCCGCAAATTGGCGGCGGATGACAGCGGACCGGCATCGCCG
>CALJLA010000296.1 GCA_937983055.1 uncultured Pseudomonadota bacterium
AGTAATGAATTCATATACTTCGAAGAAAACTATTGATTCGCGCACAGACGCCTCCAGAACTATTTCTTCATTGACGACAATAAGTTATTGATATATTTTCGCGTTGGTTTTCAACTTTGACCGTGACATGTTCGGGCGCAAACAGAATTCGGATCTGGTCGCGGTTCAGATTCTGAGGGATCGCATCGATGTCGCGCGCATCGCGCGCGGCGCGGCCGCGCGCCCGGTGGTCGAGACGTGCGAGTCCTTTCACCTTGAAGGCGGCACGATTGAGTCGCTGGGCCGTGCGCGGCGCGACCTGCGCCTCGATCGATATCGCTGTTCGACACTGCTCGCAACGGGCGAGTACCAGCTCCAGGTGCTCGACGCGCCCAGCGTGCCGGAGGCCGAAGTCAAGCAGGCGGTGCGCTGGCGCCTCAAAGACGTGCTGGACTACCCGGTGGAGGGCGCGACAGTCGACGTGCTGAGTCTGCCCGGCAATGGGGGCGGCCAGTCGAGGAGCCGCTCGGTCATCGCGGTCGCCGCGCACAACGAGGTTATCGCCGGACGCATGGGCCAATTTTCCGAGGCGCGTGTTCCGCTTGCCGTCATCGATATACCGGAAATGGCGCAACGCAACCTCGCGGCGCTGTTCGAGGTAAACGGCCGCGGTCTGGCCATGCTGTCGTTCGATCAGGAGCGCGGCCTGCTGACCTTCACTGCCGCCGGCGAGCTGTACCTGTCTCGCTCGATTGAGGTGGGCTACACGCAACTGCTGATGGCCGATGCCGAGCAAAAGACACAGTTGTTCGACCGCATCGTTCTGGAATTGCAGCGATCGCTCGATCACTTCGACCGACAGTTCAGCGCCGTCCCCGTGGCCAAGGTGCTGGTGGCCCCGATGCCGGACGATGTCGGTCTGGAGAAGTACCTGATGGAGAACCTGTACGTTCCGGTGCAGACGGCAGCGTTGGATACCGTGATGGACATGGATAAGGTACCCGGCCTGTCGAACAGTGCCGCACAGGCGCAGCATTTCCTGAATCTCGGCGCTGCCCTTCGCAGCGCGGCAAGCGCCTGATGCAGCAGATCAACCTCTACAACCCGGCGTTCGAGCGCAAGCGCGAATGGCTGTCGCTGCCGGGGCTTGCGGCCGCCTGGGGCGCGGCCGCCGTGCTGGCGTTGCTGGCAATCACGCTGGCGAGCATGCGCACAACCGCGCTCCAGGACGACCTGGCCCAGCGAACCCAGCAGCGCACGGCTGCGCAAACCGAACTGCGCGAACTGGCGGCCCAGGTCGCCAATCGCCGCGTGGATGCGGCGCTCGAGCGTGACTTGGCTGGCTTGGAGCAAGATCTCGCCAGCCGACACCAGGTGATGACCACGCTGGGCGCGGGCGCGCTCGGCGACACCAGGGGTTTCTCGGAGCACCTCAAGGCTTTTGCGCGCCAGTCTTTCGACGGACTGTGGCTGACCGGATTGTCGGTCTCGAATGCCGGACGCGACGTGGTGCTGCAGGGCAGGGCGCTGCAGCCGGATTTCGTGCCGAGCTACGTGCAGCGCCTCAACCGCGAGCTGGTGATGCGCGGCCATGCCTTTGCCCAGCTGGAGATGCGCAGGCCGGGCGCCGGCGCGGCGGAGAAGCAGGAGCCCCTGCCGGCGTTCATTGAGTTTCGCCTGGCGACGGCGTCGCCGGAGGCCCAGGCTGGAGGCCGCGAATGAAGCAACGCTGGCGGACGCTCGAGGCGAAGTTTGCCAAGCTGGCCAGGCGCGAGCGCCTGATCGTATTTGCCGGAGGCATCGTCGTGATCCTGTTGATCGGATTTTCGATCCTGGATGCAAGCCTTGCGAAGAACCGCCAGCTCGACAAGCAGTTGACCCAGGTAAACAACGAGCTGGCGCTGTCGCAGGCGCAGGTCACGGAACTGAAACGGCAGCTCGCACAGGACCCGGATGCTGTGGCCCGCCAGCGAATCAGCGAGCTGAAAGCCGAAATCGCCGATATCGATGCGCGCGTGCGCTCCGTGCATCGTGGACTGGTGCCGCCGGATCGGATGGCCGCGGTCCTTGAAGACATGCTTACGCAGAACCGTCGCGTGGAACTGGTGGCGCTGAAGACGCTGCCGGTCACCACGGTGTCGGGCAATGCCCCGTCGGAAGAAGACCGCTCGGGCGTGTTCAGGCACGGCGTCGAGATCACGCTGGAAGGCAGCTACCTGGCGTTGCTCGACTACCTGGCACGGCTGGAAAAGCTTCCCTGGCAAATGTTCTGGGCGAAGGCCGAGATGGACGCGAGCGGCTATCCGCGGGTGCGACTGACGGTGGTGCTGTACACCCTGTCTCTCGACCGACAATGGATGGTGGTCTGATCATGAGGCGGCCGACGTTACTTGCTGGAATGGTCCTTGCTGCGGCAGTCGCGTCGAATGCGGCCGGTGCACAGCAGTTGCGCGACCCGACGCGTCCGCCGGCATTGCTCGGGCCGTCCAAGGGCGAGTCGGGGGCCGGGGAGCGCCGGGCGGGGCTGAGCCTGCAAAGCATCCTGATCGCCCCGGACCGGCGCTCGGCCATCATCGATGGCCGCCTGCTGAACGTGGGCGAAAGCGTGTCGGGGTTCCGGGTCGTTGCAATCGAGGAAGGCGCGGTCACGCTGCGGGGGTCGGCGGGACTCCGCCGGCTGGAGTTGTTTCCCGAAGTCGTAAAGCGGCCCGGCCGAATGCCGGGCGAGGCTGAGTCGCCGGATGCAACCCGCGCGACCGAAACAGGCGCACAGCGAGAAGAAGGCTGATGACGAAGACAGGAAATGCCCTCGTGCGGACGATGATCGTGCTGGCGGCGACCGTGCTGGCTGCCTGCGCGAACCTGGAGCCGCGGCCGCCCAAGTTCGAGAGCGCGAAGCGCGAACTCGAGCGCGCCGCTGAACATACGCCGCGAGTGCAGCCGCCGGCGGTCACTGACGCCTTGCTGCCGCCGCTGGTGGTGGAAATGCCACAGGTCGACGGCCAGCCCATCGAGCCGCGCTTCGATCTGCAGGTGAACAATGCGCCGGCGCCCCAGGTATTCATGGCGATCGTGTCAGGCACCCGCTACAGCATGGTGGTGCATCCGGAGGTGAAGAGCACGCTGTCGGTCAACCTCAAGGATGTCAGCGTATTCGAGGCGCTGGAAACGATTCGCGAGCTTTACGGCTACGAGTACAAGGTCCAGGGAACGCGCATCATGATCCAGCCGGTCGGGCTGCAGACCCGCGTGTTCCAGGTGAACTATCTGCTCAGCCAGCGCAAGGGGCGAACCGAGGTGCGGATCTCCTCCGGGGCGATTTCCGACTCCACCGCGCCGGGCACCCAGGGGCCGACCAACGCGCCGCTGCCCGGCACCACCTCCAGCCGCGCGCTGGAAAGCAGCCGGGTGACCACTACCTCGGACAACGATTTCTGGAGCGAACTCGACCGCGCGATCAAGACCCTGGTGGGTACCGAAGGCGGACGCAACGTGGTGGTGAGCCCGCAGGCGGGCGTGATCGTGGTGCGGGCACTGCCGGCCGAACTGCGTAGCGTCGCCGATTTCCTGCAGGCCATGTCGGTGGTGGTCGAGCGTCAGGTAATGCTCGAGGCCAAGATTATCGAGGTCGAACTGTCCGACCAGTTCCAGGCCGGCGTTAATTGGTCGGCTTTCCGCAGCGGCAGTAACACCCGCGCTGCAGCCGGAGTGTTGACTCCAGGCACCACGCTGTCAACGAGCGGCACTCTTTCCACGTTCACCGCCACCAGTCCTGACGGATCGGTTGCGGCAAACTCAACCCTGTCCTCCAATCTCGGTGGGGTCTCGGGCTCCATCGCGACCGGGCAGGGCACGCCGGGCGCGCTGTTCGGGCTGGCGTTCCAGACCAGCAATTTTGCGGCACTGATTTCGTTCCTGGAAACCCAGGGCAATCTGCAGGTGCTGTCGAGCCCGCGCATTGCCACTCTGAACAACCAGAAGGCGGTGCTGAAGGTCGGCACCGACGAATTCTTCGTGACAAATGTCACCACGAATACTACGGTTACCGGCACCACCAGCACCCAATCGCCGACCATTACCGTGCAGCCCTTCTTCTCCGGCGTGGCGCTGGATGTGACGCCCCAGATCGACGCCAACAACATGATCACCCTGCATATTCATCCTTCGGTCAGCAACGTGATCGAGCGCACCGAGGACATCGATCTCGGCACCATCGTCAGGGTGGCTGACGGCAATATCGTGGCGATCGGCGGTCTGATGAAGGAAGTGCAGGCCCGGGACCGCAGTCAGGTGCCTGGTATCGGCAACGTGCCGGTGGTCGGCAATCTCTTCAGGAAGGCCAACAGCAGCACCATCAAGAGCGAGCTCGTCATCCTGCTTAAGCCGACCGTTATTCAGGGGCCGTCGAGTTGGCAGCAGGATATACTCGACACACGTGATCGCCTTGGTACGTTCAATGCCCCTGACGCCGCCGGCGCCCGGAACCCTAACCCCGCCACACCTGCGCGCTGAGTCTGGCGCCGGCGCAAAAACGCGGCGCCCCGGCGAGCGGAGTGCGTAGAGATGTATCGCGCGCATTTCGGCCTGCGCGAACCGCCGTTCGGACTGACGCCGGATACCACCTTTGCGTTCGCATGCACATCGCACCAGGAAGCGCTGAATGTGCTGCTGGTCGCAGTCGCCACCGGCGAGGGCTTCATCAAGATCACGGGCGAAGTCGGCATGGGCAAGACGCTGCTGTGCCGGCGCTTTCTCACCACGCTCACGGCCGACCAGGTGGCCGCTTACCTGCCCAACCCCATGCTCGACCCGCGCGGCTTGTTGCTGGCGCTGGCTGAGGAGCTGCATGCGCAAGTCGACAAGAACGACGACCAGCATCACCTGATCAAGGCGTTAAGCCACGCCTTGCTGGATTTCGCCCGCGAGGGCCGCCGCGTGATCGTGTGCATCGACGAGGCGCAGGCGATGCCCGAGGAAACTCTCGAAGCGCTGCGCCTGTTGTCCAATCTGGAGACCGAGAAACGCAAGCTCATGCAGGTCATCCTGTTCGGTCAACCCGAGCTCGATGTCAAGCTTGCGCGGCCTTCGGTGCGCCAGCTCAATCAGCGCATCACCTTCAACCACGATCTGGGCGGCCTGTCCCGGCGCGAAGTGGAGTACTACGTCGCGCACCGCCTGCGCGTGGCCGGTTACGCGGGCACACGGTTGTTCGGCTCGGCGGCAATCGATGCGTTGTACCAGGTGAGTCGTGGCGTGCCGCGGCTGATCAATGTGGTGGCGCACAAGGCGATGCTGGCGGCCTATGGCGAAGGCAAGCAGGTGGTCACGCGCAGGCACGTCGAGCGCGCGGCAGAGGACACACCGGCGGCGTTTCATGCAACCCGCTGGCGCACGCCGGCATTAGTGGGCGCAGTGGCCGGGCTCGGCCTTGCAATCTGGTTTTACTGGCTATGAGTCTGATCAATCAGCTGCTCAAGGATCTGGAAAAACGGCATGCCACCGGCAGTGACGTGTCCCCGATGGCGCCGCAGGCGCGCTCGCTGCCGGAACGCCGGCCACCGGTGGTTCCGGTGCTCGTGGGTGTAGTGCTGCTTGCCGTTGGAGGGGCTGCCGCCTACATGAGCTGGCAGCAGTGGCAGGCGCAGCAGAGCTCGGCCGCGAAGACGGCGACGGGACAACGAACTGCGGAGCGAGTCGACGAAGCCGGGCCGCCGCCTGCGATCACCGGAGCGGCCGCACCGGAAGTGCAGCAAGCGCTGCTGGTCCCGGTGTTTCAGTTGTCGGCCGAGCTGAGCGCCGTGCCGGCGCCTGCGACGCGCGCGGAGGCGCCGCCGCCGGCGCCGGTCAGGCCGTCCGCGCCGTCGAAGCCGGCGAAGCCCAGGAACGACAAAACCGTGTCGGACGCGGCCGTCGCGCGAGGTCAGCCGAAGGAGAGCGTGCCGCCGCCCGCCGCGTCACCAGATAAGCCGGCATTGCAGGCCACGGAGGCAAGTTCCCCCACGCCCGCTCGGCCCGCAACGGCCGAGGCCGAGCCCGCGCCGCCGAAAGCCCGCAGCCCGGGCGCAGACAGTGTGGAAGAGATCGTCATCCCCGGCGACCTGCCCTCGCCGCCGATCGAAAAGCAGGCACGGGAGCTCACGGCTTACGAGCGCGCGGAGAACCAGTTCCGCCTGGGCGCCGGCAAGCTGCGGCAGGGGCGCCTGACAGATGCCGAAGCGGCGTTTCGCGCCGCACTGAAGGAGGATCGCTCGCACCTGGCCGCGCGCCAGGCGCTGATCGGCCTGCTGGTCGACTCGAGGCGCTTTGAGGACGCGGAACAGGTGCTGCGCGAGGCGCTGGCCGTGAATCCGCGGCAGCCGCGGCACGCGATGCTGCTCGCGCGCCTGGAACTGGATCGCGGCGACGCTGCGGCGGCGGTAAGCACGCTGGAGGCCGTCCGGCCGTACGTCGGCGCCGACGCCGAGTATCACGCCTTCCTCGCGGCTGCGCTGCAACGACAGGATCGTCATGCCGAGGCGGCGGCCCACTACCGGAACGCGCTTGCGCTGTCGCCTGGAAACCCCGTCTGGCTGATGGGGCTGGGCATCAGCCTCCGCGCCCTGGAGCAGTACGCAGACGCGCGCGATGCCTTTCTGCGGGCTGCCGAACCGCGCGTGCTTAACGCCGAATTGCAGCGCTTCGTCGAATCCCAGTACCAGGAGCTGACGGTGCGCCAGCGCTGATGCGCCATCAGTGGGACGCCGGAGTCCTGGCGCAGATCCAGCCGACCACCGATCGGGCGCCGCGCCGCTTCAGCACGCGGGCCAGTTCGTCTAGCGTGGCGCCGGTGGTGAGCACATCGTCGACGACCGCGACCGCCAGGCCCGACAGATCCTGCTCGCAGCGAAAAGCGCCGCGCACGTTCTTGCGGCGCTCTTTCCACGGCAGTGACGCTTGGGGAGCGCCGATCGGCAATCGCGTGGCGAGCCCTGTATCCGGCCTGAGGCCGAATTCGCGGCAGGCGAGCCGTGCGATTTCCATAGCCTGATTGAAGCCGCGCGCGCGCAGGTGGGCGTGGGACACCGGCATGGCCAGCACGCGGTCGGGATAGGGTTCCTGCTCCAGGCGCTGGGCAAGACAGTAGGCCAGCGGACGGGCAGCGAACAGTTGCCGGCGGTACTTGAGTGCCGACACCAGGCCGTCGACCGGGTGCCCATATTCCAGCGCCGTCACAACCCGATCGAAAGACGGCGGTTCCGACAGGCAGCGGCCACAGAGCCGGTCTTCCGGCGTGGGCACGGCGCATACCGGGCATTGCGGGGCCTGCAGCTGGGGCAGCGAGGCAAAGCAGCCCGCGCACAGCCCCGATTCGCCGGCACGGCCGGCGCACAAAGCGCAGGCGACCGGCAGAAACCGGCGCACAAGTGCGGCAATACTGTCAGAAAACATTCGTATGCAGTTTGACAGCCTGCGTTGTTATCCAACATGATCCGCGCAGTTTGCACAGCCCGCCTGTCCCACACCATGAATACCACCACGCAGGATCTCGCGCCGGACCGGGCGCCGACCAAGGCGCCATGGAGCGTTTCCGATATCGAGGCGCTTTACGCGCTGCCGCTGCCGGACCTGCTCTTCAGGGCTCAGCAGGTGCATCGCGAGCACTTCTCTTCCGACGAGGTGCAGTTGTCCACCTTGCTGTCGGTGAAGACCGGCGGTTGCCCGGAGGACTGCGGCTACTGTCCGCAGGCTGCGCGTTACCACACCGGCGTCGAGAACCAGCCGATGCTGTCGGTCGAGGCGGTGGTAAGCGCGGCGCGCGCGGCGAAAGCCGGCGGCGCCACCCGTTTCTGCATGGGCGCCGCGTGGCGCGGCCCGAAGCAGCGCGACCTGAAAAAGGTCGCCGAAATGGTGACGGCGGTAAAGGCGCTTGGCCTGGAAACCTGCGCCACCCTCGGATTGCTGCGCGACGGGCAGGCAGAGCAACTGAAGGCCGCCGGTCTCGACTACTACAACCACAACATCGACACCTCTGCCGAGTACTACGGGCAGATCATCTCCACTCGGACCCAGGAAGACCGGTTTGGGACATTGCGCAGGGTGCGAGAGGCGGGCCTGTCGGTCTGCTGCGGTGGCATCGTGGGCATGGGCGAATCGCGCGCGACGCGGGCGACGCTCATTGCGCAACTGGCGAATCTGGATCCGCAGCCGGAAAGCGTGCCGATCAACAATCTCGTGCAGGTCGAGGGTACGCCGCTTGCCGGCGCTGGCAAGCTCGACCCGTTCGAGTTCGTGCGCACGATCGCGTGCGCCCGCATCACCATGCCGGCATCGATGGTTCGCCTGTCGGCGGGGCGAGAGGAGATGTCCGATGAATTGCAGGCGCTCTGTTTCATGGCAGGCGCCAACTCGATTTTCTACGGCGACCGGCTGCTGACCACGGCCAATCCGCAGGCCGAGCGAGACCGCGCCCTGTTTGCGCGCCTCGGATTGCGGGCGATGCCGGCAGAACAACCGGTATCCGCCTGCCGGGACTGACGGCCCGGTTGTTGCGGTCGGAATGCGGGGCCTGGCCGGCGCGCAATGAACGATCCTGCCGCAACGCTAGACGAACTGCGCGCCGCCGGCCTCGCGCGCCGTCGTCGCATCAATGACGGGTCGGCCGGTGTACGTCTGGTGGTGGAGGAACGTGCGCTGCTCGCGTTTGCCAGCAACGATTATCTGGGGCTGGCAGCGGATCCGCGGGTGATCGAGGCGATGGTCGACGGCGCGCGCCGGTATGGTGCAGGGGCGGGCGCCTCGCACCTCGTCAGCGGACATCATCGTCCCCACCATGAACTGGAAGAGCGGCTGGCGCGGTTCGTGGGACTGCCGCGGGCGCTCCTGCTGTCGAGCGGATACGCCGCCAATCTCGCCGTGCTGAGCACGCTGGCGGACGCCGGCAGCGCCATCTTCGCCGATCGGCTCAATCACGCCTCGCTTAACGACGGCATGCTGCTGTCCAGGGCCCGGTTCCATCGCTACCGTCACGGCGACGTCGATCACCTCGTGCGTCGACTCCGGCAGGCGTCGGGGCGCCCCAGCATCGTGGTG
>CALJLA010000297.1 GCA_937983055.1 uncultured Pseudomonadota bacterium
CTGGTTCTCGGACGGCGGGTAAGTCAGCACCACACCGTCGGAAGCACGGACCACGACCACCGATATTTCGCGTTCGAGCGGAAGAAAGCGCTCCAGCACGCAGGGCTCTCGCCGAAGCTGCGCGAATGCCTGGCGCAAGGCCTGCACATCCGCGACGCGCGCCTGTCCCTTGCCGTCGTAGCCGAAGCGGCTCACCTTGAGCACGCCAGGCAGCAGCGCGGCAATGTCCGGGCCGTCGAGATCGGGCTCGGCGCGCACTACGGCGAACGGCGCGACACCAAGACCGCTGTCCCGCAGAAAGGTCTTTTCGCGGATGCGATCCTGCGCGATCGATACGCTGTCGGCCGACGGGCTTACGATGCAGTTGCGCGACAACGCGCGCAGACTGTCGGCCGGCACATTCTCGAACTCCGTAGTGGCGGCCGCGCAGCGCGCGGCCATCTCCGACAGCGCACCCTCGTCCAGATAATCGGCCGCAAGATGGGCGTCGGCGACGCTGCCGGCCGGGCTGTCAGTGCCGGGATCGAGCACCAGCACTTTGTAGCCCATGCTCTGGGCGGCCATGGTGAACATGCGGCCCAACTGGCCGCCGCCGAGCAGTCCGAGCCAACTGCCGGGCGGGATCACTTGCGCCGGCCCGTGCGCATGACCGCCGGCAGCTTCATCGCACGCACCTTTGCGCGCTGCCGGCGACGAAACGCGGACAGCTTGTTCGACAGACGCGGGCTGTCATGGGCCAGCAGGGCCGCGGCAAACAGGGCGGCATTGGCCGCACCCGCCTCGCCGATGGCGAAGCTCGCCACCGGAATGCCTTTCGGCATCTGCACGATCGACAGCAGCGAATCCAGTCCAGCCAGGGCCCGTGAGGTTACCGGGACGCCGAGCACCGGCAGCGTGGTCTTCGCCGCGATCATTCCGGGCAGGTGCGCCGAGCCGCCGGCGCCGGCGATGATCAGCCGCAGGCCCCGGCTCTGCGCCTTTTCCGCGTAGGCATACATCTCGTCCGGCGTGCGATGCGCGGAGACTACCCGCGCCTCGAAAGGAATGCCAAACTCGGCGAGCATCTGGCAGGCATGCTGCATCACCTGCCAGTCGCTGTCGCTGCCCATGACGACGCCGACCAGCGGCTTCAGCGGCTGGCGGCGGGACGCGTTTCTGGCAGCCATCTCGTCTCAGACCCTATGCGCCGCTTGGCGTGCGTTTGCCGGGCGCCGTCGGCGTCCGACCGCCAGGTCTGCGCGCCTCACTGCACGACCGCACGGTAGGCGCCCTTGGCATAACCGTCGGCGACCGCCTCAAGAGGCATCGGCCGGAGCCTGGCCGCGTTGCCGGCGGTGCCGAACGCCTCGAAGCGCTGCTTGCAGATCGCTTTTGCCGCCTGCATCGACTCCTTCAAATACTTGCGCGGATCGAATTCGCCGCGGTCCTTGTTGAACGCCCGCCGGATAGCCCCGGTCATCGCCAGCCGGATATCGGTGTCGATATTGATCTTGCGCACGCCATGACGGATGCCTTCCTGGATTTCTTCCACCGGCACGCCGTAGGTTTCCTTGATCTCGCCGCCGTTGTCGCGTATCACCTTCAGCCAGTCCTGAGGCACGCTGGACGAGCCGTGCATGACCAGGTGGGTGTTGGGAATTCGCTTGTGAATTTTCTTGATGCGACCGATCGCCAGGATGTCGCCGGTCGGCTTGCGGGTGAACTTGTAGGCGCCGTGCGACGTACCGATGGCGATCGCCAGCGCATCCACGCCGGTCTGGCGCACGAAGTCCGCGGCCTGGTCGGGGTCGGTCAGCAGCATGTCGTGAGTGAGCGCGCCTTCGGCGCCGGAGCCGTCCTCCTTGCCGGCGCTCATCGTCTCCAGCGAACCGAGGCAGCCGAGCTCGCCCTCGACCGATACGCCCACCGGATGCGCCATTTCCACTACCCGGCGGGTGACCTCGACGTTGTACTCGTACGAGGCCGGGGTCTTCATGTCCTCCTTGAGCGAGCCGTCCATCATCACGCTGGTAAACCCGGAACGAATCGAGCGCTGGCACACCGCCGGACTGGCGCCGTGATCCTGGTGCATTACCACCGGGATGTGCGGATACATCTCCACCGCCGCGAGAATAAGATGGCGCAGAAAAGGCTCGCCGGCGTATTTCCGCGCGCCGGCGGAGGCCTGCATGATCACCGGACTGTCGGTTTCGTCCGCCGCCTGCATGATCGCCTGGATCTGCTCCAGGTTGTTGACGTTGAAAGCGGGCACGCCGTAGCCGTTCTCCGCAGCGTGGTCCAGCAGCTGTCTCATCGATACCAGTGCCATATCTCTTCCCCGGTGCCTCTCGTTTCGAACCTTCAGCCCACGCAGTGCCTGTACTACCGGCGCTCGATGCGCGCCCACGCCCGCTGCGGGGGTCGCACCTGCGCGCACCGCGCGCAGGCACCGCTCCGCCCCTCCACGGGCTCGCCGTAGCCGTTCTCCGCAGCGTGGTCCAGCAGCTGTCTCATCGATACCAGTGCCATTTCGATTTTCTGATGCCTGTTTGTTGTTGATGCAGTGGAAAGCGTAGAAAAGAGCTGGCCGGCAGTTACGGCCGGCGGCGTTCACCCACCTTCAGGATTTTCATCGTGTTGGTACCGCCGGCGCTGCCAATCGGCTCGCCGAAGGTGAGCACGATCAGGTCCCCCTTCTGCACGACGCCGCTCTTGACGAGTTGTTCCTCCGCCTCCAGCAGCAGCTGATCGCGGTCGTGCCCGTGATAGCTGATCATGAACGGAAATACGTCGCGGAACAGGCTCATGCGATAGCGCGTGGTGATCTCCGGCGTCAACGCGTAGATCGGCACGCCGGAATTGAGCCGCGAAATCCACAGCGCGGTCGAACCGGACTGGGTAAGCGCCGCGATCGCCTTTACCTTCAGATGATAGGCGGTGAACAACGCCGCCATCGCGATCGACTGGTCGACCCGGGTGAAAACCCGATTGAGAAATTCACGGTCGAGCGTGACTTCGGTGGATTTTTCTGCCTCCAGGCAGATGCGGGACATCGCCTCCACCGTTTCCACCGGGTAGCGGCCGGTTGCGGTTTCTCCGGAAAGCATCACCGCATCGGTGCCGTCGAGCACGGCGTTGGCGACGTCGGAGACCTCGGCGCGCGTGGGCACCGGGCTGGCGATCATCGACTCCATCATCTGGGTAGCGGTGATGGTGAGCTTGTTCTGTTCGCGCGCGGCGCGGATCAGTTTCTTCTGCAGTGCCGGCACTGCGGCGTCGCCGACCTCGACTGCGAGATCGCCGCGGGCCACCATGATGCCGTCGCTCGAGCGCAGCAGATCGTCGATCGCGTTCATCGCCTCGGCACGCTCCATCTTGGCGATCAGCATGGCGTGGCCGCCGGCGGCGCGCATCAGCTCGCGCGCCATGTACATGTCTGCGCCGCTTTTCGGAAAAGACACGGCGAGAAAATCCGCATTGAGCTTTGCCGACGTGCGGATGTCCTCCATGTCCTTTGAAGTCAGCGCCGGCGCGGTCAGGCCGCCGCCCTGACGGTTGATTCCCTTGTTGTTGGAGAGCTCGCCGCCGACCCGCACCCGGGTCACGATCTTGCCGCCGGACGAACTCTGCACATCGAGCACCAACCGCCCGTCATCGAGCAGCAGCACGTCGCCCGGCCGCACGTCGCGCGGCAATTCGCGATAGTCGAGGCCGACGCGCTCCTGGTTGCCGAGCGTGCATTCGGCATCCAGCGTGAATTCATCACCCTTCGCCAGCGTGATCCGGCCATTCTCGAACTTGCCGACCCGGATCTTCGGGCCCTGCAGGTCGCACATGACGCCGACGGTGCGCTCCATCGCGCGCGCCACCTCCCGCACCGTTTCGGCGCGGGCCATGTGCTCCTCTGCCGTGCCGTGCGAGAAATTCATCCTCACGACATCGACGCCGGCCGCGATCATGCGGGTGAGGACTTCCCGGTCGGTGGACGCCGGGCCGAGGGTAGCGACGATCTTGGTGCTTCGCTGCATGTTGCGCCGATCAGCCCTTTACGCGTGCTTCCAGCACTTCGATCGCCGGCAGCGTCTTGCCCTCGAGAAATTCGAGGAAAGCGCCCCCCGCGGTGGAGATGTAGCCGATGCGGTCAGCAATGCCGAACTTCGCGATCGCCGCGACCGTGTCGCCGCCGCCGGCAATCGAGAACGCCGGAGAATCGGCGATCGCCTGCGCCAGCACTCGCGTGCCGGCGCTGAACTGCTCGTGCTCGAACACGCCGACCGGACCGTTCCACACGATGGTGCCGGCCTTGGCCATGATGTCGCCCAGCTGCTTCGCGCTGCGCGGCCCGATGTCAAGAATGAGGTCGTCGTCGGCGACGTCCTTCACTTCCTTGGTGGTAGCGGCCGCCTCCGCCGAAAGCGCCTTGCCGCAGACCACATCGGACGGCAGGGGGATGTTGCCACCATTCGACTCGATGGCATCCATGATCTTGCGCGCTTCGCCCACCAGATCGGTTTCTGCCAGCGACTTGCCGATCTTCCAGCCGCGCGCAAGCAGGAATGTGTTGGCGATGCCGCCGCCCACCACCAGCTGGTCGACCTTGCGGGCAAGTTCGCCGAGGATGGTGAGCTTGGTGGAGACCTTGGAGCCGGCCACGATGGCAACCAGCGGGCGCTTCGGCTCGCGCAGCGCCTTGGTTAGCGCCTCGACTTCGGCCGCCATCAGGGGACCGGCGCAGGCCATCGGGGCGAAGCGCGCGATGCCATGGGTGGTCGCCTCGGCGCGGTGTGCGGTGCCGAATGCGTCGTTCACATACACGTCGCAGAGCTTCGCCATCTTGCGGGCCAGCGTCTCGTCGTTCTTCTTCTCGCCTTTGTTGACCCGGCAGTTTTCCAGCAGCACGATTTCGCCGGGCTTCACGCTCACCCCGCCCACCCAGTCGGTCTTGAGCGGCACTGGCCGCCCGAGCAGTTCCGACAGCCGCTTTGCCACCGGCGCCAGCGAGTCGGCGCGCTTGAGCTCGCCCTCGGTCGGCCGTCCGAGGTGGGAGGTCACCATGACCGCCGCGCCGGCATCGAGAGCATGGCGAATGCCGGGCAGAGAGGCGCGGATGCGGGTGTCGTCGGTGATGCTGCCGTCGTCGGCCTGCGGCACGTTGAGATCCGCGCGGATGAAAACGCGCTTGCCGCGCAGGTCGAGATCGGTCAGTCGAAGAATGGACATGGGTCGAGTGCTTTCCTGCTCAAACGGGCCGGCGGTCCGGCGACCCGCCGCTGGCGCGCCGCGGTTTCAGTCTACTTGGCTTTGGCCAGGGCGACGGCGACGTCGAGCATCCGGTTGGAGAAGCCCCATTCGTTGTCGTACCAGGCGCATACCTTGACCAGCGTGCCTTCCGAGACCTTGGTCAGCGTCGCGTCGAAAATCGAAGACGCCGGGTTATGGTTGAAGTCGATCGAGACCAGCGGCGCCTTGTTCACCTCCAGTACGCCCTTGAGTTCACCCTCCGCCGCCTTGCGCACCGCGTCGTTTACCTCGTCGACACTGGTGGACCGTTTGGCCACGAAGCTCAGGTCCACGACCGAGACATTGATGGTGGGCACGCGGATCGCAAATCCATCCAGCTTTCCGTTCAGCTCCGGCAGCACGAGGCCTACCGCCGCGGCGGCGCCAGTCTTGGTCGGAATCATCGACATGGTCGCCGAACGCGCACGCCGCAGATCCTTGTGATAGACGTCGGTCAGCACCTGATCGTTGGTGTAGGCGTGAATCGTTGTCATCAGACCGTTGACCACGCCGATGCGGTCGTGCAACGCCTTAACCAGGGGCGCCAGGCAGTTGGTGGTGCACGAGGCGTTGGAGATCACCGTGTGCGCGCTTTTCAGCACCGAATGGTTGACGCCGTAGACAACGGTGGCATCGACGTCCTTTTCGCCGGGCGCAGAAATGATCACCTTCTTCGCGCCGGCCGTCAGATGCGCGCCGGCCTTCGCATTGCTCGTACACCGGCCGGTGCACTCCATCACCACGTCTACGCCCAGTTCCTTCCAGCGCAGGTCGGCGGGGTTCTTCTGCGCGCAGACGCGGATCTTGTCGTTGTTCACCACCAGGTGATCGCCGTCCACCGCCACGGTACCGGGAAATCGGCCATGCGCAGTGTCGTACAGGGTCAGGTGCGCGTTGGTCGCAGCATCGCCGAGATCGTTGATGGCGACGATCTGCAGGTCGTGCTTGCGCCCGGCTTCGTAGAAAGCACGCAGGACATTGCGGCCGATGCGGCCGTAGCCGTTGATTGCTACGCGTATGGTCATGTCGGACCTCGTGCGAAAAAACGGAATTCTACTGCACTTGCCGCGGGCGAATCCGGACCTTTTTGCCGGACTCAACGCGTCGATTGCGCGGCGCGCCCGGGTCTCCTATATTGGCTGCAGGTCGCTTGCCCGCAGTCAGGCTGCAGTTGAAGCCACATGGCGGGCGCGCCTGCTGCGCGACGACACTTATAACGACTCTGGAGGAGCACGTGCGATGAGGTCTCTTAAGCCTGCGGCAGGCGTCGCCGCATTCTGCTTGGCGCTCGGACTGGGCGCGTCTTCCGCGGTTAACGCCGGCGAGGTGGAGGTGCTGCACTGGTGGACCTCCGGCGGCGAGGCGAAATCGGTCGCGGAACTGAAAAAGATCCTGGAAAAGCGTGGCCATCAATGGAAGGATTTCGCCGTTGCCGGCGGCGGCGGCGAGAACGCGATGACGGTGCTCAAGTCGCGGGTGGTATCCGGTCAGCCCCCGACCGCTGCCCAGGTCAAGGGCCCGTCGATTCAGGAATGGGGCCGCGAAGGCGTCCTGACCAACCTGGACGATGTGGCCAAGGCCGGCAACTGGGACGGCCTGCTGCCCGGCGTGGTCAGCAATGCCATGAAATACCGGGGTCATTACGTCGCGGTGCCGGTCAACGTGCACCGGGTGAACTGGATGTGGGCAAACCCGGCGGTGTTCAAGAAGGCTGGCGCCAAGATTCCGACCAACTGGGACGAGTTCGCGGTGGCTGCCGAAAAGATCAAGAAGGCAGGCTTCATTGCGGTAGCGCACGGCGGCCAGCCCTGGCAGGACGCGACGGTGTTCGAATCGGTGGCCCTCGGGGTCGGTGGCGCGGACTGGTACCGCAAGGCGTTCGTCGATCTCGACCAGATGGCGCTGAACAGCTCGACCATGGAAAAGGCGTTTGCCACACTGCGCACCGTGCAGCAGTACATCGACAAGGATGCCGCCAATCGCGACTGGAACCTGGCGACCGCCATGGTCATCAACGGCAAGGCGGCCATGCAGTTCATGGGCGACTGGGCCAAGGGCGAGTTCACCGCCGCCGGCAAGGTGCCCGGCAAGGACTACATCTGCATGCCCGCGCCCGGCACCTCTGGCGCGTTCACCTTCAATATCGACAGCTTCATCATGTTCGAGCAGAAGGCCGCGGCGGCAAAGAAGGCGCAGCGCGACCTGGCGGCCGCCATCATGGAGCCACAGTTCCAGGAGGTGTTCAACCTCAACAAGGGCTCGATCCCGGCACGCAGCGGCATGGATCTGGCCAAGTTCGACAGCTGCGCCAAGGACTCATCGGCGGAATTCCAGTCCAGCGCCAAGTCGAACCAGCTGGTGCCGAGTTGGGCGCACGGCATGGCGATGTCGGCCGCAGCACAAGGCGCGATGTTCGACGTGGTAACCCAGTTCATGAATTCGAACATGACGCCCAAGGACGCCGCAGCCAAGATGGCCTCGGCAGCCCGGTCGCGATAACGTGACGCCGGCGGGGCGACTGACCGCCCCGCCCGGTGGCCGCGTACTGACTCTGGGTTTCCCGTGAGTTCTGCCGCAAGCCCGGCGTTCAAGCGGCTGGGCGACGTCGTCGAGCAGGCGCTGCCCAAGCTGGTGCTTGGCCCCACCCTGCTCGCCAGCCTGGTGTTCGTCTACGGCTTCATTCTGTGGACCGGATGGCTGTCGTTTACCGAGTCGCGCATGCTGCCGCGCTACGAGCTGGCGGGCCTCGTCCAGTACATTTCGCTGTTCCAGAACGACCGCTGGTGGGTAGCGCTCACCAATCTGGCGGTGTTCGGCAGCCTGTTCATTCTTGTGTGCCTCGCCGTCGGTTTGCTGATGGCGGTGCTGCTCGACCAGCGGATTCGTGCCGAAGGGGCCCTGCGCTCGATCTATCTGTATCCGATGGCGCTGTCGTTCATCGTGACCGGCACCGCGTGGAAATGGATTCTGAACCCCAGCCTGGGGCTGGAGCGCCTGGTCCAGCAGATGGGATTCACTGACTTCACCTTCGATTGGCTGGTCAACCCGGACATGTCGATCTACACGGTGGTGATTGCCGGCGCCTGGCAATCCTCCGGGTTCGTGATGGCGCTGTTTCTGGCCGGGCTGCGCGGCATCGACGAATCCATCATCAAGGCGGCGCAGGTCGACGGCGCATCGATGCCGCGTATCTACCTGTCGATCGTGATTCCCAGCCTGCGCCCGGTATTTCTGAGCGCGATCATCATTCTTGCGCATATCGCGATCAAGAGCTTCGACCTGGTGATGGCCCTGACCGGCGGCGGGCCGGGTTTTTCCTCCGATCTGCCCGCCACCTTCATGTACGCATTTGGCTTTACCCGGAACCAGATCGGCCTGGGTGCCGCCAGCGCCATGATGATGCTGTTCACCGTGGCGGCGGTGGTGGTGCCGCTGATGTATTCCGAGCTGCGGAGGCAGCGCCATGGCTGAGCACGCCGAAGTACGCACCGCCGGACCGCGACTGCTCGGTCGCGCCGTCATCTACGCATTGCTGATCCTGCTGGCAATGTACTACCTGGCGCCGCTGTTCGTGATGGTCAGCACCTCGGTCAAGACGCTGGACGAGATCCGCGCCGGCAATCTGATTGCGCTGCCGGCCGAAATCACGCTGTCGGCCTGGGCCAAGGCCTGGTCCAGCGCCTGCACCGGCGTGGATTGCAGCGGACTGCGCGGCAACTTCTGGAACTCGGTCAGCTTCGTAGTGCCGGCGGTGCTGATCTCGACGCTGATCGGCGCGTTCAACGGCTACGTGCTGACCATGTGGCGTTTTCGCGGCAGCGACCTGCTGTTCACCCTGCTGATGATCGGCTGCTTCATCCCGTTTCAGGTGGTGCTCCTGCCGATGGCGCAGACCCTGGGCTGGCTGGGCATTGCCAATTCCACGACCGGGCTGGTGTTCGTGCACGTGGTCTACGGGCTGGCCTTCACCACGCTGTTCTTTCGCAACTTCTACGTCAGCGTGCCGCAGGAAATGACCAAGGCCGCGCGCATCGACGGCGCAGGGTTCTTTCGCATCTTCTGGCGCATCATCCTGCCGCTGTCGCCGCCGATCATCACGGTTACGGTGATCTGGCAATTCACCCAGATCTGGAACGACTTCCTGTTCGGCGTGGTGTTCTCATCTGGCGAGCGGCAGCCGATCACCGTCGCGCTCAACAACCTGGTCAATACTTCGACCGGGGTGAAGGAATACAACGTCGACATGGCCGCCGCCATCATCGCCGCGCTGCCAACGCTGCTGGTGTACGTGGTGGCCGGTAAGTACTTCGTTCGCGGCCTGACCGCCGGATCGGTCAAGGGCTGAGGGAGGGATCGGTGGCATCGCTCGAAGTTCGCAACGTGCGCAGGGTCTTCGGCAGCACCGAGGTGCTCAAGGATATCAATCTGTCGATCGACTCCGGAGACTTTCTGATCCTGGTCGGGCCCTCGGGCTGCGGCAAGTCGACGCTGCTCAACATCATCGCGGGACTCGACACGCCAACCTCCGGCGACGTGCTGATCGGCGACCAGGTCGTCAATCACCTGAGCCCGAAAGATCGCGATATCGCGATGGTGTTCCAGTCCTACGCGTTGTATCCGACCATGAGTGTGCGCAAGAACATTTCCTTCGGACTGGAGATGCGCGGAGTGCCCAAGGAAGAACGCGCGAAGACCGTGAATCGGGTGGCGAAGATCCTGCAGATCGAGCATCTGCTCGACCGCAAGCCCTCGCAGCTCTCCGGCGGCCAGCGCCAGCGGGTGGCGATGGGCCGCGCCATCGCCCGCGACCCCGCGCTCTTCCTGTTCGACGAACCGCTGTCCAACCTGGACGCCAAGCTGCGGGTCGAGATGCGCATGGAGATCAAGCTGCTGCACGAGCGGCTCAAGGCCACCATCGTCTATGTGACCCACGACCAGATCGAGGCAATGACTTTGGGCAGCCGCATCGCCGTCATGCACGGCGGCGAGATCCGCCAGTTCGGCCCGCCGCAGGAGATCTACGACGAGCCCGCCGATCTGTTCGTGGCCGGCTTCATCGGCTCGCCGTCGATGAACTTCATCCGTACCGAAGTCGTCGAGCGCGGCGGTGATATCGCGGTGCAACTGAAGACGGCAAGCGGCGCGTTCGCGCTGTCGGTGCCGGGACAGCAGGCCGCATTGCGCCCCTGGATCGGCAAGTCGGTCATTCTCGGGCTGCGCCCTGAACAGATCAGCGCCGGCGGAAACGGGCAGACGGCAGGGAGCAAGGTTCAGGAGCAGCGCCTGACCATCGATCTGGTGGAGCCCACCGGGCCGGACACCCTGCTGTTTACCCAGATTAGCGACGCCACGGTGTGCGCGCGGGTGCGCCCCGAGCATGCCTGCCGCGCGGGCGAGACGATGGCCCTCGCGTTCGATCTTTCGAAGGCGGTGTTCTTCGACCCGCAGAGCGAGAAGCGGCTTCGCGCCCCCTGATCCGCTTCAGGGCAGGTTGATGTCGTCGAGGCGGATGCGCCGGCGGGCGTAGCGGAGCTTCAGGATCAGGATGATGAGTGCCAGCGCCAGGGTGACCACGTTGGCCAGGATCAGCGGCAGCGAGCCGATCAGCAGCCCGTACACCAGCCACAACAGCACGCCGAGCGAGAAGATCAGCATCATCCCGAGCGAGATGTCGCGCCCGGATTTCGTCGCGTGGAGCTTGAGCAGTTGCGGCACGAACGCGATCGTGGTCAGCGCCCCAGCGGTCAACCCGAGCAAGTCAAACGGCGTGGGCATCGGCGCCTCCCGCGCCCGAAAACAGCGTGGCAAGCCCGCGCAAGGCCGGGTTGACGGCATCGATGACATACGTCGGCACGGCGGCGACGTAGTTGGAGAAGCGGCCCTTGTGCTCGAAGCGGGCGCGAAACGGCGAACGGTCGAAATACGCGCCGAGCCGCGGCACGATGCCCCCGCCGATGTAGCAGCCGCCGCGCGCGCCCAGGGTCAGCACCAGGTTGGCAGCGGCGCCGCCGAGCACCGCGCAGAACAGATCCAGCGCTTCCCGGCATTGCGGATGGTCGCCCGCGAGAGCGGCTGCGGTAATTGCATCGGGAGCCAGTGGCTTCGCCTCGACATCGTCGAGCGCGCAAATCGCCTGGTACAGGTTCTGCAGGCCCATGCCGCTAACCACCCGCTCGGTCGAGACGTGATCGAAACGGCCCAGCAGCCAGCGCAAGACGTCGAGTTCGCGGGGCGTGCCGGGGCTGTAACTGACGTGGCCGCCTTCGCCCTGCAGCACGGCCCAGCCGCCAGCGACCGGGACCAGCCCGGAAACGCCCAGCCCGGTCCCCGGCCCGATCACCGCGATCGCGGTATCGGCCACGGCCGCACCGCCGCCGATCTTGCGCTTTTCTTCGGGGCGCAGCGCCGGCACCGACAGCGCCAGCGCAGTGAAGTCATTGATTACCGTAAGCCGCGACAGGCCGAGCGCGCGGCGCGTCTGCTCGACGGAAAAGCCCCAGGGACCGTTGGTGAGATGGACGTAGTCGCCGGTAATGCCGGTGGCCACATCAAAGGCGGCCTCGCGCACCACCGGATCGCCGCAGCCGCGAAGGTAGGCGCGCACGGCACCCTCCAGGCTGTCGAAGTCCGCGCAGCGCACCGTTTGTTCGAGCTGCGGTGTCAGCGTGCCGGAGGCTACCAGGGCAAAGCGCGCATTGGTGCCGCCGATGTCGGCAACCAGGCGCACTTCGTCCGATCGAGCCAAGGCAGCGTCCGCGGAATGGGCCGATGAATCCTACACCAGGTCCTTGACCGCGGCGGCAACGCGTTCGACGGTAAAGCCGAAGTGCGTGTACAGCTCGCCCGCCGGCGCGGACTCGCCAAACCGGTCCAGGCCGATCACGCCGCCTTCCAGTCCCACGTACTTGCGCCAGAAATCCGGCACGCCGGCTTCCACGGCCAGCCGGGGCAGCCCCGACGGGAGCACCGAAGCGCGATAGGCCGTGTCCTGCCGATCGAATACCGTGGACGACGGCATCGAGACCACGCGCACCGCGATGCCGGCATCCTTCAGCGCCTTGTGCGCGCCCATTGCGAGGGCGACTTCCGATCCGGTGGCGATGATCACGGCGCGTGGCTGTTCGGTATCGGCCAGCACATAGCCGCCGCGCGCGATCGCATCGATCTGCGCAGCACTGCGCGCCTGATGCGGCAGGTTCTGTCGCGACAACAGCAGGCTGGTCGGTCCCTCCCGCCGCTGCACCGCAGCCGACCACGCCACCGCGGTCTCCACCGCATCGCACGGCCGCCAGACATCCATGTTGGGTATGTAGCGCAGACTCGCGGCATGCTCGACCGGCTGGTGAGTCGGGCCGTCCTCGCCCAGCCCGATGGAGTCGTGGGTGAACACGAAGACGGTGCGCAATTTCATGAGCGCGGCCATGCGCAGCGCGTTGCGCGCATAGTCCGAGAACACCAGGAAGGTGCCGCCGTAGGGAATGATTCCGCCGTGCAGCGCCATGCCGTTCATCATGGCGCACATGCCGAACTCGCGCACGCCGTAGAAGACGTAATTGCCGCCGCTTTCGCGCCCGATCGGTTTGGAGCCCGACCACAAGGTGAGATTTGACGCGGCGAGGTCCGCCGAGCCGCCGATCAGTTCGGGCAGCAGCGGGCCTAGGGCTTCGATCGCGTTCTGCGAGGCTTTGCGGGTGGCGATCGTCTCGGCCTTGCGGTCGATGCCCGCGACGAGTTCGCGCAACTTCTCCTGCCAGGCGGACGGCAGGTCGCCACGCATGCGCCGCTCGAATTCAGCCGCCTCGGCCGGGAACTGCTTCGCATAGGCGGCGAACTTCTGCCGCCAGTCTTCTTGCAGACGCGTGCCGCGCTCGCGCGCATTCCAGCCCTGATAGACCGCGTCGGGAATCTCGAACGGCGCATGATTCCAGCCCAGCGCCTTGCGCGCCGCCGCCACCTCGGCATCGCCCAGCGGCGCACCGTGCGCCGCGCCGGTATTCTGCTTGTTCGGCGCGCCCCTGGCGATCACCGTCTTGCAGCAGATGAGTGACGGTCGATCAGCGACCGACTGCGCCGCGCGGATTGCGGCGTCAACCGCGTCAGGATCGTGGCCGTCGACGTCCGGGATGACATGCCAGCCGTAGGCTTCGAACCGCTTCGCCGTGTCGTCGGCAAACCACTGCGGCATGCGGCCTTTCTCGGAATCGATGGAAATGCCGTTGTCGTCGTACAACGCGATCAGCTTGCCCAGGCCGAGCACGCCGGCAATCGAGCAGGCCTCGTGCGAAATGCCTTCCATCAGACAGCCGTCGCCGAGAAAGACGTAGGTGCAGTGATCGACGATGTCGAAGCCCGGCCGGTTGAATTCGGCCGCCAGCGCACGCTCCGCGACCGCCATGCCGACCGCGTTGGCGAGGCCCTGACCCAGCGGACCGGTGGTGGTTTCCACCCCCGGCGCGCACTCGTATTCCGGATGCCCCGGGGTTTTGGAGTGGAGTTGGCGAAAGCGCTTGAGCTCGTCCATCGGCAGGTCATAGCCGGTCAGATGCAGCAATGCGTAAAGCAGCATCGATCCATGACCGTTTGAGACCACGAAGCGATCGCGGTTGACCCATGCCGGGTCGGCCGGGTTGTGGCGCAGGTGGTGCCGCCACAGCACTTCGGCAATATCGGCCATGCCCATCGGCATGCCGGGGTGGCCTGAATTGGCCTTCTGCACCGCGTCCATAGCGAGCGCGCGCACTGCGTTGGCCAGTTCGGTTCGGGTTGCCATTGATGTCCTCTTCGAAACAAAAAATCCCGGGGCCGCGGTGGGCGCCGGGATCGTCGGCAGTTGCGGAGCGCGCGTATTCTAGCCCACCGCCGCGGGACGACCGCGAGGCTAGTCTTCCGCTCGCCGGGGCAGTTTTACGCCGAGCTGCTTGAGCTTGCGGTAAAGGTGGGTGCGCTCGAGGCCGACGCGCAGGGCCACGCGGCTCATGTTGCCCCCCTCCCGCGCGAGGTGATACTCGAAGTAGATGCGCTCGAAGGCATCGCGCGCCTCGCGCAGTTCCCGGTCGAGCGGCAGCGACTGGCTGGTGCTGGGCAGCGGCGCATCCAGTTCAGCGAGCGCATTGGTGACGTCGGCCACGCCGATTTCCTCGCCGACCGCGAGCTGCACGCAGGTCTTGACCACCGATTCGAGCTGAACGAGGTTGCCGGGCCACTGATAGTGACGCAAGGCATTCAACGCGGCGGTGCTGAAGGTGCGCGATGGCGCTTCGCGCGCTTCGATGGCGCGGTTGAGAATGAGATTGGCGAGCTCGGGCACATCCTCCGCACGCTCGCGCAAACTGGGCACGCGCACGATCACGCCGGCAAGGACCGCGTACAGCCGGGGGTCGAATTCGCCCCGGGCGATGAGTTCCGGCAGCGCCCGCGAAGCGAAGGACAGCAGCCGCACGCCGGAGCGCTCCAGCGCGCCGAGCTGCGACAGCAGGGCATCCTGCTGCTGCGCATCGAGGCGCGACACCTCGCGCAGGAACAGGCTGCCCTCGGCCGCCCGCCCCGCGAGGTCAGCCAGTGCACCGGTCAGCGCTTCGCCGGCATCCAATACCACCCACGGCATGCTCTGCGCGTGCAGCTGGCGGGCGCACTCTTCGGCGCCGGCGCCGGGCTCGGCCACGAACAGCACCGAAGTACGGACGTTCTTCAGCCGCTCGATGTGCGCGCGCAGGTGTTCGACCGCCGGGGACTTTCCCACTGTGGCCAGCGCCTGCGCATGCGGGGTGCGCGGCATGCCGCTGCGCAGGGCGGTGCCCACCGTGCCGAGCAGCTTCTGCAGCGCGATGGGTTTTTCAAGGTAAGCGTAAGCGCCGATGCGGGTGGCTTCCACCGCGGTATCGATGGTGCCGTGCCCCGACATCATCACCACCGGCATGGTCAGCTGCCCGGTTGCCGCCCACTCCTTCAGCAGGGTGATGCCGTCGGTATCCGGCATCCAGATGTCGAGCAGCACCAGGTCGGGCCGCAGCCGGGTGCGCAGCTGGCGTGCTTCCGACGCGTTCTGCGCCAGCCGGACCTGGTGACCCTCGTCACGCAGAATCTCCGACAGCAGCTCGCGGATGCCGGCCTCGTCGTCGACCACCAGGATCTGGCTCACCGATTGGCCGCCTTCGGCTGCGCCACCGGCGCCAGCACCGCGCGCGGCAGCACGACCTCGACCGCGGCCCCGCCGCCGGGCAGGTTGGCCACCGAGATGCTGCCGCTGTGTTCCTCAACGATTTTCTTGACGATGGCAAGCCCAAGGCCGGTGCCTTTGCTCTTGGTCGTCATGTACGGCTCGAAGACGCGCGCCATCATCTGCTCCGGAAACCCGGGCCCGTTGTCGCTGATCGACAGCTTCGTCTGGGTCGGGCTCATATCGGTGCGCACCACGATGTTCGGGGCGGATACTTCCGCAACCGCCTGCTCGGCATTCTGCAGCAGATTGTGAATCACCTGGCGCAGCTTCGCCGAATCGCCCGATACCGGCACCACGCCCTCCGCCAGGTCGGTGCGCAGCATCGGCCGGAGGCCTGAATACAGGTCCAGCACTTCGCGCACCAGGGCATTCAGATCGAGCGGCCGCAGCTCGGGCTCGGGCGAGCGCGCATACTGGCTGAACGCATCGACCATGCTTTTCAGCGCGGCCACCTGGTTGACGATGGTTTGCGTGGACCGCGCGAGCATGTCCGAGTCCTGCGGGTCGAGCCGGTCGGCGAGCCGCCGCTGCAGCCGCTCGGCGGAAAGCTGGATCGGCGTGAGCGGATTCTTGATCTCATGCGCGAGCCGCCGCGCCACTTCTCCCCATGCCGCGTAACGCTGCGCCTGCAGCAGATGGGTAATGTCGTCGAATACCAGCACGTAGCCCGTTTCTCCCGCTGCCGCCAAGCTCGAGCCACGCAGCAGCAGCACCTGCTTGCCGCCAGGTGTGTCGACTTCGATCTGGCGCTCCCACGGCGCGCCGCCAGTTTCCGCGAAACGCTCGCGCGCCGCAGTGATGATGCTGGCAAGTCGCGGCGCATGCCCTTGCCAGTCGGTGGCGGTGAATTCGGTTTGCGCCGCCAGCGATGCGCCCAGGATCTGTTCCGCGCTGCGATTGGCAGAGCGCAGCCGGAACTCGCCGTCGAACGCGAGAACGCCCGCCGATAGGTTGGCAAGCACGCTTTCCAGATATGCCTTGGCGCCGGCAAGGGCTGCCTGGTGCCGCTCGGCCGCCGCCTGGGCGTCCGCCAGCTGGCCGGTCATGGTATTGAACGATTCGGTCAGCAGGCCGAGTTCATCGTCGCTGCGCACCGGATGGCGCTGGCTGAAATCGCCCTGCGCCACCGCGCGCGTGCCCGCCGCCAGGAACCCCAGCGGCGCCGACAGGCGCTCGCTGAACAGTATCGCCAGCAGCAACGCCGACAGCAACGCCAGGGCGAGCGAGACGGTGAGCGTTAGCGCATAGAGGCGCTTGAGCCCCGCCCGCGACAGGGATAGCTCCTGATAATCGCTGTAGGCTTCCTGCACCATCGCGGCATCGCGGGCAAGCTGCTTCGGCACCTGCTCGATCAGCTGCAGCACCTCGGTACGCCCGCCCGCGGCGTTGACCGGTACCGCCACCCGCAGCTGCAAGCCCTGCTCGCCCGCTTCCTCGATGGCGGTGTAGTCCTGCTGCATGCGGACATGGCGCAGCACGGACGCCGCCGGCAGGCTGGGCATGAGGCTGGTGGGATCGACGCTGGAGAAGGCGATGATTGCCCCCTCGGTGGACAGCAAGGCGACTTCGTGCACCGCCGCCTGCTCTCGCAGCAGGTTGAGCGTGGCCACCTGCCGTGCCGTGCTGCGCTCGGACAGGGCGAGCGCCATGGTGTCGCCCTTGCGCTGCAGATCGTTCAGCCGCGATTCCAGGTTCAGGCGGCCAAGGCTGAGGCCACCCTCCAGCGCCTTGTCCACGCGCACGTCAAACCAGGACTCGATGGACCGCGCCAGAAACTGCACCGATACGGCGTAGACCAGTGCGCCGGGCAAAACCGCCACCAGCGAAAACAGCAGCACCAGCCGGAAGGTCAGTTTCGAACCGAATACCCGCGCACGCAGGCGGCGGCGCAGCGTGAGCAGCTGGTAGCCCACTAGCAGCAGCAGCGCCACCACGGTCGCCACGCCAAGGGCGAGCAGTAGCGGAAGATCCTTGGCGAACAGGGTGGTGTTGGCGCTGGCGGTCGACAGCAGGTATAGCATCAGCGCACCCAGCGCGAGCGACGCCGCCACCAGGGCGCGCATCCCGCGCAGCAGGAAAGAGCGGCGCAGCGCCCTTCGCAGTTCGCTCATCGCGTGACCGTCCACCGGTACCAGCCGGAGGCAAGCGTCCAGTCCCGCGACGCAAGGGCATCGATCTGGAAAGGCTTGGGCAACTGGGTGGTGTCGAGGCGCATGCGGATCTGCGCTTCGTAGACACGATCCGGCGCAAGGTCGTCGACGCCGAAGACCCGCGGCCGGCGCACCCGCCCAAGCACCGAAAGCGCTTCGTCGAGCGTATCGAAGCTCTGGTGCAGGCCGCCGTAGCTGAGCCGGTACTGGCGGGTCAGCGCGTTGTAGCTCAGGCGGTGCTCCTGCACGAACCCGGCGACCTGCCGATTCCACAGATACAGGGTCCACCAGCGCGGCTGAATCAGTTCAAAGTCGACACTGAAGAACAGGGCCACGCCCTTGTTCAGCGCCTCTTCCAGGATGGGGGTGAGCTGCACGTCGAAAGTCGCCGCGAGGTGGTACTCGTCCTGGCGTAGTTCCAGCTCAGCTGACCGGATGTGGATACCCTGTGCCTGCGCGTGCAGCGACGCGAGCAGCAGCCACAGAGCCAGCCACCAGCGCCGAAGGTCAGCCCTTGGCAATGAGCGCGTGATAGAAGCCGTCATGATCAGGGTTGGGCAGCAGCAGCCCGGAGGCGGGCGGCTGCAGAAGACGGGCGTCGCCATGGCGCGAGAGGAATGCCTCGACCTGGTGTTGATTCTCCTCACAGAAGATCGAGCAGGTCACGTAAAGCAATTTACCACCGGGCGACAGCAGCTTCCACACGGCATCCAGGAGCCTGCGCTGCTGGCCCGCGAAGCCCCCGATGTCCGCCTGGCGCCGCAGCCACTTTACGTCGGGATGCCGGCGCACTACCCCCGAGGCGCTGCACGGCGCATCCAACAGGATTCGGTCGTATGGCCGCCCGTCCCACCACTGCGCGGGCTCACCGGCATCGCCGCGCAGCAGGGTCGCCGACAGCCCCAGGCGACGCAGGTTGTCGGCCACCCGCTGCAGCCGCTCCGGATCGATGTCGACCGCGGTCAGCGCGATGTCGGCCTGCTCGAGCAGGTGCGCGCTCTTGCCGCCTGGCGCGGCACAGGCGTCCAGCACCCGCTGCCCCGCCCTCGCATCGAGCATGGGCGCGGCGAGTTGCGCGCCGGCATCCTGTACCGAGACCAGGCCGTCGCTGAAGCCCGGCAGCGCCTCTACCGGGCATGGCGGTTCGACGAGCAACGCGGTAGCCCCAAGGGATCGGCAGGCGATCGCATGCTCCGCCAGCTTGGCGCGATAGTGCTCAGGGTCAATACGCCGCAGATTGATTCGAAGGGTCATCGGGGGATGCAGATTGCCCGCATCGAGCACCGCCTCGGCCGCAGCACCAAGCTGGCTGCGCAGCTTGTCGATCCACCAGCGGGGATAGGAAAACCGCGCTTCATCGTCGGCCGATGCTGCGCGATCGATCTCTGCGCGCTGCCGCAGATAGTTTCGCAGCACGGCATTGACGAACGCCTTGTGCCGGTTGCCGGCGAGCGCGGCGGCTGCGTCGACTGCGCCGTCGACCACGGCGTACGCCGCCTCGCCGCGGGCAAGCTGATGCAGTGCGACCCATAGCAGTGCCGACAGCTGCGTATTCTTTGGCGTGCGGGGTGCCAGTTGGCGCTGGACAAACTGCAGGTAGCCCAATTGCCGCAACGTGCCGTACGCCAGCGCCTGGATCATCGGGCGTTGCGCGGACTGACCGGCAGCAATCGCTGCAGCCTCGCGCAGGACCGCATCCAGGCTGCGCCCGGCCAGCACGGCGGCAACCACGCGAGCGGCGCTTTGAAGAACCTCGCGCAAGTGAATCGCTACGCGCCGAAGCGCAGGCCGCTGCCGAGCGCCCGACCGCGAAAGAACGCCGCGGCGCTCATGCGCCGGCCGCCGGCTTTCTGCAGCTCGATCAGGCGCAGGGCGCCAGCGCCGCAACCGGCAACGATACCGTGCCCAGCATCGGCAGCGAGCTCGCCTGGCGCGAGACCGGTGGCAGACACCGGCTCTGCCGACCAGACCTTGACCGTGTCAGCTCCCATGAACGTGTAGGCGCCGGGCACCGGATTGAACGCTCGAACGCTGCGATCGAGGTCGGCTGCGCTGCGCCGCCAATCGAGCAGCGCTTCCTCGCGGGTAATCTTGGCCGCGTAAGTCACGCCGGTTTCGGGCTGCGCGACCGGGTTGAGCAAGCCGTCACTGATCCCGTCCAGCGCGGCGACAATCAAGCGCCCTCCCAGATCCGCCAGCGCGACATGCAGGGCTCCCGCGGTGTCGCGCGGGCCGATCGGCAGGTCTTGCGCAAGATAGACAGGGCCGGTGTCGAGCCCGGCCTCCATGCGCATGATGCTGATGCCGGTCCGGCAGTCGCCAGCAAGCAGGGCGCGCTGGATGGGCGCGGCGCCGCGCCAGCGCGGCAACAGAGACGCATGGATGTTGATGCAGCCGAGGGGAAACAGATCCAGCACCGCCTGCGGCAGGATCAGTCCGTAGGCGGCTACCACCATGGCATCCGCCGAGGTTGCCTGTAGCCGCTTCAGCGACTGATCGTCGCGCAGTGTGGCCGGCTGAAAGACCGGCAGCGCATGCGCCGCGGCAAGCCGTTTGACGTCGCTTTCGATCAGCTTTAGGCCTCGCCCTGCGGGCCGATCCGGCTGAGTAAGTACCAACACAATTTCGTGGCCGGCCGCCATCAGGGCCGCCAGGGCGGCGGCGGCGAACGCCGGGGTCCCGGCAAATACCAGCCGCTTGCGCTGGCGGGCGGGCGCGCTCAAAGCGCGATTCTTTCCGCTTTCTTCAGCTTCTTGACGATGCGGTCCTGCTTCAGCCGCGACAGATACTCGACGAAGACCCGGCCCTTGAGATGGTCCATTTCATGCTGCACACACACCGCCAGGAGGCCCTCGGCCTCGAATTCGAAAGGCTGCCCGTCCGCATCCAGGGCTCGCACCCGGATCCATTCGGAACGCTCGACCTTTTCGAACACGCCGGGCACGCTAAGGCAGCCTTCCTCGAATTCGCTTTCGCCGCGACGTTCGAGGATTTCGGGGTTGATCAGTGTCAGCAGCTGATCCTTGGTTTCGGAGACGTCGATCACGATGATCTGCTTGTGAACATCGACCTGGGTCGCGGCCAGGCCGATGCCCGGTGCGGCGTACATGGTCTCGGCCATGTTCTGGACGATCCGCCGCACCTCGTCATCGACCTTTGTCACCGGCGAAGCGATCTTATGGAGCCGCGGATCGGGGTAGCGCAATATCGGGAGCAAAGCCATAATTGCTTGCTAATTTAAAGCAGTATATGCAGAATTTAAACCAATCTATGGGGTTTGCGGCCTTGCGCGGCCACAGGTCGACGCCGCATTCGGCGCCAGTGCAACGCAATTCATGGGGGCCATCGATGGGCAAGGCAATTATATATATGGCGTTGGGTGCGCTGATCGGCCTGGCGGTTCCCGCGGTGGCGCCGGCGCAGGAGAACGCGCAGGCCGAAGTGCCGGCGCTGGTCGACAACCCGCCATCGCGCTACGTCGTGGTGAAGGGCGATACGCTGTGGGGCATTTCTGCCCGCTTCCTGCGTGACCCATGGCGCTGGCCGGATATTTGGGGCCTGAACCGGGACCAGATCCGCAATCCCCACTGGATCTATCCGGGCGATGTCATCGTGCTGGATTACGCCGGCGGCGTACCCCGGCTCCGCTTCGAAGGTGATGACGACGGCGCTTGGCAGTTGCTGATCGCCCGTCTCAATCCCAAGATCCGTACTCAGGGGCTGCCGCCTGGTGCTATCCCGAGCATCCCTTCGGCGAATCTGCAGGCCTTTCTCACCCGGCCCCTGGTGATCGAGGAACACGAGCTTGCCCTGGCGCCGACCATCATCGCCTCGCGCGATGGCCGCGTGGTGATGGGCCACAACGATATCGCCTTCGTCGAGGGCGTAGTAGTGGCCGACGGACAGCGCTTCCAGGTCGTGCGGCCGGGCAGGGTGTTCAAGGACCCTGACAGCGGCGAGATCCTGGCGCGCGAGGCAATCTATCTGGGTGACGCGGTAGTCACCGAGTACGGCGAGATCAGCACCATCAACATCGCAAAAGCAGTGCAGGAAATCGCCCCGGGCGACAAGCTGGTAAGTGCGCCGGCGGAAACCTCGTCGCCGTACATGCCGCATGCGCCCGCCACCCAGGTGCAAGGCAAGATCATCGCCGGGCCCAACGACTCGGTGACCGAAATCGCGCCGCAGACCGCGGTCGTGCTTAATCGCGGTGCGCGCGACGGACTGGAGCGCGGCCATGTTTTGGCAATTTCGCGCGCCGGCAACGTCGTCAGGCCGCCGGGGTCGGCAGACGCCAATGCCCGTGTGCGTTTGCCGGATGAGCGCTACGGCGTGGTGTTCGTGTTCCGCGTCTTCGACCGGGTCTCCTACGCGCTGGTGATGAACACGACACGGCCAGTCAGAGTGTTGGACGTCGTCAAGACGCCCTGACCCGTGTGGCGAGCGGGTCGGAGCAGGAGGCCTGGCTCAGGCTGAGCCTGATTCCGCAGCTCGGACCGGCCACTTTCCGCAAACTGCTGGCGACGTTCAGCGCGCCCGAGGAGGCGATCGGCGCCAGCGTCTCTGCACTTGCGCCGGTAGTGGGCGAGGCGTTGGCCGCGGCCATCGTGCGCGGGCCCGACCCGGCACGGCTCAAGGCCTCGCTCGATTGGCTGGGCCAGCCGAACCATCGACTGCTGACTCTGGCGGACGATGACTATCCTGCCCGATTGCTGCAGATCGGCGATCCGCCACCGGCACTGTATGTGAACGGCGATACCCGGCTGCTGGCTCGGGACGCCATCGCCATCGTCGGCAGCCGCAGCGCGACACGCCAGGGCGAGGAGAACGCCGAGGCCTTCGCCCGCGAACTCTCGGATCGCGGTTTTGTAATCGTCAGCGGGCTCGCCGCCGGCATCGACGCGGCGGCACATCGTGGCGGACTCGCCGGCCGGGGCCGGTCGCTGGCGGTGGCGGGGACCGGGCTGGACATCGTCTACCCCGCCCGCAATCGCGAGCTGGCGCACATGCTGGCAAGCGAGGGGCTGCTGGTGTCCGAGTTCGCCATCGGCACCAAGCCGCTGGTGGCGAACTTCCCACGGCGCAACCGGCTGCTCAGCGGACTGTCGCGTGGCGTGCTGGTGGTGGAAGCGGCGGTGCACAGCGGATCGCTGACAACCGCACGGCACGCGCTCGAGCAGGGGCGCGAAGTCTTCGCAATTCCCGGCTCGATTCATTCGCCGGTGTCGAAGGGCTGCCATCTGCTCATTCGCCAGGGAGCCAAGCTCGTCGAAAGCACCGGCGATATTCTCGAAGAACTCGATCACGGCGCGGCTCGCGCGGAAGCGGCAACTACCGCGATCGTGTCGCCGCAACAGCAGATTGTGCTCGACGCGCTCGGCTATGATCCGGCCGACCTCGATGCCATCTGCGCGCGCAGCGGCTTGACGCCGGAGGGGGCTTCGGCGATGCTGTTGGAACTGGAGTTGGAAGGCGTAGTGTCAAAGACACCCGGCGGAAAGTTCCAGCGCCTGCGCTAGCGCAGGCGGCGCCACTGAATCACTTACGGGGGCTCATGTTCGACATACTGGTGTACCTCGTCGAGAATTACTTCAACAGCGGAAACTACCCCGACCCCGAAACACTCTCGAAGCGGCTGTCTGCGGCCGGATTCGAGGACGATGAAATCTCGCAGGCGCTCACCTGGCTCAGCGGCCTTGAAAAACTAGGCGAGTCGACCGACCGGCAGGCTCTCGGCGCGGGCGGCGGTTTTCGCGTTTTCACCGACGAAGAACTCAGCAGAATTACGCCGGAGGCTCGCGGCTTCCTGCGCTTTCTCGAAGACTCCGACGTCATCGATCCCACGCAGCGCGAACTCATAATCGAACGTATTGGCGCGCTGTCCGAGCCGGGCGTAGGGCTTGACCTGGTCAAGCTGATCGTGCTGATGGTGCTCTGGAACCAGCGGCATCCGGTGGATGCGCTGGTGCTCGAGGAACTTCTTACCGGCCAGCAGGATCGTTATCTCCACTAGCATCGCTGCCTGATGCGTTTTGGCTTGCCGCGCATGCGGCAAGTTCTTATCATCTCGGCCTCTTTTTGTCCGGACCTTTTGCGCGGATGTCGCAAAGCCTGCTCATCGTAGAGTCGCCGTCCAAGGCGAAGACCCTCAAGAAGTACCTGGGCCGAGGTTTCGAGATCGTTGCGTCCTACGGGCATGTGCGCGACCTCGAGGCCAAGGAGGGGGCTGTCGATCCGGGTAACGAGTTCACCATGCGTTACCAGCTGGTCGAGCGCAACAAGAAGCATGTGGACGCCATCGCCAAGGCGGTGGGCAAGGCCGAGAACATCTACCTCGCAACCGACCCTGACCGCGAAGGCGAGGCTATCGCCTGGCATCTTGCAGAGATCCTGAAGAGCAGGAAGCTCCTCAAGAACAAGAAGCTGCACCGCGTCGTCTTTTACGAGATCACGGAGTCGGCGGTCAAGGATGCAGTGAAGAATCCGCGCGATATCTCCATGCCGCTGGTCAACGCGCAGCAGGCGCGGCGCGCACTCGATCACCTGGTGGGTTTCAATCTATCGCCGATTCTGTGGAAGAAGATCGGGCCCAGCCTGTCGGCCGGACGAGTGCAAAGTCCAGCGCTGCGTCTCATCGTGGAGCGCGAGCAGGAGATCGAGAACTTCAAGAGCCGCGAGTACTGGACGATTCACCTGGATGCCCACAAGGGCAAGCAGAAGTTCAGCGCCCGCCTCTACCAGCTGAAGGGCAACAAGGTAGAGCAGTTCACCTTCGAGAACGAGGCGGCCCAGGCAAAAGCCATCGGCGCGATCGAGAAGTCGGCGAAGGGCAAGATCACCGTACAGCGGGTCGAGCGCAAGCCCAAGTCCCGCCAGCCGGCGCCGCCGTTCACCACCTCGACATTGCAGCAGGAAGCGGTGCGCAAGCTGGGACTGACGTCCAAGACCACGATGAGCATCGCCCAGCAGCTTTACGAAGGCGTGGACATCGGAGGATCGACGGTCGGCCTGATCACCTACATGCGCACCGATTCGCTCACGCTCGCCAACGACGCATTGGCCGAGATTCGCGGCTACATCGCCAAGCAGTTCAGCGCAGACTATCTGCCCAAGGCGCCGGTGCAGTACCGCAGCCGGTCAAAGAACGCGCAGGAAGCGCACGAGGCAATCCGGCCCACCTCGGTGCTGCGGACCCCCGATTCGGTGAGGGCCTATCTGAGCCGCGACCAGGCAGCTCTTTACGAGATGATCTGGAAGCGCACGCTTGCCTGCCAGATGACGCCGGCACGGTTCGACACCACGACGGTCGACCTGGCGGCCGGCGAGCCCACCACCGTGTTCCGTGCGACCGGGCAGGTTCTGACTTTTCCGGGTTTCATCGCGGTCTATTCCGAAGACAGCGATGACGTCGAGCAGGAGGAAGAGGCCAAGCTGCCGCCGCTGGCGGAAAAGGAATCCGTGCCGGTTGATCGCTTCTTCGGCGAACAGCACTTCACCCAGCCGCCGCCGAGATACACCGAGGCAAGCCTGGTCAAGACGCTGGAGGAATTCGGGATCGGCAGACCTTCGACTTACGCGAGCATCATCTCGACGCTGCAGGATCGCGGCTATGCGTTGCTCGACAAGAAGCGTTTTTTGCCCACCGATGTCGGCCGCCTGGTGAATGGCTTTCTGACATCGCACTTCAATCATTACGTCGATTACGGATTCACCGCCAACCTCGAAGAGGAACTCGACGAAATTTCCAACGGCGCGCACGAATGAATCGCCGTCATGCGCTATTTCTGGTCCACCTTGTCTTCCGACCTGGAGAACAAGGGGACGGTCAGCCGTGGAATCCCGTTGCCATCCGCCGAGCCGCGGGTGAGGAGCTGGGCCGCATATTCGCAGGGGCTGATGAATCCGGCCTGGCAGAAGAAGGGCCAGCCGGCGGAGCTGTGCCCGAAGTGCAGCAAGCCGGTGCTGCTGCAAAACAGCAAACGCGGCCTTTTCGTCGGTTGCAGCGGCTACCCGAAATGCGACTACACCGAGCCCTTCGGTTCAGGACCGGTACGCAAGGAGCCGCTGGTCCTTGGTGCCGATCCGGGTTCCGGGCTGGATGTGCTCCTGATGGTCGGGCCGTATGGGCCGTACGTGCAGCTCGGCGAAACCATGCCCGACGCGAAGCAGAAGCCGAAGCGTGCGGCCTGGCCAAAGGGCGTGCCGCTGCCCGGCGATGCTTCGGACGAGGCTTTGAAACTGGCGCTCAAAGCCTTATCGCTGCCGCGACAGCTGGGCATGCACCCGGGTTCGGGCAAACCGGTCGAGGCGAACGTCGGCCGCTTCGGCCCGTATATCAAGCACGACGGCAGCTTCAAATCGATTCCCAAGAGCGACAGCGTCTACGACATCACCCTCGATCGGGCAGTGGAACTGCTGGCCGAGCAAAAGGGCAAGAGCGGGGGCGGCCGGGCGCTGGGCGAACATCCGGAGGACAAGCGTAGCGTGACAGTGCGCGAAGGCCGCTTCGGGCCGTATGTTCGCCATGGCAGCACTAATGCCACCATTCCCGCGTCCCTGAACCCGGAAAAGATCACTCTCGACGACGCGCTGGAGCTGCTGGCAGCCAAGGCGGCGAAGGGCGGCAGCGCGAAAGGCGCCGCGCGGAGCAGCGGGCGTGCCGTCGCCGCGAAAACCGGCCGCACGCGCAAAGCGGCCGGCGGCCCCGCCGCGCGTCCGCGCGCGAAAAGCAAGAAGCGCTAGACGTCGAGATTGCGCACGCCGAGCGCGTTGCTCTCGATGAACGCGCGCCGCGGCTCGACCAGATCGCCCATCAACGTCGTGAAGATCTCGTCGGCGGCAATCGCATCCTCGATCTGCGTTCTCAGTAACCGCCGGGACTGCGGGTCCATCGTCGTCTCCCACAGCTGCCCGGGGTTCATCTCGCCCAGTCCCTTGTAGCGCTGGATGGTCACTCCCTTCTTGACCTCCTCCAGCAACCAGTCCAGCGCTTCCTTGAATTCGCCTACCGCGCGTTCGTTGTCGCCTTTACGCACCACGGCGCCGGCGCCGAGCAGACCGTGCAGCACCTGCGCCGTCTGTCTGATCTGGGCATAGTCGCCGCTTTCCAGGAAATCGCCGTCCAGGAACGTCTGCCGCAAGTTGCCGTGCTGCATGCGGCTTATCGAAAGGAAGTGAGATTCGTTCTTAGGATCAAAACCCGGCTCGATGACCAGGTTCTCGGTACCGCAGAGCGCCTGCAACCGCCGCGCCGACTCCGCCGTGCCTTCGGCGCCGGAGACGTCGACCTCGGGTTGCTTCAACAGCGCCGCCAGAACCGCGGGGTCGATACGCCGCCCAACGCGCTCGATCACCGCTTCGGCCAGGATGTAGGATCGCGCGACTTCTTCCAGCGCTTCGCGAGCGAGCGGCGCCCGGCCCTCGCCCGGCACCAGTTCGGCGTCCTTGAGCGCCAGGCGCAGCAGATATTCCTTGAGTTCGTGATCGTCCTTGAGGTAGCGCTCTTCCTTGCCGTGCTTGACCTTGTACAGCGGCGGCTGCGCGATATAAACATGGCCGCGCTCAATGAGGTCGGGCATCTGACGGTAGAAGAACGTGAGCAGCAGCGTGCGGATATGCGAGCCGTCCACATCGGCGTCGGTCATTACGATGATCCGGTGATAGCGCAGCTTTTCCGGCCGGTATTCTTCCTTGCCGATGCCGGTGCCCAGCGCCGTAATCAGCGCGGCGATCTCCTGGGAAGACACCAGCTTTTCGAAGCGGGCCTTTTCCACGTTAAGGATCTTGCCTTTTAGCGGCAAAACCGCCTGGAACTTGCGGTCGCGCCCCTGCTTGGCGGAGCCGCCGGCGGAATCGCCTTCCACCAGGTACAGCTCGCACTTCGTCGGATCTTTCTCCTGGCAATCGGCAAGCTTGCCCGGCAAGCCGAAACCGTCCAGCACGCCCTTACGGCGAGTCATTTCGCGTGCCTTCCGGGCGGCTTCACGCGCGCGCGCTGCCTCAATGATCTTGCCCACGATGATCCTCGCGTCGGCGGGGCGCTCCAGCAGCCAGGCGTTCAGCGCCTCGGAAACCGCGTCTTCCACGATCGGGCGAATCTCGGAGGACACGAGTTTGTCCTTGGTCTGCGAAGAGAACTTCGGATCCGGCAGCTTGACCGACAGCACGCAAGTCAGGCCTTCGCGCATGTCGTCTCCGGTGGTTTCAACCTTGGCCTTCTTGGCGAGCTCGTTCGACTCGATGTACTGATTGAGGGTGCGGGTCATCGCACTGCGCAGCGCGGTGAGATGGGTGCCGCCATCCCGCTGCGGGATATTGTTGGTAAAGCAGAGCACCTGCTCCTGATAGGCATCGTTCCACTGCATCGCGACCTCGACAGTCATCCTGTCGCGTTCGTACAGGGTGTAAAAGATGTTGGGATGAAGCACGTTCTTCGAACGGTTGATGTATTCCACAAAACCGCGCACGCCTCCGGCGAAGGCAAAGACTTCTTCCTTGCCTGCACGCTGGTCGTGCAGCTCGATGCGCACGCCATTGTTCAGAAACGAAAGCTCGCGCAGCCGTCGCGCCAGAATGTCGTAGTGGAACTCGATGTTGCCGAACACCTCCCTGCTCGGCAGGAAGTGCACCTCCGTGCCGCGGCGCTCGGTCGGCCCGACCGCCTTGAGCGACGTTACCGGGTCGCCGTCCTTAAACTCGATGACGTGCACCTGGCCGTCTCGGCGAATCGTAAGCTTGAGCCACTCCGACAGGGCGTTGACGACCGACACTCCCACGCCGTGCAATCCGCCGGAAATCTTGTACGAATTGCTGTCGAACTTGCCCCCGGCATGCAGCACGGTCATGACGATCTCCGGGGTCGACCGCCCGTGTTCGTCGTCCGGGTGGTTGCCGGTAGGAATGCCACGCCCGTTGTCCAGCACGCTGATCGAGTTATCCGTATGAATGACGACCTTGATTTCGTCGCAGTATCCGGCCAACGCCTCGTCGATCGCGTTGTCGACGACTTCGAAGACCATGTGGTGCAGCCCGGTACCGTCGCTGGTATCCCCGATGTACATGCCGGGGCGCTTGCGCACCGCCTCAAGTCCCTTCAGTACCTTGATGCTGCCCGAGTTGTAATCGCTTTCTGACATTTTTCCTGTGCTTTCCTGTCGCGCTCAGATGCGCATCGGCATCACTACGTACTTGAAATGGCGGTCGCCCGGCACGGTGATGAGCATGCTGCTGTTCGCATCGCCCAGCGCGCAATCGACTTCCTCGACCGAAAGGCTGTTGAGCACATCCAGGAGATAGGTGATGTTGAAGCCGATGTCCATAGCGTCTGCGGCATAATCGATTTCCATCACCTCTTCCGCCTCCTCCTGCTCGGCGTTAGTGCAGACAATGTGCAGGCTCTTGCTGCCAAGCACCCAGCGCACCCCACGGAACTTCTCGTTGGACAGGATCGCCGCCCGTTGCAACGCCTGCAGCAACGCCAGACGGGAGGTCTTGAAGTGCTTCTTATAGTTGGTCGGAATCACCCGGGTGTAGTCGGGAAACTTGCCGTCCACGACCTTTGAGACGAGATCTATGTCGCCGAACCGGAAACGAACCTGGTTCTGCTGAAGCTGTATCTCGACCGGCGCTTCGCTGTCGGACAGCAATTTGACCAGTTCCAGGATCGCTTTGCGCGGGACGATCAGTTCGCTGCGAGCATGTCCGTCAGCCAGCGCAGATTCGGCATAAGCCAGACGGTGACCGTCGGTGGCGACCATCAGCAGCGCATTCTTCTCGATCACGAGCAGCAGCCCGTTCAGGTAGTAGCGAATGTCCTGCTGAGCCATCGAGTATTGGACCAACTGAAGCATGCTCTTGAGCTGCTTCTGCGGAAGGCTGATCGAAGTAACGCCATCCTCAGGGCCCGGCGACAGACGCGGGAAGTCCTGCGCCGGCAGAGTCTGCAGGTTGAAGCGGCTCTTGCCCGCTTTGAGCGCCAGCTTGCTGTCCTGGAGATCGAGCGTGACTGCTGTCTTCTCCGGCAGCGAACGCAGGATGTCCTGCAGCTTTCTGGCCGAGACGGTCACCGACTGCTGGTTGGCTGCACCATCGAGCGACGCCTGGGTCGCAACCTGGATCTCCAGGTCGGTCGCGAGCAATCTCAGTTGAGAGCCCTCGGTTTCTATCAGGACGTTAGACAGAATCGGCAGAGTGTGGCGACGCTCGACGATACCGGAGACCGCCTGCAAGGGCCTGAGCAGTGTGTCTCGATCAATCTCTAGTATTTTCATTTTTTAAAGTAAGAAGACTAAATAAGAGGCTGCCAGATCTGTTGATGACGTGCTTTACTGCCTGTGGCAACAGTGTTTTTCCCGCGATCGGCGGGGCAGCGCAGGCATGTATAAGCGGTGGATAGATTGTTTACAGTTTTCCAAGGCGGTTTCTCGATGCCCGGCGTTCACAGACTGCCCACAACTTGTTCAGCCTCTGAGTGCCTGCAACAGCGCGTCGAAGTCACGGGCGACGTCGCTGCTGTTGCCCCGCAACTCGCCGATCTTGCGGCAGGCGTGCAGGACCGTGGTGTGATCTCGGCCACCGAAGGCATCGCCGATGTCGGGCAGGCTGAGTGACGTCAGCTCCTTGGCCAGCGCCATCGCCATTTGGCGCGGGCGCGCGACAGTGCGCGAGCGCTTTTTGGAGTACATGTCCGAGACCTTGATCTTGAAGTAATCGGCCACCGTCTTCTGGATATTCTCGATTGAGATCTGGCGGGTCTGTACGGCCAGCAGATCTTTCAGTGCCTCGCGCGCCAGTTCGACGGTGACGTGGCTGTTTGCGAATTTTGCGTAAGCCAGCACCCGCTTCAATGCGCCCTCCAGTTCCCGTACGTTCGACTGGATGTGATTAGCGATGAAAAAAGCGACGTCTTCCGGCAGCCGGATCTGTTCGATTTCGGCTTTCTTCAAGAGAATGGCCACGCGCATTTCCAGCTCCGGTGGCTCGATGGCTACCGTCAGCCCCCATCCGAACCGGGAAATCAGCCGGTCTTCCATGCCGGAGATCTCCTTGGGGTAGGTATCACAGGTGATGATGACTTGCTTGTGTTCCTCGATCAGTGCATTGAACGCATAGAAGAACTCTTCTTGCGTGCGCACCTTTCCGCCGAAGAACTGAACATCGTCGATGAGCAGCAGGTCTAGCGAGTGGTAGTACTTCTTAAAGCCGTCAAACGCCTTGTGCTGGTAGGCGCGCACGACGTCGGATACGTATTGCTCCGCATGGATATAGCGCACCTTGGCAGTTGGCTGATGTTCGAGAACGAAGTTGCCGATAGCCTGAATCAAGTGGGTCTTTCCCAGGCCGACCCCGCCGTAAATGAACAGCGGGTTGTAGGCAACACCCGGGTGCTCGGCAACCTGGAGCGCGGCGGCACGGGCCAGCTGATTTGCTTTGCCGGTCACAAACGAATCGAACGTGAACAGCGGGTTGAGTCGACTTTGCTCCCGGATTCGAGGTTTGCCGGTTGGCGGCTTGAGGGCCGGTTCATCGGCCACCGGGGCTGCCGGCGGCGATGCCGACAAGCTCAGCGCGACCTCGACATCCTTGCGCAGGAATTCCGAAGACAGCCGGCGGATGTCCTCCAGATACTTGTCCTTTACCCACTCGAGGACAAAGCGGTTGGGCGCGGCGACCTTGACCGTTTTGCCATCGAGTCGCACGTTGAGCGGCTGGATCCAGGTCTTGTACTGCTGCGCCGGGATTGCTTTCTCGAAATGGCGGAGGCAATGGTTCCAGAAACTGTCCATTTGAACGAATCGTCGGCCGGCGGGGAAGCCGCAACCAGGGTGTTGCGGTCGGGAAGCCGCGATTCTAACAGTGGAGTACGAAGTTATCCACAGGCACTGTTCCGGATTTGCATTGACAGTGAAACAGTAAATCAGTGTAATAGCGGGCTTTTTCCGCGAACGGAATCTGGAGAACAGCGATGAAGCGCACCTATCAGCCGTCGAAGACACGCCGGGCGCGGCGTCATGGATTTCTCGTGCGCATGCGTACCCGTGGCGGCAGGGCCGTCATCAACAGCCGACGGGCGAAGGGGCGGGCACGTCTGAGCGTGTGAGCGCTCGCCGCGCCACCTTGCCGCAGACCGCTCGTCTGCGCGGGGGGGCGCAGTTCACCGGTGCATTCGAGCAACGATTCTCGGGTCGGTTTTTCCAGGTCCTGGCGCGCCCGAACCGTGGCGGCGGGGGCGCCCGGCTCGGCATAGTGGCCGGGAAACGGGTGTCAGCCAAAGCCGTCCACCGCGCGCGGGCGCGTCGTATCGTGCGCGAGGCGTTCCGCAGTCAGCGCGACAGACTGGGCCGGTTCGACATCGTGGTGCGGCTGCGGGCCGATATCGGCGCAATTGACCGCGGCACGGCGGCCCGTGAAATCGAGCAATTGCTGCGGAGATGCGTCCGGTGACCCGTTGCGCGCTCGCGCTTATCCGCTTCTATCAAGTGGCGCTGTCGCCCTGGTTCGGGGGGCAGTGCCGGTTTCATCCAACCTGCTCCGAATATGCGCGCCAAGCGATCGAACGTCACGGACTCATCAGCGGCATGTTGCTTTCCCTGCGCCGCATTGGGAAGTGCCATCCGTGGCACTCCGGTGGCGAGGATCCGGTGCCATGATCGGTCGCGCCCAGTAGAGAAGCTCTGATGGACAGCCTGCGGGTATTTGCCGCAATCATCTTCGCGGTTTCCATATTTCTCCTGTTTGATGCATGGGTGAAGGATAGCCGGCCGCCGGCGCCTGCCGTCACGTCGGAAGAGGGTGCGGTGCCTGCCGCGCCCAACCTGGAGTTGCCGGTCGCGGGCACCGCGCGACCCGAGGCCTCTGCGCCGGCCGAAGCGCGCGCGGCAGCCGGGCGCATTATTCGGGTACGGACTGATTACCTGGAAGCGGATATCGATACCCGCGGCGGCGTGATCAAGCGTCTGGAGTTGCTGCAGCATCGCGCGACGATCGACAAGTCGCAAACCTTCCAGCTCTTCGACGATGGTCGCCAGCACACCTACCTCGCGCAAAGCGGGTTAATCGGGGCCGGTCTGCCGAACCATACCACCCTGTACACGGCCGAGCGTGAGCAGTACTTGCTCGAGGACGGACAGGACCGGCTGGTGGTCGCGCTGCAGGCAACCGGGGTAGAGGGTGCGCAGGTGGTGAAACGGCTGGTATTCGAGCGCTCCTCCTACGTAATCCAGGCGGGCTACGAAGTGCGCAATACCGGGGCGCAGCCGATCGCGTCGCACGCCTATTTCCAGCTGCTGCGCGATGGCGAGGCCCCGGAGGGCGATTCGAGCATGCTGCCCACTTATACCGGTGCGGCGGTCTACACCGACGCGTCGAAATTCAAGAAGGTCTCGTTCGAGGATATCGCCAAAGGCAAAACGGACTATCCGAAGCAGGCGGACAACGGCTGGGTCGCCATGGTGCAGCACTACTTCCTGGCTGCATGGTTGCCAGGCAGCGGAACGGCGCGCGAGTTCTACACGCGCGCAGTCGGGCAAAACCTGTACGCGGTCGGCGTCATAGTGCCGGTGGCCGAGATCGCGCCCGGCGCATCAGCGACCGTCGCTACCGACCTCTACGCGGGTCCGCAGGAACAGGACAAGCTCTCCCGGCTCGCGCCCGGACTCGAGCTGACGGTGGACTATGGCTGGCTGACCATCATCGCCGCGCCCCTGTTCTGGGTTCTGCAGTGGATTTACCGTTATGTCGATAACTGGGGTATCGCGATTGTTCTGCTGACGGTGCTGATCAAGCTGATCTTCTATCCGCTCTCGGCCGCCAGCTACAAGTCCATGGCGAAAATGCGCGTGGTAGCGCCCAAGCTCCAGAAACTCAAGGAGCTGTACGGAGACGACCGCCAGCGGATGCAGCAGGCGATGCTCGAAATGTACAAGACGGAGAAGATTAATCCGCTCGGCGGCTGTCTGCCGATTCTGGTGCAGATTCCGGTATTCATCGCCTTGTACTGGGTGCTGCTGGCAAGCGTAGAACTGCGGCATGCGCCCTTCATGTTGTGGATCGACGACCTGTCGGCCAAAGACCCGTATTACGTGCTGCCGGTCCTGATGGGACTGTCGATGATCGTGCAAACGTGGCTGAATCCGACCCCGCCGGACCCGGTGCAGGCCAAAGTGATGAAGATCATGCCGGTCGTGTTCAGCATTTTCTTCTTCTTCTTTCCGGCCGGTCTGGTGCTGTACTGGCTGGTCAACAACCTTCTGTCCATCGCGCAGCAGTGGCAGATCACGCGGGTGATCGAACGATCGAAGCCCGCCAATGGAGCACGCTGACACGATTGTCGCTGTGGCGACCGCCAGCGGTCGCGCCGGCATCGGTGTCGTGCGCCTGTCCGGGCCGCGCGCGCGTCAGATCGGCCACGAGATCTGCGCGCGCGAGCTAAGCCCGCGCCGAGCGACGCTCGCCTCGTTTCTCGCGGCCGATGCTGTCCCGCTCGATCAGGGTATCGCGCTGTACTTCGCGGCGCCGGGCTCCTACACCGGGGAAGATGTCGTTGAGTTGCAGGGACATGGCGGTCCTGCCGTGCTGCAACTGCTGGTACAGCGCTGCATGGAATTGGGCGCGCGTCCGGCGGCCCCGGGGGAATTCACCCAACGGGCTTTTCTGAACGGCAAACTCGATCGGGTGCAGGCGGAAAGCGTACCCGACGTGATCGACGCCGCGACGGCGGCGATCGCGGTGCAGCTGCAGGTGCCGTTCGCCGCC
>CALJLA010000298.1 GCA_937983055.1 uncultured Pseudomonadota bacterium
GCCGGGCGGGCGCGACGCAGTCATGAACCCGCTCGCCGAACTGTTCACGCTGGCGCCGGAGCTGCTCGGCACGCTGGTGATCGCGGTGGCGGTGGTGCTGGCCAACCTGGCGATCACGGCGGTGCTGCGCAACCGCGCCTGGCTGTCGCGCGAGACCAAGCTGCGCGCGTCGGTGTTCTGGCGCAATTTCTCGTTCGTGCTGGCGTTCGTGGCGCTGGTGTTCGTGTGGCGCGCGGAACTGCGGGCCGCGGCGCTGTCGCTGGCGGCCCTGAGCGTGGCGCTGGTGCTGGCCGGCAAGGAGCTGCTGACTTCGATCCTCGGCTACATCCACCGCACCACCTCCGGCAGCTTCGAGTTCGGCGACATCATCGAGATCAACAACGTGCGCGGCCAGGTCATCGACCAGACCCTGCTCAGCACCACGCTGCTCGAGCTGAGCGAGGAGCACCAGTTCACCGGGCGCACCGTGCAGTTTCCGAACAGCTTCTACGTCACCCATGCGCTGAAGAACCATTCGCGCATCGGCACCTACCAGCTCGGCATCCTGAACGTGCCGCTCGCCGCGGGCGCCGACGTCGAGACGGCGCGGGCGACGCTGAAGGACATCGCCGACAAGGTCTGCACCGAATACGTCGCGCCGACCGGCGCGGCGCTGCGCGAGCTGGAAGGCGAGCAGTTCGTGGTGATGCCGACCGCCGAGCCGCGGGTGACCGTGCGCATGGTCGACGCCGCGAAGCCTTCGCTGATGCTGCGCTATCCGTGCCCCGCGGACCAGCGCACCCGGGTGGAGCAGGAAATCCTGCTGCGCTATCTGAAATCGTCGGCGCCCAAGCCGACCGCCTGAGCGCGCGGCGGCGCGCGTCATGATTCCGCTGTGGCTCAAGCTGGCCGTCACCGTGCTGGTGGCGGCGATCGTGGTGGTGTACTGGCGGCGCTACGGGTCGGCCAACTTTCTGTGGTTCTCGGACATCGCGCTGATCGGCACGGTGCCGGCCCTGTGGCTGGAAAGCGCGCTGATCGCAAGCGCGCTGGCGGTCGCCGTGCTGTTGCCGGAGCTGCTGTGGAATGCCAGCTACTTCGTGCGCCTGCTGACCGGCCGGCGCATCCACGGCCTGACCGACTACATGTTCGACCGCGCGCGCCCGCGCTGGCTGCGCGCGCTGTCGCTGTTTCACGTGCCGCTGCCGCTGCTGCTGCTGTGGCTGCTGCACGTGCTGGGCTACGATCCCCGCGGCGTCTGGCTGCAGACCCTGATCGCCTGGGTGGTGCTGCCGGTCACTTACCGGTTCACCGATCCGGAGGAAAACATCAACTGCGTATTCGGCCCGGGCGCCGACCCGCAACGGCGCATCGCGCCGCCGTTGTACCTGGCGATCGTGATGCTGGCGTTTCCGCTGCTCATCTACCTGCCGACGCACTGGCTGCTGCTCGTCCTCGCCGGCTGAGGCCGGCGCACGGCAGCGCCGGGGTTCAGCCGCGCTGCGCCAGCTCGCGCGCCCTTGCCAGCAGGGTGTACTTGACCACCAGGTCGGCAGCGATAGTCGGCGGCCAGCGGCCGGCGTCGATGTAGCCGATGAAGCGGTCGAGCACCGCCGCGAAGTGCGACTCGTGCCCGGTGCGCAGCGCCCCCGGGATGTCCAGGCGCATGACCGGCCCGTCGCGGAAGAAGCCGACGCCGTGAAAGCGCGACTGCAGCGCATCGAGCGCGCGCGCCAGCGCGCGCTCGTCCACCGGCCGGTTGCCGGCCGGATGCACGCTGAGCCGCGTGAGATAACCGGTTTCCGGGCCCTGGTCGACGATCAGCGTGGCGCGCGTGCCGCGCGCCACCGCGTAATGGGTGTCGCCGCCGCCCTGCGGAATCCTGAGGTTCCAAAGCGACTCGATGCGCACCGGCACGCCCGCCATGCGGTAGTCGATCGCCGCGTTGCAGCGGTAGTGCAGCGTGTCGCCGCGCACCTGCGCGCGCACCGCCTGCGGGAACGAGTCGAGCCCGGTGATCTGCGTATAGATGTCGAGCGGCACCTCGGTGGCCCACTGGCGGGCGGCCTGCAGTTCGACATCGCGCTCGTAGGTGAGCAGCGCGTCGCTGGCGGAAAACCATTGCGACAGGTCCACCAGGTGGGTGGTGACGTCCATGATCCCTTCGCCCTGCACCGCGGTATCGAAGAACCAGTGCGGCCGCACCAGCGGGCGGTTGTTCACGATCTTGTACAGATGATGGACGCTCTTGAAGAACAGCGCCGGCTCGGCGCCATCGCGCCGGAACTCGCCGAACAGCTGCGCATCGCGCAGCAGCGCGGCCTGCAGTTCGGTGGCGATCTGGTGGCGCTCGGTCATGATGTCCATGGCGACCGGCGGGCTGGCGGTGGCGGCGCGCAGCACGTCCAGCCCGCCGGCGCCGATCAGCCAGGGTTT
>CALJLA010000299.1 GCA_937983055.1 uncultured Pseudomonadota bacterium
CGGTAGTGCGCCACCGCCGGCCGCGCCGCGATCCGAGCCGCTCGACCTTCCTTCAGCCGCGCATCGAGCTTCTCAACGAATGTCGATATTTCAGCCTGCTTCGGTCGCGGCTCGTCGTCCGGGGGCATCTCCCCGGCATTGACGCGCTCCATGACCTCCGCCCAAAGATGTGCGTCCTGACCCATCCGGAAATTGCGCGAGAGCTGATCGACCCGCAGATCACCCTTCTGCTTCTGCGGGCCGTGGCAGCGCACGCAATGCGTGTTGAGGAATTCGTTCAGCCCATCCTGATCAAGTGTCGGACTTGCCGCGATCGCGGCCTGAGTCCTAAGCAACAAAAGAAGAACAACGCACCATCCCACGCACGAGTCTCCATTTACTTCCTCCGGATCAGCCGCCTGCCGGCCGGGACACCTTATCAGCCAGGATTTTCCGAGGGGCCTTGGCCCGGCGACACCGCCGGACTCCTCGAAGGTTACTATAACGCCCCGTCCGGGTTTCCATGCCCGCGTGGGCCACGACTTCAGAGTGAGTTGCACTTTCCGGGAGGGGGGAACGGTCGTTTGGCGGCCAATATGACATTCCTGGCCAAAGTTGACGTAGGCTTACATCATAACCCTTTCGCACGCCGCTCTATGCAGCGAGAGCGCACTGGTTCATGAGAGCGCGATCAAAGAGTACGCAAGCATTTTCGCAGGAATACGCAGCCACACGCAGGCCGGCGAGGCCGTAGAAGGGAAAGCGGGTGACGAGAATCGAACTCGCAACATTCAGCTTGGGAATCGATCGGGGGGATGCGCAAGCCCCGATGAATACACGTGATGCAAAGGTTCCTGTCGTCGCTTGTACCAGGGCTTGGAATGATGCAGGTCAGCGACTGTCCGCTGCTGTCCGCAGCGATGACTTCAGCGTCGGACTGCGTCTCATCGCCGATCTGCCGTTGACATTGGAAGAGAAAGCCGAGGCGGTGCGGTTGTTGCTTGCATCCACCCGTCAGTCAAAGCCGAGACACCGTTCGGATAAAATGAAAGGGTGATGTCACCAATGTGACAGCTCGTGCTCTGTCGCTGGCTTTCGTCCTTTTCGTGGCGGTTTCGGGTGTCTGCAAGGCTGTTCTAGGCGAGAATACTGCCATTCCGGAGCGATCGAAGGTTCTGATCCGCGCCCACTGAGTCCAGAATTGCCACTTGTGAGCGCCGATCTCTGCTCTTAATTCGGCGTCTGGCAATGACAGGGCACGACAGGAGCGGTCAGTAGCCGACGCCGCACCTTTCTGAAGTGTGCCCAATCGGTTTTTCCTCTTGCCATTTCTGGAGCTTGGTCTGCTTGTGACGAGCTTCTGCCCCATATCCCTTCTTCCTAGACGGTGAAATCATGGACTTTGACCCCTCCAACAACCCCGACTCCACCCGTGTCCTGGCCAACTCCGACGACCGCTGGTGCAAGCCTGATCGCACGCGGCCGCTTGTCCGCGAGCATGACGCGCGATGGCGCATGCCCAACCGGTTCCACCTGGTGCACCGCGTGATCCTCCGCATGAAGGAGCACGGCCGCGAGTTCACCGCTCACGACATCGCCCGCCTGGTCTACGTCGGCCGCAAAGTTCACCCACAACAGCGGGCCCGTATCAACCGGATGCTGTTCCGCTACCTGCGCGCCGGCTTTCTCGGCTTCCGCATGGAGAAGACACGCGACGTGTTCTGGTGGGCGCCCGTCGCCGAACCGACGGAGGAACAGGAGATCGAACGCGAGCGGCTCATGGAGCTGTGGCCGCACCAGCGGTCAGCCTGCCGCGACGTGATGGCGCTGGACCTGATGGAGTACCTGCTGGACGAGCTGTGAACGGTGGTACCTTCTGAGGATTTCCTCGGAGCCTCGGCCATCGCTAGGTTTTTGATGCTCGTCGTATCGGCGAGTTGGTGCAGGCGTCGGATGCGAAGCAGATTCGTGCGCCGGGCCCCGTCATCCTTCTGCCGCAGTTCGCTCATCTGTGCCGGGAGTTCAACATTGTGTGAGGTGAGTTTCGCGGCTTGTCTTAGACCTGCGGGGCGAACGACGATCTCATGCCATTTCACGCCAGCAGCTCTTGTACGACCTTCGGGTCCTCCGTGGGACCGATGAGGCGGTTGTTTAGCCCCTGGTAGGGAAAGTTGAATCGGAACGGATCGATACCCATCGTGTGCAGGATCGTTGCTTGGAGGTCGTGCACGCCGATGGGTTTCTCGGTGATGTAGTAGCCAATGTCGTCAGTCGCGCCGAACGCGAGACCCGGCTTGATGCCGCCGCCGGCCATCCACATGGTGAACGCGTAGGGGTGATGGTCGCGGCCGACGAACCCCTTGACCGGCACGGTGTTTTTGTTGTTCTGCATCATCGGCGTGCGGCCGAACTCGCCACCCCAGATGACCAGCGTTGAATCCAGCAGGCCTCGCTGCTTCAGGTCCGCGACGAGCGCGCTGGCCGCGCGGTCGATCTGGCGACACTTGATCGGCAGCGTTTCGTCGATCGACTCGCCGGGCGATGTGCCGTGGTGGTCCCAGCCCCAGTCGTACAACTGCACGAAGCGCACGCCTTTTTCGACGAGACGCCGCGCGAGCAGGCAGTTGTTGGCGAAGGTCGGATCGTCACCCTTGTAAAGCGTGCGCGGATCGTCGGCGGACTCGGCCTGCGATACGAACCCGGGCTTGGCGCCGTACATGTCCAGCACGTGCTGCGGCTCTTTGGAGATGTCCATCACCTCCGGCACTTGCATCTGCATGCGGTACGCCAGTTCGTACTGGGCGATGCGCGTCATTGTCTCGGCATCGCCGACCTGCTCGTGGCGATGCTCGTTCAGATCGCGCAGGGCATCGAGCGTCTTGCGGCGCGTGGTGCGACTCATGCCGTCGGGATTTGAGAGGTACAGCACGGGGTCGCCCGTCGTGCGGCACTGCACGCCCTGATAAACCGAGGGCAGGAATCCCGAGCCCCAGAGTGATTTGCCAGCCGACGGCGTCTTGCCGCCGGACGAGAGCACGACGAACCCGGGCAGGTCGGCGTTCTCGCTGCCCAGGCCATAGGTCACCCACGAGCCCATCGACGGGTAGCCCATCCGCTGGTTGCCCGTGTGCATCATGAGCTGCGCGGGCGAGTGGTTGAACTGCTCCGTGTGCATCGAGCGGATCACGGCGACCTCGTCGATGATCGACGCGAGGCCCGGCAACAGTTCGCTGAGCCACTGGCCGGATTGCCCTCGCTGCGCGTACTTGAACTGCGAACCGAGCATCTTCGGCACGCCGCGGATGAATGCGAACCGCTTGCCCTCGAGGTACTCCTTCGGGCAGTCCTTCAGGTGGAACTTCGTCAGTGCCGGCTTGTGCTCGAAAAGATCAACCTGTGACGGCGATCCGGCCATGTGCAGGTAGATGATGGACCTGGCCGTGGGCGCATGCATCGGGCGCTTGGCCGCCATCGGGTTGGCTCGCGAAGGTGAGGGGGCGGCGCCCTGTGCGGCACGGTCGCCGAGCAGTGTCGAGAGCGCCATCGCGCCGACGCCGAGGCCGGCCCGGCCGAGCAGGTGACGACGCGTGATGTCTTGCAAGTGATCAAGCTGCGAGTTCATGTCGTATTCCTTGGGCTGGCATCATGGTCGTGTCAGCGCTTCGTCGAGGTTGAGCAGGACATTGGCGACGGCAACCCACGCAGCAGCCTCGTCCTGAGCGACACCTTTGGGCGCGCCGCCGGGGATGTGTGACGCCAGGGCGGCCGCGGCGTTGGGATCGTTGCGGTAGTCGGCGCGAACCTCTTCATACAACCTGACGACACGGTCGGTTTCAGCGCGATCGGGCATGCGCGTAACCACGAGCCGCAGGCCGCGCGTGGCGCGATCCCGTGTGTCAGTCCCGGCTTCCGTCAGCATTCGCTTAGCTAGTGCGCCTGCCGCCTCGACGTAGACCGGATCGTTCAACGTCACTAGCGCCTGCAGCGGCGTGTTCGTCCGCACGCGCCGGATCAGGCACACCTCGCGGCTGCCCGCGTCGAACGTCAGCAGCGATGGGTACGGGCTCGTGCGACGCAGGAAGGTGTACAGCGCGCGGCGGTGGGCATCCTCGCCGGGGCTCGTCTGCCACTTCAGCCCGGAGTACACCGCCCGCCAGATGCCCTCGGGTTGCTCTGGCATGACCGGCGGTCCGTACAGCTTCGGCGACAACAGACCTGATGCCGATAATGCCAAGTCGCGCACGGTCTCAGCGGACAGGCGGAATCTTGCTCCGCGGCTGAGCAGGCGGTTCTGTGGATCAGCCGCCACGCGACCCGTCTCGGCGACCGATGACTGCCGGTAGGTTGCCGACATCACGATCGTCTTGAGCAGCCGCTTCTGCGACCAATTCAACGCGTCGCGATACTCCGTCGCCAGCCAGTCCAGCAGCATCGGGTGGCTTGGCTCGGTGCCCTGCGTGCCGAAGTCCTCTTCTGTTTCGACGATGCCCATGCCGAAGAGGCGAGCCCAGACGCGGTTGACGGCGACGCGCGCCGTCAGTGGGTTGTCCTTGTGCATCAGCCATCGCGCGATGCCGAGGCGATTGGTCGGGTCGCCTTCGCCGAGCGATCCGAAGGCCGCGGGCACGCCGGGCTCGAC
>CALJLA010000300.1 GCA_937983055.1 uncultured Pseudomonadota bacterium
GGGGCGGCTACGCCCGCCTTCATCAGCGGCACGCGGAAATCCTCCACCCGGAAAGTACCTGACACCCGGGTGGCCGGGCCGCGGCCCGGCCGCGCATCGAGGGTGTCGGACATCAGTACCTGGTAGCTGCCCTTCTTCGCGCCCGGCGGAATCGTCCACGCCGACTCCGCGCTGTTGCGCCCATCCCAGCGCAGCGGCAACTCGAATCTTTCGTCGCTGCCGACGTGCCGGATCACCACTGTCTTCGGCAGACGGTCGACCGGCGCATACCCGAAACCCTTCGGCGTGTGCCGCCGGTAGTAGTGCTTCATGCCGACGGTCTCGCCGGCACGCAGCAGCGATCGGTCGAACACCGTGGCGGCGATGAACGGCCCGTTCCAGCCGCCGCCGCGCAGGTTGAAGCGCCAGCGCGAGATGCCCTCGTTCCAGTCCGAGAACACCAGCCCGACGTCGTCGCCGACGCGCGCCGACACCACCAGCTGGCGGTCCCACTGCGACAGGCAGCCGGGCACGCGCTCGCGCTCCGGCAGGAGGTCGCCGACCGCGAGCCGGCCCTGGTCGTCGGTCTGCCCGCGGAAGTAAACCTTGCCCGCGCAATCCTGCACCGCGACCTGCGCCTTCGCCAGCGGCGCGCCGGTGTCGAGCGCGGTCACCCACACCAGCGAGCCCTCGCGGCCCCACTTGAAATGCACGGCGATGTTGGTCACCAGCGCGGCGGTCTGCACGTAGTACGGCTTCGCGCGTGCGCCGAGCAACGACTCGCCCAGCTTCGGGCTCGCCAGCTCCACCACGTAGAAACCCGGCTTCTTCAGGGGAATGCCGACCACCTCGAAGGCGCGCGCGCCGTAAGGCTTGGGCACATGCATGCGGCGGGTGCGTTCCTGCGCTGAGAAGATCGATGCCGAGCCGACGCGGTACTCGGCGACGCTTTCCTGCGTCTTCTCGTCCCAGCGGTAGCGGTCTTCGCCGAATTCCTGCAGGCGACGCATCCAGCGGATCATTGCCGCCACGTCGCCGTCGGCGACCCGCGAATAGCTGCCGGCCACCGGCTTGTCCGGCTGGCTGCGCGCGCCCTCGAGCTGGTTCTTCAGCCAGTTCATCGCGATGTCGGCGCGGCTTTCGAGCTCCGCCTGGGCGCTGTCCTCGGCGCCGATCTTGAGCAGCCGCGACTCCACCAGCCCCTCGAGATTGCGCAGCGTCACCGGCAGCAGGCCGTCGCCGTTCAGCTCGATGATGCCGAAGCGCGCCGGAAAGCGCGCAAGCGGCGGGTATTCGTCGGTGCGCACGGTGAGCGGAAAGCGGCGCTGGTTGGCGAGTGGCCGCCCGGCGTCGTCGGCGAGCTTTGCCGGCAATTCGAGCGCGAACTGGGCGCGCTCGGGGAACGGTCCTGCGAACACCACCTGCTGCACGAAGTCGCCGCTTTCGCCGGGCTCGGGCAGCAGCGGCTCGAGCGGCTTGCCGGTCGCCGGCCGCAGCCGGATCTGCTGCGCTTCGGCGCGCGCGATCGGTGCCGAGAAGCCGAGCGTCATCGGCATGATCGGCAGGCACTGGGCGTCCTTGTTCACCCGGTCGCAGGAAAAACGCGCCTCGAACGGATCGCGCACCCGGTAAGCAAGCGCCTGATCCTGCGCGCTCGCCACGCCCGAAGCCGAGGCAATGCCCTGCCCCCACACGATGCGAAGCCGGGCGCCGTTCGGCAGCGGGCGCTGGCACTGCACCAGCGTCAGCGGCAATGTCGTTTCCGGCGCGGACAGCAGCTGCTCCAGGCCGAAGCCGGCACCCGGCTCGGCGCCGGCCACGGCCGCCAGCCGGCCCTGCTGCGCCCACTGCTGCATCAGGCTGCCGAGGAACTGACGGTTCGCCTCCAGCGCGGCGCGCCGGGTGTCGCCCTCGACCAGGTTCAGCGGCACGCGCTCGGCCACGCCCTGCACGTCGCAGTAGGCATGCGCGCGCACGCTGTCCGCATTCGCCGGCGCGTCCAGCGCCAGCAGGAAGATCTGCGCTTCGTCCACCGCGCTGCCCTCGTACGGCAGCGCGCGCAGCACCGACGGACCGCCGGTGGAGAATTCGTGGCGCACCGGCGCAACCGCTTCACCCTCCAGCGTCGCCAGCCCTTCGCGCAAGGTGAATGCGCAGCGCTCGCCGGCCGGCAGCTCGCGCTCGAAGTCGTACACCCAGTTGCGTGCATCGAGCCAGCGCCCGCTGCCCGCGACACCGCACTCGACCTCGAAGGGCGCCGGCAGCCGCGGGTCGCCCAGCGCCACCATCGGCGCCGAAAAGCGCGCCACCGCCTGGCGCACTCCCTTGACCTCGCCAGCCGGCGAGAACGACTCCACTTCCGCGGCCGATGCCAGCGCCGCCGCCAGTGCCAGCATGCCGCCGGCGAGTCCCCGCCCGATTCGAACCAAAACCACCTCCGCCGCCACCGCGCCCGGCTGATGCAAGGCGCGGGCCCGGGCCCTCGTTACGGATTTTCCTTACGCCGACCTAGGGGATGCCCCGATTCCCCGGCCCCGCCGCCGCCCGTAAGGTTCGCCCACCGGCGCGACTGGCTGACTGCGGGCGCAATGATGTCACAGGAACTCGCCACGCAGGTGCACCGGAAGCGTCGCCGATCGACGACGCCCGGCGGACCGCACCCCGCCCCGCGGAAACAGGCATCGGGCGGCGCCAGTCAAGATCACGCTTTCGCTTCTGACATCCCTCCCTTAGTGTCAGAGCACAAGGGCCGCCCTCGGGCGGCCCTTTTTTTGATCAGCAGGCATTGGCCGGCGCGCCCTTTCTCTTCGACTGAGATCCGGCGTCTGCCCGCCGGACCTGGCCGCGCGAACCTGGGCGCCCCGAGGCGATCGCGGAACCTGCAGCAGCTATAAAGTATAGGCCTGACCCCAATCTGCAATCTGCGCTAGCTGCGCCTGAAGCGCGCGCAGACGGTGTCGAGCGTGGTCTCGGCGTGGGAGTTGGGCTTGACCTGTTCCCACATGCGCTGGGGCATGCGGCCGGAAGTCCACACCACCTGGCCGTTGTCGTCGAGCATGTCGATCTGCACCACGCGGTTCACCCGCAGGCGGCAGTCGAGTTCGACGATGCCGACGGTCTGGCGAAACGCCGCGGGTTTGCCACCGAAGTTCTCCGTCAGGGTGTGGTGGTAGACGCCGCGCTTGCGCACGGTCAGCGTGTCCTTGACCACCTCGACCGAATCCATGTCGACATAGAACTTCGCCTCGGGATCGGCGCCGACTTCGACCCAGTCTTCCGCCTGCGCCCCGAGCGCTGCGCACAGCGCGACTGCCAGCATCAACCTCACGTTGCCTCCGGAAATGCGATTCACCGCGAGCCACGATACCGGAAAGGCCCGCGCGCCGCATCTTCACGGCGGCACCGCCGTCGCTGCGCGCGAGGTCCGCGCACCTCGAGCCGCCGGTGCCGCTCGTGCCGCAATGATTCGCTTCCAAATGGTCGCCATGCCGCGCGCAGTCGCCGTGATGCGCGGATCCCTTGAACCGCCGGCGCGAACGGGGGCATCATCGGCGGGTCGGCGCGCGCCCGCGTGCGTCGGTCACGTCGAATCACCGCCAGGAGCTGCCGATGAACGATCCCGCCCCCGCGCCTCAACTCTATGCCCCGGTCACCTACGAGCTTCCGTTCCCGCGCTCGGAATACGAGACGCGGCTCAAACGGGTGCGCGCAGAGATGGACCAGGCAGGCACCGATGCGACCATCGTCACAATTCCGCGCGATTTCTCCTGGCTGACCGGCACGCGGGTGGACTATTACTGCGCCGAGAGCCCGCAGTGGATCATCGTCTGGGCGGGCGAACCGGTGGGCGTGGTGCGTCACCTCGAGGCACTCACCCACCGCTGCTGCTCCTATCTCGAGCGCTGGGTCGAGTTTCCCGACGAAGGGCCGTTCAATCCCTTCGACCCGGTGCTCTACACCGCGCGCGCGCTGGAAGACCTGGGGCTCGCCGGCAAGCGCATCGGCATCAATCTGCGCGTCACGCCGGTAGAGGAGTACGCGCGCTTTCAGGAGCTGCTGCCGCGCGCGCGCCTGGTCGATTTTCGCGTGGAAAGGATCCGCGTGCGACGCTCCCCCGCCGAAATCGAGTGCATCCGGCAGGCAAACCAGGTCAACCGCAGCGCGCTCGCCGCCACCATCGAGGCGATGGACATCGGCTGGAGCGAGTGGGACCTGATCCAGCATCTGGCGCATGGCCACGCCGAGCAGCTGAAGGACGAGTACTTCTACTCCGCGATGGGCGGCACGGTGTGCCAGGTCGGCAGCCACATGCTGCACATGCATGCGCTGCGCACGCCCGCCGAGCGCCGCGCCAAGCGGGTCGCGCCGGGCGACGGCATATGGATCGAGCCGGGCGTGTTCGTGAAGGACTATGTCGGCTGCATGATCCGCACCGCCTGGTTCCGCGAGCCGCCGGCCATCGTGCGCGAAGCATTGGACGCTACCGGCGAGGCCTTCGAGCGCCTCACGCGCGCAATCAAGCCGGGACGCACCTCGGGCGAGGTGGACGCCGCGGCGCGCCGGTATCTCACCGACCGCGGCTTCGACATGCAGCATCGCTCCGGCTACATGGCCAACGAAAAATGGATGGACGGGGGCATCCTGTCGTTGACCCCGGGCAATCCGCTGGTGCTGCAGCCGGGGCATGTCTTCCACACGCCGATCCACGTGTTTCTGCCGGGCATCGGCTATGTCGGCTCCAGCGAGCAGGTGCTGGTCACCGAGAACGGCTGCGAGGTGCTGGGCGACCCGGCGGTGTGCCCGCGCCGGCTCTATGTGAAATAGCTACTGCTGCTGGGACTGCGACTGCACCTGGACCTGCGCGAACGGCACGCTGTAATCCGGCGCGCGGCGCAGATCCAGCGTCAGCGGGTACTGGCGCGAACCCTGCTCCGGCCGCACGCTCATCGGGCCGGGCGTGTGGCCGTGGTGCATGAAACGCGCGACGCGGCGCGCCTCTGCCTCGAAGCCGTTGACCGGCAGCGAGTTGTAGCTGCGCCCGCCGGGATGCGCGACGTGATAGGTGCAGCCGCCGAGCGAGCGGCCTGAGCGAAGGTCGACCACGTCGAACACCAGCGGCGTGTGCACGTCGATGGTGGGGTGCAGCGAGGACGGCGGCTTCCAGGCCTTGAAGCGCACACCGGCGACGAACTCGCCATGGCGGCCGGTGGCCGCAAGCGGCAGCGCGCGGCCGTTGCAGGTGACGGCATGGCGGGCATCGATCAGCCGGCTCACTTTCATCTGCAGGCGCTCGACCGAGGAATCCACCGCGCGGCTGGCGCCCGAGCCGCTCGCCTCCTCGCCCAGCACTTTCCACGGCTCCAGCGCCTGGCGCAGTTCGAGCTCGATGCCCTCGACCTGAACCGTGCCGAAGCGCGGAAAGCGAAACTCGAAAAACGGCGCGAACCAGTCGAACTGCAGCGGATAGCCGGCCTCGTTCAGGTCGCGGATCACATCGGCGAAATCTTCGGCGACGAAGTGCGGCAGCATGAAGCGGTCGTGCAGGCTGGTGCCCCACGCGATCAGCGGCCGGCGATACGGCGTCTGCCAGAAGCGCGCGATCAGCGCGCGCAGCAGCAGCATCTGCAGCGCCGACATTTGCCAGTGCGGCGGCATCTCGAAGGCGCGGAATTCGAGCAGGCCGAGCCGGCCGGTCGGCCCGTCGGGCGAGTACAGCTTGTCGATGGAAAACTCGGCCCGATGGGTGTTGCCGGTCAGGTCGGTGAGCAGATGGCGCAGCAGCCGGTCGACCAGCCACGGCTGCGGCGATTCCTCGCCGCTTTTGGCCAGCCGGTCCATTTCCTGGAACGCGATTTCCAGCTCGTAAAGATTGTCGTCGCGCGCCTCGTCCACCCGCGGCGCCTGGCTGGTGGGCCCGATGAACAGGCCCGAGAACAGGTACGACAGCGACGGATGGGTCTGCCAGTAGGCGATCAGGCTGCGCAGCAGATCGGGCCGGCGCAGCAGCGGGCTGTCGGCCGGCGTCGGCCCGCCGATGGTGGCGTGGTTGCCGCCGCCGGTGCCGGTGTGGCGCCCGTCCATCATGAACTTCTCGGTGGTGAGCCGCGCCTGCCGCGCTTCTTCGTAAAGCGTCTGGAGGTTCGCGGTGAGCTCGCGCCAGGCGTTCGCCGGATGCACGTTGACCTCGATCACGCCGGGATCGGGCGTGATGTACAGCCGCCGCAGCCGCACGTCCGCCGGCGGCGGATAGCCCTCGAATACCACGGGCAGGCCGAGCTGCGCCGCGGCGGCTTCGATGACGGCGATCAGTTCCAGCCAGTCTTCAAGCGCCATCAACGGCGGCAGGAACAGATGCAGCCGGCCGTTTCTCGGCTCGATGCACAGCGCGGTGCGCACCACTTCGCGCACGCCCTCGCGCGCCGGGGCCGCACGGCGCGCCTTCACCGCCACCGCGCCGGCAGGCTCGCCCAGCGCCTCGACCACGTCGAAGGGGTCGCGCTCGAACTGCGGCTCCTCCGCCTCGGGCACCGATTGCGGCAGCGAATCGAGCGGCAGCCGGTAGCCCATCGGCGAATCGCCGGGAATCAGGTACAGATGCTCGCGCTTCAACGGCCAGCGGCTGGAGCGCCAGGGCTCGTCGGCGGCGCGCCGCGGCCGCGCCTGCGGGCGCAGCGGCAGCACGTAACCGGCCGGCTCGCCGAGATCGCGCGCCATCATGCGCGCGAGCCGGCGGCGGTCGTCGGAATCGGCGAGCTTCATGTCGAGCGGATCGACGTCCACTGGCAGCCGCTGCTCGAGGTCGGCAGCGCGATAGACATCCTCGAAGGCCGGGATCACATAGTCGCCGTGCAGCCCCAGCCGCTCGCAGATCGCCCCGGCCAGTCGCTGCGCCTCGCGCGGCCCGTGCCCGTGATCGCGCGTTTCGTCGGCGAGCAGCGCAGGGTTCTTCCAGACCGGCGCGCCGTCGCCGCGCCAGAAGCAGCCCAGCGCCCAGCGCGGCAGCGGCTCGCCCGGATACCACTTGCCCTGCCCGTAGTGCAGCACCCCGCCCGGCGCGAAATGCCCGGCCAGCCGCAGCAGCAGGTCGCCTGCAAGCTTGCGCTTGCGCTCGCCCAGCGCGGTGAAGTTCCACTCCAGCCCGTCCATGTCGTCGATGGAGATGAAGGTCGGCTCGCCGCCCATGGTGAGCCGCACGTCCCAGGCTTTCAGACGCTGCTCGACCGTTTCGCCGAGCCGGTCGATCTCCGCCCACTGCGCCGGGGTGTAGGGCTTGGTGACGCGCGGATCCTCATGGATGCGCGTCACCTTCATCTCGAAGGAAAACTCGCTGTTGCAGATGTCGGTGAATCCGTGCACCGGCGCCGCGGTGGACGGACTCTCGGTGCACGCCAGCGGGATATGGCCTTCGCCCGCCAGCAGCCCGGAGGTCGGATCGAGCCCGACCCAGCCGGCCCCCGGCACGAAGGCCTCGGCCCAGGCGTGCAGGTCGGTAAAGTCCGCCGCCGGGCCGGTCGGCCCTTCGATCGGGCGCTGGTCGGGTGTGAGCTGGATCAGGTAACCGGACACGAAGCGGGCCGCGATGCCGAGGTCGCGCAGCAGCTGCACCAGCAGCCAGGACGAGTCGCGGCAGGACCCGATCGCCAGCTCCAGCGTCTGCTCCGGCGTCTGCACGCCGGGGTCCATGCGCACGTTGTAGTTGACGTCCTCGCGCAGGCGCCGGTTGAGGTTGACCAGCAGGTCGACGATGGCCAGCGGGCTGCCCAGATACTCCTGGCGGAAGCGCGCCAGCCAGTCGCGGCGGCGCTCGCCCGGCGCCTCCGCCGTGAGGAACGGCGCAAGCTGAATACGATGCGCCTCGGTGTAGTCGAAGGGAAACGTCTCGGCGTAACGCTCGACGAAGAAATCGAACGGATTGAACACCGTCATTTCCGCCACCAGGTCGACGGTGACCGACAGCTCGGTCGCCTTGTCGGGGAAAGTGGCGCGGGCGATCCAGTTGCCGTAGGGGTCTTGCTGCCAGTTCAGAAAATGCCGCCCCGGGTGGATCTTCAGCGCGTAGCCGGTGACCGGCGTGCGCGCATGCGGCGCGGGGCGCAGGCGAATCTCGTGCGGCGACAGCGTGACCGGCCGGTCGAAACGGTAATGGGTCTTGTGAAACAGCGCGACCTTGATCGTCATCGGCTCTTCTGTTTGAGGGTGAGTTCACCACAGAGGCACAGAGGGCACAGAGAAAAAACCATTAGCCAAGCCTTTCGTTCGATCATGCGACTGCTCAGATCGCTCAGCCCAACAAACGAACGTTCTCGCTGGAGCGCCCGTTCTCGTTGTTGCCCTTCTCTGTGTTCTCTGTGCCTCTGTGGTGAAGACGAATTCCGACCATGCTTATTCGCGCACGGCGACTAGCTCAGCCAGTCGGGATTCGGCAGCTCGCCGAACACCCGCCGAAGCCCCGTGCCCCAGCTCTGGCGGATCATCGTGAAATAGGGATCGCCTTCGAGAATGCGCTTCTGCACGCCGACGCGCAGCTGGTCGCGCGGATACCACAGCAGGTCGATCGGCAGCCCGACCGAGATGTTCGAGCGCACCGTCGAATCGAAGGAGATCAGCGCGCACTTCGCCGCCTCCAGGTACGGCGTGGACGGCGTCAGCACGCGATCGAGAATCGGCTTGCCGTACTTCGACTCGCCCACCTGGAAGTAGATGGTGTCCGGGCTCGCCTCGATGAAGTTGCCCTGGGCGTAGACGTTGAAAAGGCGCGGCTCCTCGCCCCTGATCTGGCCGCCGACCAGCAGGGTTGCCGAGGCGTCGATGTTGGCCTGCTGCAGATAGGGGCCGTCGCGGCGCTGCACCTCGCGCACGGCGTCGCCCACGATCGAGGCGACGTCGAACAGGCTGGGCACGGTCCAGATCGACGGGCCGTTGTCCTGGTCCTTCTGCCGGTCGAGGATGTTCACCACCGCCTGGGTGACCGCCAGGTTGCCCGAGGACAGCACCACCATCACCCGCTCGTCCTTCTTTTCGTACAGCTTCATCTTGCTGAAGGTGGCGATGTGATCGACCCCGGCGTTGGTGCGGGTATCGGATACGAACAGCATCCCCGTATCGAGCTTCAGGGCAACGCAGTAGGTCATGGCGGCTCCGGGCCGGGTTAAAAACGCTGAATCATAGCCGGACCTGCCTCAGGCGTACGCCGGGCTGAAGAAACTGCGCGTGACTTCGTGCCCGAGCTCGTTCAGCCGGCTCAGGAACACCGTCAGGTATTCATGCAGCCCGCCCGCGAAGATGCTGTCGATGCGCCCGAAGCGCAGCATCGAATGCAGCTCGCCGGCAAGGCGCAGCGCCTCCTGCGAGGCCCCCGACGGCAGCACCTGCAGCAGCTCGTAGACCTCTTCCATGCAGGCATGCAGCGAGCGCGGCATGTCCCGGCGCAGGATCAGCAGTTCCGCCACCTTGAGCGGATTGATGGCGTCGCGGTAGACCTTGCGGTAGGACTGCAGCGCCGACACCGAACCGAGCACCGCCGCCCACTGGTAATAGTCGACCGCCCCGCCCACATCGCCCACCGACGGCAGCAGCACGTGGTACTTCACGTCGAGAATGCGCGCGGTGTTGTCGGCGCGCTCGAGGAAGATGCCGAGCCGGTTGAAGTGAAAGGCTTCGTCCTTGAGCGCAGTGCCCACGGTGACGCCGCGGAACATGTGCGAGCGATCCTTCACCCATTCCAGAAAAGCGCTGATGCCCTCCCCGGCCAGCCGGTCCTCGCTCATCTGCTGGATCTCGAGCCAGGTGCTGTTGATCACCTCCCACATCTCCATGGTGATGCTGCCGCGCACCGCGCGCGCATTCTCGCGCGCCTGGCGCGCGCAGCCGTGGATCGAGCCGGGGTTGTTCGGGTCGAGCGCCATGAAGTACAGCACGTCCTTGGCGGTGACACGCAGGTAGCGGCCGCTGAAGGGATAGAGCGTGCCGGTGATGTTGAGCGGCGCGAACCACTCGGAGTTGTCCGACTCGGTGGTGTGCGGCACCAGCGACATGCGATAGGTGGTGTCGAGAATGCGCGCGGTATTCTCCGCCCGCTCCACGTAGCGCGCCATCCAGTAAAGATTTTCCGCCGCCCGACTCAGCATTTTCTCGTTCCGCCTTCTCCTGGAGCCTGGCGCCTCGCGCCTGAAGCGCTCACTCCTCCACGACCCATGTGTCCTTCGTCCCGCCGCCCTGGGAGGAATTCACCACGAGCGAGCCCTCCCGCAGCGCCACCCGCGTCAGGCCGCCAGGCACCATGACCACTTCATTCTTGCCCGAGAGCACGAACGGGCGCAGGTCGATGTGGCGCGGCGCGATGCCCTCGTCGACGAAGATCGGGCAGGTGGACAGCGACAGCGTCGGCTGTGCGATGAACTTTTCCGGCGCGTCGAGAATGCGCTGCTTGTAGGCCTCGCGCTCGCGCTCGGTGGAGGTCGGCCCGATCAGCATGCCGTAGCCGCCGGAGCCGTGCACCTCCTTCACCACCAGCTCGGCCAGGTGGTCGAGCACGTAGTTGAAATCGTCGCGGAAGCGCAGCTGCCAGGTCGGGACGTTGTTGAGCAGCGGCTCCTCGCCCAGGTAGAAGCGGATCATGTCCGGCACATAGGGGTAGATCGACTTGTCGTCGGCCACGCCGGCGCCGATGGCGTTGGCCAGCGCCACCCGGCCGGCCCGATAGGCGGACACCAGCCCGGGCACCCCCAGCATCGAGTCGCTCCGGAACACCTGCGGGTCGAGAAAATCGTCGTCGATGCGCCGGTAGACCACATGCACCGGCTTCGGCCCGGCGGTGGTGCGCATGTAGACCGTGTCGTCCCGGACCAGCAGGTCGGCGCCCGACACCAGCTCGATGCCCATCTGCTGGGCGAGAAACGCGTGCTCGAAATAGGCGCTGTTGTACTGTCCGGGCGTGAGCAGCACCACGGTCGGATTGTCCACCCCGGCCGGCGCCACGCTCTGCAGGGTTTCCAGCAGCATGTCGGGATAGTGCTCGACCGGCGCGATCGACTGGCGCGAGAACAATTCCGGCGCAAGCCGCATCATCATCTTGCGGTTTTCCAGCATGTAGGACACGCCCGAGGGCGTGCGCAGATTGTCCTCCAGCACGTAGTACTCGCCGGCGCCGGCGCGCACCAGGTCCACGCCGGCGACATGCGCGTAGATATTGCCCGGCACGTCGATGCCGTACATCTGCTCGCGGTAGGCCTTGTTCTGCAGCACGCGATCGGCCGGAATGCGCTCGGCCTTGAGAATCTCCCGTTCGTGATAGATGTCGCGCAGAAAGGCGTTGAGCGCGCGCACCCGCTGGCGCAGCCCGACTTCGAGCTGCCGCCATTCTGCCGCCGGAATGATGTGCGGCAGCATGTCGAAGGGAATCAGCCGCTCGCTGCCGGAATCCTCGCCGTAGACCGCGAAGGTGATGCCGACGCGGTGGAACAGCAGGTTGGCCGCCTTGCGCAGGTGCTTGATGCGCTCCGGCGACGTCGTATCGATCCAGTCCGCCAGCGGGCGATAGTGGTTGCGCACGCCGCCGTCGGCCAGATGCATTTCGTTGTAGTAAGACTCGAAGCCCATGCGCGGCCCTCAGAATGACCCAGCCTGGTGCAACTGCTGTGCCACGCTACAGGTTAAAGATAAGTTTCTGTCTCGACGCCGATTTTACCGGCAGACGCGATGCTTGTGCAGATCGGCCCAGGGCGCGCGCACCATTTCAATGCGCCGGCCCTACCCCATGCACCATCGCCCTGCGCGCCGCTCAGGCGGTGAGCCGCCGCACGTAATCCACCGCGGTGGTGGCGATGCCCTCGACCGCTGCAGCCTGCTTGTCGTCCTTCAGCCCGCCATCGTCGTCGAACGCCTCGTTGGCGCGCGGCAAGCCGAACTGGGCGGGCACCACGACCATGCCGAGGTAGGCGAGCAGCGTGCGCAGCAGGGTCTGGGCGCGCAGCGCGGCGAGCGCCCCGGGCGAGGCCGACATCACCCCGGCGACCTTGCCCTTGAAGGCCGCCAGCGGGGTCTCGTCCCCCGTCTCGCGACGCGACGCCCAGTCGATGGCGTTCTTCAGCACGCCCG
>CALJLA010000301.1 GCA_937983055.1 uncultured Pseudomonadota bacterium
TCGCCCTCCTCCGCCACCACCGGCACCGGCAAGAACGGCAGCAAGCGCGTCTGCACGCCCACCGGCCCCGCGCCGGGGCCGCCGCCGCCGTGCGGCGTCGAGAAGGTCTTGTGCAGATTCATGTGGATGACGTCGAAGCCCATGTCCCCAGGGCGAACCTTGCCGAGAATCGCGTTCAGGTTGGCCCCGTCGTAGTAGAGCAGTCCGCCCGCCCCATGCACGATGTCACGAATCGATTCGATGGTGCGCTCGAACACCCCCAGGGTGGACGGATTGGTGAGCATCAGCCCGGCCGTGTGCGGTCCCACCGCGGTCCGCAGCGCCTCGATGTCTACGTTGCCCTCGCGATCCGTAGGTACCTCGCGCACCTGGAAGCCGCACATGGTCGCGGTGGCGGGATTGGTACCGTGCGCCGCGTCGGGCACGATGATCTCGGTTCGCGCATGATCCCCCCGCGCCTGGTGGAACGCCCGGATCATCGCCACGCCGGCAAACTCGCCTTGGGCACCCGCCATCGGCGCCAGGCTCACTCCCGCCATGCCGGTGACCTCCTGCAATATCGTCTGCAGCTCGAACATGCAGCCGAGGTACCCCTGCCCGGTCTCGGCAGGCGCCAGCGGATGACGCGCCAGAAACTGCGGCAGCATCGCCAGCGAGTTGCAGGCGCGCGGGTTGTACTTCATCGTGCACGACCCAAGCGGGTAGAAGTGCGTGTCGATAGAAAAGTTCTTCTGCGACAGCCGCGTGTAATGCCGGACTACATCAAGCTCCGAAACCTCAGGCAACTCGGGCGGCGCCTGCCGCAGCAGTTGCGCCGGCACCCCGGCGGCGTCGACCGGGGCGGGCGCCTGTGCATGCGCGCGCCTTCCGGGACGGGACAATTCGTGAATCAGCATGTTTGGTTTCGTTATTCCTGTCTGCGTTCAGAACGGTGAATCCGTCATTGCCAGCCCCTCTTTTCGCTATTGCAGCACCGACAGGGCAGCCTGGTAATCCGGCTCGTCGGTGATCTCCGGCACCAGCTCGGCGTGCAGCACCCGATTGTCCGGGCTCAGCACCACCACCGCTCTGGCCGTCAGTCCTCTGAGCGGCCCTTCCGCGATGTCGACGCCGAATCTCCGGTGAAAATCCCGGCTCCTGAAGGTCGACAGGGCCTCGACGTTGTCCAGGCCTTCAGCGCCGCAAAAGCGCGCCATCGCGAACGGCAGGTCTGCCGAGATGACGAGCACCACGGTGTTTTCGACGGACGATGCGCGCTCGTTGAACACTCTGGCCGACTGTTGACAGGTCGGCGTGTCCAGGCTCGGCACGATGTTCAGCACCTTGCGCTTGCCCGCGTAGGCGGAAAGGTCGCGGTCGGCGAGATCCCTGTCTGCAAGGCAAAAATCCGGCGCGACATCGCCTTTTGCCGGCAGTGCGCCGTGAACTGCCAGTGGCCTGCCTTTGAGCGTCACGGTAGGCATTGGATAAGTTCCTACCTTGGCCTGCCCGGATGGATCAAGCCGCCGCGCGCAAGCATTGCGTCAGCGCCGCAGCGTAGGCGTTGAGGTCGGCTTCGGTCTTGGTTTCGGTCGCGCACACCAGCAGCGCATTGCCAAGTTCCGGATACGCGTCGGAGAGATCCAGCCCGCCGAGCACGCCCTGCGCGCGCAGCCGCTCGAGCACCTCCCGGGGTGCGCGCGGGAGGCGCATCACTGTTTCATGGAAAACCGGCGCCGCAAACACCCGGCTGACGCCGTGCGCTTTTTCCAGCCGTTCGACCAGCCCCCGGGTCCGCGCATGCGACTGGGCCGCAACCCGCTTCAGCCCCTCGGCCCCGAGCAACGCCAGATAAATCGTCGCCGCGGTAACCGCAAGACCCTGATTGGTGCAGATGTTCGAGGTCGCCTTCGAACGGCGGATGTGCTGCTCCCTCGCCTGCAGCGTGAGCGCATAGCCGCGGCGGCCGTCGGCGTCGACGGTGGCGCCGACGATGCGGCCCGGCATCTGCCGCACCAGTGCCTGCCGGCAGACCATGGCCCCGAAGTAGGGGCCACCGTTGGCGAGCGGAATGCCGAGCGGCTGGCCGTCGCCCACCGCGATGTCGGCGCCCTGATCGCCCCACTGCCCCGGCGGCTTCAGCAGGCCCAGCGACGTGGGATTCACACAGGCTATCGCCAGCGCGCCACGCTCATGCGCACTGCGGGTGAGTTCGTCAACGTCCTCGAGCACACCGAAGAAATTCGGCTGCGGCACCACCAGCGCGGCGAACTCCACTGCACTGTCGCGCACGGCCTCCACCGGCGTTCGCCCGGACGCCGGGTCATAGCCGAGTTCGGCCAGCTCGATGCCCTGGTTTACGCAGATCGAACGCACGCAGGCGCGATAGGCCGGATGAACGGTGCGGGGCATCAGCACGCGGCGACAGGACTTGTGCTGGCGCACCGCCATCAGCACCGCTTCGGCAAGCGCCGAAGCGCCGTCGTAAAGGCTTGCATTGCTGACGTCCAAACCGGTCAAGGCGCACATCATGCTCTGATACTCGTAGAGCAGCTGTAAAGTGCCCTGGCTCGCTTCGGCCTGGTACGGCGTATAGGCCGAATAGAACTCGCCTCGCGTGGCGATCTGCCAAACCGCTGCAGGAATGTGATGCTCGTACGCGCCTGCGCCGATGAAACTGAGGTAATGGCCGTCGTCCCGCGCACGCTCCGCCATCAGCCGGGTGACCTCCATCTCGGACAGGCCTTCGGCGATCGAGGACAGCCGTGACGATTTCAGGGCGGCCGGGATCTCGTCGAACAGATCGTCGATGCGCGCAACGCCGATCGCGGCGAGCATCTCGCGAATATCGTCCTCAGTGTGCGGAATGAACGGCATCTGTGTACAGTTTGCCCGTTAATTTGAGGGTGCAGCGCGCAAGCAGGCCATCCGGCGGGCACTCGGCCCCGCCGGCTGCGAACCGGTTCAATGCGCCTCTGCCTCGACCAGCTTCTGATAAGCCGCAGCGTCGAGCAACGCTTCGATCTCGCCAGGCTGTGACGGCTTGAGCCTGAACATCCACGCCTGGTAGGCGCTTTCGTTGATCTGCTGCGGCGCCTCATCCAGCGCCTCGTTCACCCCGACCACCTCGCCCGAAACCGGTGCGTAAATGTCGGAGGCCGCCTTGACCGACTCGACCACCCCGCACTCCTCTCCTTTCCTGACGGTTCGCCCGAGCTTCGGGTTCTCGACGTACACCAGGTCTCCGAGAAGGTCCTGCGCATGATGGGTAATGCCAATGGTCAGGCTTCCATCCTTTTCGATCCTCACCCATTCGTGGGTATCGGTGTACTTGAGATCGGCGGGAATGCTCATCAACTCTCCTCGACAGGGTCAGTCCGGCGCGACTTCGACAAGGGCTCGGCCGTTGCGCACGAAAGGATATTTTACAACCCGCGCCCTGAGCTGCCGGTCGCGCACGTCCACCGCCACGTCGTCGCCGACAGTCACTGCCGACGGCACCCGGGCCAGCGCGATCGACCGGCTGAGCGTCGGCGAGAAGCTGCCGCTGGTGATCTCCCCCGGGCCGTGCGAGGTGTGTACCCGCTGATGCGCACGCAGCACCCCGCGCTCGAGCAACAGCAGTCCGCATAGACGTCTGACGGGCGCGCGCGATTCCAGTGCCGCGCGCCCGATGAAATCGCGCCCGGCGCCGAGATCGACGGTCCAGGCCAGCCCGGCCTCCAGGGGCGTCACCGATTCATCCATGTCCTGCCCGTACAGATTCATGCCGGCCTCCAACCGCAGCGTGTCGCGCGCACCCAGGCCCGCAGGGGCAACGCCCGCGTCGCGCAGCGCCTGCCACATCGGCCGCGCCAGCGCGGCCGGCAGCATGACCTCGAATCCGTCCTCCCCGGTGTAGCCGGTGCGCGCAACGAAAGCGTCCGCCGCAGCAACCGCGTGGAAAACGCCCAACGGTTCGCTCGCCGCGCGCAGCGCGGGAGAGGCCAGCCAGAACTTCTGGCGAGCCTGCGGACCCTGCACCGCAATCATCGCAAGATCGTGCCGCGGAATGATGCGCGGCGGCGACGCCATCTGGTCACGCTGCGCCTGCATCCACTGCAGATCCTTGTCGGCGGTGCCGGCATTGACCACCAGCCGGTAAGACTGCCCGGCGCAGCGGTAGACGATGAGATCGTCGATTACCCCACCATCCTCCCTCAGCATGCAGGAATACAGCGCCCTGCCCGGCGCTTGCAGGCGGTCGACATCATTGGCGAGCAGCGTGCGCAGATACGCGCGGGCCGATTCGCCTTCAACATCGATCACCAGCATGTGCGAAACGTCGAACATCCCGGCATCGCGCCTGACCTGGTGATGCTCGTCGATCTGGGAACCGTAGTGCAGTGGCATCTCCCATCCGCCGAAATCGACCAGTTTGGCGTTCAGGGCGCGGTGCACCTCGATCAGCGGCGTGTGCTTGAGCATGCGTTCAGGACGGATAGAAAAGATAGAGGCGATAACCGGACGCGCGCACGTTCCCCGTGTCCAGGTAAAGGCGAAGGGGCAACTCCGCCCGTGCTTGCAAGCCCTGCGTCGAATCGGCTTCCCGGCCCAGGTACTCCGCCGGCAGAAACACCCGGCGCGCGATCACCCGGTCGGCCGAATCGGTCAGCGTCAGCTCGAAGGCCGGATAGTCGACCGCCACCCGTGCCCGGTTGCGCACCAGTGCCGTCAATTCCACCTCGTTGGGCCGTGCCGGGTCCGGCAGCTGTAGATCGGAGGCTTGGATATCCAGCCATTCGGCCTGTCGCGGCAGGCCGACTTCGCAGCCCACCAGGCTGCAGGCACGCTCGAACAGCGGCCGCACCTGCGGATAGTGCATCAGGATCTGCGTCTGGAAGGCGTAAGCCGCCTGAGCGGCGGCAGCCAGCACCAACAGCAGGGAAACCATCGACCATAGCACCGTGCGCCGGGGCGGCGGCGCCACCTTGAACTCCCATTCATAGAGACTGGCCGCCGGGTCCGGCTTTGCCCTTGGCGGCTCCGTCGCAACCACTGCCATTGCCGGTGCCGGCGCAGAAGATGGCGCGGCCGGCTCCGTAGCGGCAGGTTGCTGTTTTGCGCCGCGGTCGGCGCCCTGCGGTTCTTCGGACGGCAGTTCCCCGGCCTGCGGTTCCGCCGCCTGTGGTTCCTGCGCGCTGAGCGAGGCGAAGGCGTCGAAGACGCGATGACAGTAACCGCAGCGGACACGCCCCCCCGAAGCCTGAAGCTCGCGGGTGGTCACGCGAAACACCGTCTCGCAATGGGTGCAGCGGGTATAGAGATCCATGTCTTCGCTACTCTGCGGGACGTCGCAGGCCTTCCAGCCGCACCCAACCCTCCCGCGCGACCGGCGCGCGCATCTCGAACCAGCCGACGTAGTGTTGCATCACATCGTCGGCCTGGCCCTGCAACACGCCCGACAACACCAGCCGACCGCCCGGCCGGACCAGTTGCGAAAGCAACGGCGCAAGCACACGCAGCGGTCCGGACAGGATATTCGCAATCAGGATATCGGCCGGAGCGGGCAGCGACACGTCAGCCACGACAAACGACACCTGTACTGAATTCTTGCGCGCATTGTAGCGGCTCGTCTCCACTGCCTGCGGATCGATATCGACCCCGGTCACTTCGCCCGCCCCGAGGCGGGCGGCGACAATTGCGAGCACACCGGACCCGCAGCCATAGTCAATGACGCGGCATCCAGGGGAAAGGTTGTCGTACAGCCACTCAAGGCACAGGCGGGTGGTCGGGTGACTTCCGGTCCCGAACGCAAGTCCGGGGTCGAGCAGGATATTGATTGCAGCCGGGTCGGCAGGCTCGTGCCAGCTCGGCACGATCCAAAGCCGCTCTTTGATGTGGATGGGCGCGAACTGCGACTGCGTGAGCCGGACCCAGTCCTGTTCGTCGACCCGATGCGTGCGGTAGGCCGGTGCCGCGGCGAGGCCGGCCTGCGCCGCGGCGGCCTGCAGCGCCGGCTCGATATCCGCGGTCAGGGCAAACAGCGCGGTCAACCGGTTCTCGCCCCAGGCTGTCGGCAGCGCCTCGCCGGGCTCTCCGAACATCGGCCGCTCGGCGTCGGTGCCGGCGGCGGCGTCGGACACATCTACCGAAACCGCACCGAACTCGAGCAAAGCGTCGGCCAGCGCCTCCGCCTCGCGCGCGCCGACCTCAAGTTGCACCGCGATCCAGGCCACTGAGGGGCTGCCGGCGCCGCGCGCCCGCTAGTCCGCCTTGCTGAATTTGGCGAGCTTTTCCTCGAGGTAGTGGATGCTCGTTCCGCCGCGCACGAATGCCGTGTCTACCAGCAGTTCCTGATGCAGCGGCAGATTGGTCTGAATGCCTTCCACCACCATCTCGGAAAGCGCGACGCGCATCCGCGCGATCGCCTGCTCGCGCGTATCCCCGTAGGCGATCACCTTGGCAATCAGCGAATCGTAGTACGGTGGCACGAAGTAATTGTGGTAGACGTGAGAGTCGACCCGGATGCCGGGGCCGCCGGGCACATGCCAGGCGGTGATGCGCCCAGGCGAAGGCGTGAATTTGTACGGATGTTCGGCGTTAATCCGGCATTCGATGGCGTGCCCGTGAAAGGTCACGTCCTTTTGCTTGAAGCTCAGCTTGTCGCCGGCGGCGATCAGGATCTGGTTCATGACGATGTCGATGCCGGTGATCATCTCGGTCACGGGATGCTCGACCTGCACCCGGGTGTTCATCTCGATGAAGTAGAACTCGCCCTTCTCGTACAGAAACTCGAAGGTGCCGGCGCCGCGATAGCCGATCTTGCGGCAGGCCTCGGCACAGCGCTCGCCGATGCGCTGGCGCTCTTTGACCGGGATCAGCGGCGCCACCGCCTCCTCGATGATCTTCTGATGCCGGCGCTGCATCGAGCAGTCGCGATCGCCGAGGTAGACGGCGTTGCGATGACCGTCGGCCAGCACCTGGATTTCGACGTGTCGCGGCTGCTCGAGAAATTTCTCCATGTACACGGTCGGGTTGCCGAACGCGGTCTTGGCCTCCTGGCGGGTCATAGTCACCGCGTTGAGCAGCGCCGCTTCGGTATGCACCACGCGCATACCGCGGCCGCCGCCACCGCCCGCCGCCTTGATAATCACCGGATAGCCCACCTTCTTGGCGATTTTCACGATTTCCTGCGGCTCTTCCGGAAGGGCGCCTTCGCTGCCCGGCACCACCGGCACGCCAGCCTTGATCATCGCGTTCTTGGCGCTGACCTTGTCGCCCATCAGGCGAATGGTGTCCGGTCTCGGGCCGATGAACACAAACCCGCTGCGTTCGACGCGCTCGGCGAAATCCGCGTTCTCGGACAGGAAGCCGTAGCCCGGATGGATCGCCTCGGCATCGGTGACTTCGGCCGCGCTGATAATCGCCGGAATGTTCAGGTACGACTCCCCGCTGGCGGGCGGCCCGATACATACCGACTCGTCGGCAAGCCGAACATATTTCGCCTCAGCGTCAGCCTCGGAGTGCACGGCGACCGTCTTGATCCCGAGTTCCCGACAGGCGCGCTGCACCCGCAGCGCGATTTCACCGCGATTTGCGATCAGGATCTTTTCGAACATTTCTGCAACCAGTATGCATGGGCCGGAACCGCTTGCCCCCGAACAACGTTTTACGGGCTTCAGTCAATCGACTCAGCCGAGAATGAACAGCGGCTGACCGTACTCCACCGGCTGGCCGTTTTCGACCAGGATCGCCTTGACGATGCCGCTGGCGTCAGCCTCGATTTCGTTCAACAGCTTCATCGCCTCGATGATGCACAGCGTTTCGCCCGCCGACACGGATTGGCCCACCTCGACAAAGGCCTTCGCCCCCGGCGAAGGGGACCGGTAGAAGGTACCCACCATCGGCGACTTGACCACGTGGCCCTCAGGCTCCGCGGCGGCGGCGGGCGCAGCGGTCGGCGCTGCCGCGGCAGCCGGCGCCGCGGCCGGCATCGGGGCGACCGGCGCGGGCATGGTCATCATTGCCGGTTGCGCCGTATTGCCTACGCGGTTGATGCGCACCTTTTCCTCGCCTTCCGTGATCTCGAGCTCGGCGATGCCCGACTCCTGCACCAGGTCGATAAGCTTCTTAAGCTTGCGTAAGTCCATGTCAGTCCTTTGTCAGGTACTCGAGCGCGAAGCTCAGCGCGAATTCGTATCCGCGGGATCCGAGGCCGCAGATCACCCCGACTGCCGCGTCGCTGAAGTAGGAATGCCGCCTGAACGGTTCCCGGGCGTGCACATTGGACAGATGCACCTCGATGTAGGGCAGTTTGACCGCCGCGAGCGCATCGCGCAGCGCGACGCTGCTGTGGGTGTACCCGGCCGGGTTGATGATGACGAAGCCGACACCGTCGTCGCGGGCGGCATGAATTCGATCGATCAGGGCGCCCTCGGAATTCGCCTGGAAAGCGGTCAGCGACGCGCCCGCCTGCGCCGCAAGCGCGATCAGCCGACGGTTGATCTCAGCCAGCGTCTGCGAACCGTACAGGTGCGGCTCGCGGGTGCCGAGCAGGTTAAGGTTGGGGCCGTGAACGACGAGGATGTTGGGCCCTTGGCCGCGCTTCGCGCGCCCGGATGCGCCCGAACGGGTCGTTTTCATGGCGGCGAGTTTGCCGCAGTTCGCTGCAATTTGTCCAGATTTTGCGGCGATATGCTGCGCGACTCCCGCTTGACGGAGGCCAATCGCAGGCGCGCCCAAGGCGTCCAACGGCGGATTCGGCCAAGCAGCGCGGAAATTCTGTCGATTCCGGCAAAAACCGCGCGGTTCGATGCTTTTAACCGCCTGTTTGGCGCCAGTCGTCGCTTAACGCAGCGCTTTCATGACAATCGGCAGAAGCGCGTCTTCGGTGAGTCCCCCGTAATGCTGGCTCAGGACCGCACCGTCGCGGTCTATTACCAGCGTAAAAGGCAGGCCGCCACGCTCGTTGCCCGCTGCCTTGGCCAGATGCATCGCAGCCAGATCGCCGAGCAGAATCGGGTAATTGATCCGATGGCTGCGTGCGAAGGCCGCCACGCTATCCGGTCGGTCGATGGCGATACCTACGAACTGCAGGCCCTGGTCGCCCAGCCGCGCCTGCATGCGAACGAACTCCGGAATTTCCTCCAGGCAGGGCGGGCACCAGGTCGCCCAGAAGTTGACGACCAGCACCTTTCCACGCCACTGCTCAATCGGCTGTGGCTGTCCGGACAGGTCGGGCAGGCGCGCGGCAAAAACCGCCGACACGTCCACGGGGCCCGGGCGCAAGCCCGGGCTCAGCATGAAACCAGCCGCCAGGGACAGGGCCGCGACCACGGCAAACAGCGCCAGTTGAGCGGGGCGCTTCATTCGCTCGCGGTGCCCGCCGCCCCGGCGCCCAGTCGCACCAGATCGGCCGTCCGGGTATCCGGCAAGTAACACACACCCACATCGGCACAGCCCTGCGCCACGGCCACGATACGGAGCGTCCGCAACGCCCGGTCGGCGGCGACCGGGATGCGTACCGTGACCCGCCCACGGTAGATCTCGCTGCGGCCAAAGAACTCATCCTCATGCCACTGCGCCGGCGGGAATTCGGGCGTGCCCAGCCTGACTCCGGCCGGCTCGGCGGAGAAGTGCAAGCGCTCCTTGTACAAGTAGTAGCCGTCGGCGATACGGTAGGTCACCTCGATGGCATCCCGGCCCGACATGCGCGCGGAGAACCGGAATGCCTGCTCCGGTTCGAGCAGCTCGTCGCTGGCGAGCAGCGCGCTCGCCGGCCCCAGCAGCGCCAGCCACAGCGCGAGCGTGGCCGTGACGGCCAGTCGGCGGCCGATCATCAGTTCTCCGCCGTCTCCGAGTCGATCCAGGCCAGATAGGCCGCCGCGCCAGATGCGACGGGAACGGCAACCACTTCGGGCACTTCGTAGGGATGCAATTCGAGAATCGCGGCCTCGAGTGCCGGAAACAGTGCAGTACGCGTCTTCACGATCAGCGGCACCTCGTCTTCCCGATGCAGCGCGGACTGCCATCGGTAGACCGAGGTACAAGCCGCGAGCACGTTGACGCAGGCGGCCAGGCGTCGCTCGACCAGGGCGCTGGCCAGCCGCAACGCGGCCTCGCGATCGGGCAGCGTAGTGAACACCATCAGGTGTTCCCCGGCGGAGGTGTCAGCGCTGGCGGACAAGCGGAATACCCTGCAGCACCGACGGATAACGCAGCCTGACCCGCAACTCTCGCTTGAGCCGCCGGTTGCCCAGCCGGCGCGATTCGCGCATGAACGACAGCAGCGACTCCGGCACCACACGGCGCGCCTCGTCCCAGCTGACCCTCGGCGGATGAGGCAGCCCGTGGCGATCGGCAACCAGGTCGAAATATTCGCCCATGCGCATCATCGAGTCGTCCGACGCGTTGTACGCGCGGCCTGCCCTGCCGCGGTTCAGCGCATGCACCACGATTCGCGCCAGGTCGTCGGCATGGATGTGGTTGGTGTACGGGTCGTGCTCGCCGGCCAGAGCGGGCGTGCCGGCCTTCAGGCGCGCGAGCGGCAGCCGCTCCGACGCGTAAATGCCCGGAACCCGCAGCACCGTTACCTGTACGCCCGATTCCGCGCCCCATGTCCGCAGCGCCCGCTCGGCATCGACCCGCCGTCGGGCCCGGTCGGTCTGTGGCTGCAACCGGCGCGTCTCGTCGACCACGGCGCCCCCGCAGTCCCCATAGACGCCGCTGGTACTGATGTACACGAGACGCTGTGGTAGACTCCCGCGCCTTGTCAATGCCCTGATCAGGTTGGCGGTGCGGGTGTCGCGCGTGCCGCCGGCAGGCGGCGGCGCCAGGTGCAAGATGTCCTGCGCGAGGCCGCCGACTCGGTCGAGCGTCTCCGGACGGTCGAGATCGCCACAGATCGGTACGATGCCCAGTGCGCGCAGCGCGTCGGCACGTTCTTCCGAGCGGGTCAGCGCAAAGATGCGCCAGCGCCCGCGCAGCGCGCGCGCGACGCGCAATCCAATGTCTCCGCAGCCGACGATGAGCAGTCTTCGCATGCGGTTATTGTAGGGGAACTCGTCGCGCGCCGACGGATTCTGTGCCAGTTGTATCGATCGATTCGCCATGCCCTTTCAAGTCACCATCAAACAGAGCAATCACACGTTCACGGTCCAGGACGGCGAGACAGTGCTGACGGCAGCGCTGCGCGAGGGATACGTGCTGCCTTACGGCTGCCGCAACGGCGCCTGCGGCGCCTGCAAGGGAAAAATCGTCGAGGGGCAGGTCGACTACGGCAGCGCACAGCCCTATGTGCTGGCCGAGTTCGAGAAGAAGGCAGGGCTGGCCCTTTTCTGCCAGGCCACGCCCCGCTCGGACCTCATCATCGAGGCACACGAGATCAAGGGCGTGGGCCAGATCGAGATCCGCAAGCTGCCGTGCCGGGTGCAGGAACTCACGCGCGCCTCACACGACGTGATAATTCTCAAGCTCAAGCTGCCGGCCAACGAACGCCTGCAGTTCCTGGCCGGCCAGTACGTGGACATTCTGCTCAAGGACGGCAAGCGCCGCAGCTACTCGATGGCGAATGCGCCCCACGACGACGAATTCGTCGAGCTGCATGTGCGCAACATGGCCAACGGCGCCTTCACCGACTACGTCTTCAACCGGATGAAGGAAAAGGACATCCTGCGGTTCGAAGGCCCGCTCGGGACGTTCTTCCTGCGCGAGGACTCCGACAAGCCGATCGTGTTCGTCGCGAGCGGCACCGGGTTCGCGCCGATCAAGAGCATCATCGAGCGCGCTTTCCACGCCGGCATCGAGCGGCCGATGACGCTTTATTGGGGTGGGCGGCGGCCCGAGGATCTGTACCTCGCAGAGCTGGCCGGCCGCTGGCAGCAGGAGCACGACAATTTCACCTTCATTCCGGTCATCTCCGACGCGCTCCCGGAAGACAACTGGAACGGTCGCAGCGGCTTTGTGCACCGGGCGGTGATGGAGGATTTTCCCGACCTGTCGGGCTACACGGTGGATGCCTGCGGCGCGCCGGTGATGGTGGAAGCGGCCCACTGGGCCGTTAAGGCCCAGTGGGGGCTGGCGGACGGCCA
>CALJLA010000302.1 GCA_937983055.1 uncultured Pseudomonadota bacterium
ACGCCGACGCCGCGCACCCGGTCAACGGCTACCGCACCGAGCGCGCGCCGCTCGACCAGGCGGTGAGCTGGGTGGACTAAGCCGGCAGCGCCGCGCAAGCGGCGGCGAAAGCGCCGGCGGTGGCGATGCGCAGTCCGGGCGGTTTCAGCCGGTGGCGGTCGAGGCGCAGCAGCGCCTTGTCGCGGGTGATCAGCCAGCCGGCGCGGGCGCGGCAGGCCAGCTCGAGGAATTTCTGGTCGTCGGCATCGCGGCATCTTGGCAACGGCGCGCCGGCAGCCGGCGCGGGGTCGACGCGCCTTGCGTGCGCGCGCAGCTGCGCCAGGCTGCGCGCCTGGGCGGTGGCGTCGAGGGCGAGGGCGGGGTAGGCGAGCACGAGGATCAGCTCCTGCTCGCAGTTGGCGTCGACGACGATCTCCAGTTCATCGCGCGCCAGCGCGCGGCGCAGTGGCTGCATAGACGCGTCGTCGAATACCAGCCAGTCGAGCCAGGCGTTGGTGTCCAGGACTGCGCGTGTGCCGGGCATGGATGCGCTCAGAACGGCTCGTCGGGGCAGAGGTAGCGCCACTGGCCGACCGGGAGGTCGCCAAGCTTCACCCGGCCGATGCGCACCCGTTTCAACCCGGTGACCTTCAGCCCGACCAGCTCACACATGCGCCGTATCTGGCGCTTGCGACCTTCACGCAGGACGAAGCGCAGCTGATCGCGGTTCAGCCATTCCACCTTGGCGGGCCTCAATGCCACGCCGTCCAGGCGCAGGCCATGGTTGAGGCGGCGCAGCCCTTCCTCATCGAGTCTGCCCTCCACCCGGACCAGATACTCCTTCTCCACACGGCTGTCGTCGCCGATCAGGCGACGGGCGACGCGCCCGTCCTGGGTCAGTACCAGCAGTCCGGTCGAGTCGATATCGAGCCGCCCGGCCGGCGCCAGGCCGCGCAGATGCTCGCGCCGGAAGCGCAGGCCTGAACGATCGCCGGTGAACTGGGTCTGCGGTCCGATCAGGGTGACCGCCGGGCGGTAGCCATCCTCTGCCTGCCCGGACACATAGCCGACCGGCTTGTGCAGCAGGATGGTGACCTTGGTTTCGGCCGCTGCGCGCCGGTCGAGGGTGATGGTGCGGGAAGGGTCGATCCGGGTGCCGAGCTCGGTGACGCGCTCGCCATCGACATAGACCCAGCCGCGCGCAATGTACTCGTCGGCCTCGCGTCGCGAGCACAGCCCGCGCTCCGACATCAGCTTCGAGACGCGCACGCCGTCGGCGCTGCCGGGGCGGTCTGCCCCGGCAGGCGGCGCGCGGCGGGGTCCGGCCGGCGTCAAGCGGCAGCCAGCAGTTCGCGCAGCACGTAAGGCAGGATGCCGCCGTGCTGGTAGTAATCGACTTCGATGGCGGTGTCGATGCGCAGCAGCAGCCTGACTTCCTGGCGCGAGCCGTCCTTGCGCTTGATGGTGAGCGTGACATCCTGCTGCGGCTTGAGCGCGTCGAGACCGGTGATGTCGAACTCCTCGTCGCCCTTGATGCCGAGCGAGTCGACCGAGTCGTCCCCCTTGAACTGCAGCGGCAGCACGCCCATGCCCACCAGATTGGAGCGGTGGATGCGCTCGAAGGAGCGCGCGATGACTGCTTTCACCCCGAGCAGCTGGGTGCCTTTGGCCGCCCAGTCGCGCGACGAACCGGTGCCGTATTCCTCGCCGCCGAACACGACGGTCGGCGTGCCGCGGGCGATGTACTTCATCGCGGCATCGTAGATCGACATGCGTTCGCCTTCGGGCTGCAGCAGCGTGAGGCCACCTTCCACCCGGCTGCCGTCCGCGTTGGGTGGCAGCATCAGGTTCTTGATGCGCACGTTGGCGAAGGTGCCGCGCATCATCACTTCATGGTTGCCGCGGCGCGCGCCGTAACTATTGAAATCCGACTTCGTGACGTTGTTCGACAGCAGATACTTGCCGGCGGGCGAGGTGTCCTTGATCGAGCCGGCGGGGGAAATGTGATCGGTGGTGACCGAGTCGCCGAAAATGCCCAGCGCGCGCGCGCCGGCGACGTTGCCGGTGCTGCCCGGCTGCATGCCGAAATCCTCGAAGAACGGCGGCTCGGCGATGTACGTCGACTTCGGCCAGTCGTAGACCTGTCCCGACGCCGAGGCGATCTCCTTCCACAGCGGGTTGGCATCCGCCAGGTTCCGGTACAGACGCCGGAAGGTCTGCGCATCGGTGGCATGCCGCAGCGCGTCGGCAACTTCGTCCGGGCTGGGCCAGATGTCGCCGATATAGACCGGTTTGCCGTCCTTGCCGGTGCCCAGCGGCTCGGTCATGAGGTCCTTGCGCATGTTGCCGGCGATCGCGTAGGCAACCACCAGTGGCGGGCTCGCCAGGAAATTGGCCTTGATGTTGGCGTGGATGCGCGCTTCGAAATTGCGGTTGCCCGACAGCACCGCCGCGCACACCAGGTCGTTCTTGACGATGACGTCTTCCAGTGCCGGATCGAGCGGGCCGGCATTGCCGATACAGGTGGTGCAGCCGTACGCAGAAAGATAGAAACCGAGCTTCTCCAGGTACGGCAGCAAACCGGCCTTCTTCAGGTACTCGGTCACGACCCGGGAGCCGGGGGCGAGCGAGGTCTTTACATGCTTGCGCACGCTGAGGCCTTTTTCCACCGCTTTCTTGGCAAGCAGGCCGGCCGCCACCAGTACGCTCGGGTTCGAGGTGTTGGTGCACGAGGTGATGGCGGCGATCAGCACGTCGCCGTGACCGATCTCGACCTTGCCCCGGGGCGTACCCGGACCTGCACTGACCGTGCTGGGCGCCGGCCGGTTGTCGACCATCTCCACCACGTCGGCGGCGGCACCGGCGCGCAGCGACTCGGCGGCAACCGTACCGCCGCCTTTGCGCGGATGCTCGGCATCGAGCGCCGTCGCAAAACGCCGGTCGAGATCGGCCGCCGGCATGCCATAGCCGGCATCGGCGGCCGGCTTCGAGAACAACTCGGTGAAGCGCTGTTTCACCGAGCCGAGCGGGATTCGGTCCTGCGGGCGCTTCGGGCCGGCAAGCGAGGGCTCGATCTTCGACAGATCGAGCTCGAGAACCTGGCTGTACTGCAGCTCGCCCGCCTTGGGCATGCCGAACAGCTTCTGCGCCTTGAAGTAGGCCTCGAAGGCGGCCACCTCTGCGTCGCTGCGCCCGGTGTAGCGCAGGAACTCGACCGTCTTGTCGTCGACCGGGAAGAAACCCATTGTCGCGCCGTACTCCGGCGCCATGTTGGCGATGGTGGCGCGGTCGGGCACCGACAGCGAAGCGGCGCCTTCGCCGAAGAACTCGACGAACTTCCCGACCACCTTCGCCTTGCGCAGCATCTCGGTGATGGTCAGGACCAGGTCGGTGGCGGTCACGCCCCAGCGCAGCTTGCCCTTGAGATTGACGCCGACCACGTCCGGCGTGAGGAAGTACACCGGCTGACCGAGCATGCCGGCTTCGGCCTCGATGCCGCCAACCCCCCAGCCGACCACGCCGATGCCGTTGATCATCGTGGTATGCGAGTCGGTGCCGACCAGGGTGTCGGGGTAATGCACCCCGTGCCTGCGGTGCACGCCGCGCGCGAGATACTCGAGATTCACCTGGTGGACGATGCCGATGCCGGGCGGCACCACCTTGAACGTGTCGAAGGCCTGCATGCCCCATTTCATGAACTGGTAGCGTTCCTTGTTGCGATGGAACTCCAGCTTCATGTTCAGGTCCAGCGCGCTCTTCTGGCCGTAATGGTCGATCTGCACCGAGTGATCCACCACCAGGTCTACCGGCACCAGCGGTTCAATCAGCTTCGGGTTCTTGCCCATGCGGCCGGCGACGCCGCGCATTGCCGCCAGGTCGGCCAGCAGCGGCACGCCGGTGAAGTCCTGCAGCACGATGCGCGCGACGACGAAGGGAATTTCCTCGGTGCGCTGGGCCTGCGGCTTCCAGTTGGCGAGCTGGCGGACGTGGGCCTCGGTGATCTTCTTGCCGTCGCAGTTGCGCAGCACCGATTCCAGCACGATGCGGATCGACACCGGCAGCTTCGATACCGGTCCGACTCCGGCTTTTTCGAGCGCGGGCAGCGAATAGAACCTGCCCTTCTTGCCGGGCGCGGGGGAGAACTCCTGGAGGCTTTTGAACAGTGAGTGGGCCATGATTGAAACCTGGATATGGATGTCGTTCGGTACGCGTGTAGGGGCGGGGCGCCTAGGGGCAGTCGCCCAGCCGTTTTGCTTCGACGCTGGATTTCACCTCGCTGCGGCCGTAAAGCGGCGGCGAGTAGGTCCTGGTGATGTCGCCGCGGTAGGCGGTGGCCAGGTCGCCGGCCAGCAGGCCGGTCCTCGCGACGCTGGGATTGC
>CALJLA010000303.1 GCA_937983055.1 uncultured Pseudomonadota bacterium
TTCAACCCGCACTTATTTCCCTCACGGCGGCGCGCCGGTCCATCCGAGTCGACGAAGGCCGGCATGTGCATGCGCCACGACCGGGAGAAAAGACAACGGCCCGCCGCAGCGGGCCGTTGTCTAGCGCATGCGCCCCACCCTCAGCGGATCAGCTCGCGCCAGCCGGTGCGCTTGCCGCTGGCTGAAGAGCCGCCAATGTTCACGCCGAAGGTGGTCTTGGTACCGCCGGCGTCGGTGGCAATGGCCTTGAGCTGGCCGGCCGGCAGGCGCACCACCACGATACCGACGGTGATCGCGTTGGAGAGCTTCTCCGCTACCGCCTGGTTCGGCGAGGTCGACAGATATTGGCCGGTCTCGTAGCTGAACTGATACTGCCAGCTATCGCCGCCGATGGTACAGGCGTCTGCGTTGGGCACGTTGGTGGCCACCAGCAGGGTACCCAGCAGCAGCTGCGGATCGATACTCACGCGCTCGCCCGGTGAGTCGTTGGCCGGGTTGAAGTCCGCGTACCAGCCATCGTAAGCGGTCCAGTCCACCGGGTTGGTAGAGGTGCTCCGCAGCGTTGGGGAGACCACCGAGATGGTCTGCTGGATCAGCGTGCCGCCGGCGCGGATGTTGCCGTAGGCGACGCTCTTGTCCTTGATCGCATAGATCGACTGCTGCCAGGCGTCGGTCGACGCCGGGACCCAGGTCGCGGGATCCTGCAGGTCGCTGGTCCCAAGGTAGCGGCCGGTGCCGACGAACACGGTGCGGTTGCCCTTGACAAGGCCAAGCTCCGGCTTGGTGGTGATCGACTGCGGCCGCCCGCTGCTATCCTTCAGCTCCGCAATCTTCAGCACGGCTGTCGGACTGACGGTCAGGTCGAAGCGCCACAGGTTGCCGCGCAAGTCGCCGGCGTATACAAATCGTCCGGTGTTGTTCACGTTGGCGCTGTCCGCCCATACCGCGATGCGGCCGAGCCCTGACGGCGTAGTGGTGTTTCCGGCGCCGGTATCGACCTTTTCCAGCACTGCCCCGGTCAGCGCGTCCAGCACGAACAGGTAGCCCCTGCCGGTACCCGGGCTGACATTGTTGTAGCCGGAGGTCACCAGCACCACCCACTTGCTATCGCTCGGACGCTTGGTGATTACCGGGTTGCTGTAGCTCAGACCCATGTCGGTGTCGGAAATCGCGCAGATGGTGCTGTCGTGGCAAAACTCCCATAGCGCTTTCGGGTTGAGCGGGTCAGTCACGTCGAGCGCGTAGTATCCCCTTGCGCCGCTGTTGAAGCCGCCGACGAGAATCGTCTTCCAGGCGCTGCCGTCGAAGACGTCCATCAGTTGCGGCGAACCGTCAACGAAGTACACGTGCTTGCTGGCATAGTTGACGTCGGCCAGCTTGTACAGGTTCGGCATCACCGGCTTGGGCACGTAAGCCCACATCTCCTGCCCGTTGTCCGCGTTCAGGGCGTGCAGCATGCCGTCGTTGGCGGCAATGAACAGCGTCGCCTGGCGCGAGGCATTCGCCGACTTGAAGGCGGCATAGTCGGGCGTGACCGCATCGGCGAAGGCAAAGCGCGGCTCGCGCATGTAGGCCGGGGTTGCATTGACCGTGTCGCCGAGGGCGTGAGTGCGGTCGCGGTAGACGATTGTTTCATGCTGTGTCTGACCACGCAGGAAGTTGACGAGGTTCTTGCCGCTGTTGGCGATCGCAAGCTGGGCCGCGGACAACGAGGCGCACTGGGAAAGGTTACTCGCCGGCACGCACTTGTTGGCGAAGTAGCCCTGCTCGGTTGCCGACATCGTGCCCGGGAACAGGAAGGGCTTGAGCTTGTTGCTGGCCGCCGCGTCGAACATGTGAATCGTGCGGGTGTCGGTCGCCGCGCCCACCTTGGCGTCGAGCAGCGCCTGCGCCGCCCATTTGATGGCGGGCACGACGTTACCCGAGACCGGGTCGATGTCCTGCGCGACCACTTCGCCCGCCCACTCCACCGTGGTGTAGGTCGAGCTGAAGATCGAGCGGTCGGTCGGCGTGATGTTCGGGCTGCTGGTGGCCGATGCCGCCGCCGCCGCCGTACGGATATTCAGGCCGGTCAGTGCGCCGCTCAGGCCGCTGGCCACCGAGTTGGGGTCGCTCGCCTGGTAGTAGGTGCCCCGGCCATTGACCGCCGCGTGCCACAAGTCGTCCAGCGCGGACTGCGCATCCTGCACCGGCACCGGCCAGTTGCAGGTGCCGCTGGTCCAGGCACAGCCGGCAGCTCCCGCCTTGATCCTGGCGAAGTCGCCGGTGGTGGCGCTCTCGTAATCGCTCTGGTAGGTCATCAGGCCGTCGACGATGCCCAGCGTGAAAGTGGTCATGTGCTGGTGCGGCGCGGAGTCCTTGGGCGAGGTCGGCACGTTGTTCTGGGTAACATTGGTGCCGAGCGCGCCGGTGGTCTTGGTGCCGGCGGCGCCGCGCAGGTCGGTCTTGTAGTAGTAGAGCGCGACGTCTGCCAGGGTACCCGAGGCACCGGTGAGGTTCCCCTCGATGGCTCCGGCCGACCGGGTCGTCCAGCCAGAATTGACGTTGTCCTCGTTGCCGATCGCGGTGCCGGCAATGTTATTGCCGGAGTTCCCGTTCCAGTAACCATCCGTTGTCAGGATGGTGAAGTTCTGCTGGCAGGAGTACTGCACCGGATCTTCGCTCATGCCGCTGTTGATATCGTCGGTCCTGCCGGCGTAGTGGCGCCCCACGCGCGACAGCGCCTCGCGCAGGGGCGTACCGCCGCCGGAGCCCTGCTGGTAGAACTTGGTGTACCACGCCTGTTTGTGGCTCGGGTCGAACTTGTCGATCTTCAGATACTCGCTGCTGCTGACCGGGTTGCCGGGGTTGATCGTGAGAAACCCGACGCGGTATCGGTTATCGATCGGCAGAAACGCACGGCCGGCCGCCGATTTCATCATCTGCATCCGGGTACGGTAGTACGCCCACCAGTTGGCGAAGTTGGTCATTTCCTCGGCGTAGGTGCAATCGGGACGGGACGCGCAGTCGACGCGGTTCGGGCGGTTTCCATAAATCGCCGTGGACGGAACAATGTTGGTGCGGGTGAAATTGCCGTAGCGCGGGTACGTGTAGGTCGTCGCCGATTGCGCGTCGTATTTCGCGCGGCAGCGCGGAGTGCCGGCTGAGTTGCCGCTGACCGGCGCGACCGCATCGGCGTCCGCGGTGGTCTTGCAGTAGCGCACATAGGCGGGGAAGGTGTGCGTGGCCGTCGGCGTGGTCGACGCCACGCAATTGGTCAGGTCCGCCGAGTTGCAGTACTCCTTGGGCGTGATGGTGTAGTAGTGCGGGTTGGTGCCGATGTTGCTGCCGACGTTGAACGCCGGCACGACCTTGCTGTAGGTGCAGTTCGACGGCCCCGCAGCGTTGTTGCTGTTGCCGTCGTACTGGAAGGTGTTGGCAGTCACGCCGTAGACCGGCTCATCCGGATCGTCCACTTCCAGGTGGGCCGGTTGACTGCCGCCGGTGCAGGTGCCGTTGGTATTGATCTGATCGCCGTTGACCAGGCCGTGGCCCGGCAGGGTCACCGTCACCGTGCGGGTACCGCCCCCCTTGCTGACCGATACCGTGCCCAGCGTCTGGTTGCCCGCCGGCGACGGATAGCCGTATAGCCGGCCGTCATCCGGCGACGCGCTCCGGTACTCGAATGTCGCAACGGTGTCGATGCCATTGCGCTTGCAGATCGTCCCGGACGCGTTGCAGTAGCGCCGCTCGGTGAAGCCCGTCACCAGGTTGGTGTTGCCCGAACTGGAACTGAAGGCATCGTTTTTGACATTGGTCCAGGGCGAGCCGTAGCTGCCCATGCTGGTGCCGTCGTAATTTATCGCCGGCGCATAGGTGATCTGCGGGTTGTAGAAGATGGTGTTGAACTGGGCCGAATAGTACGGCGGGTCGCCGACCCGGCAGCGGGTCGTGCCGGACCATCCACTCTCCGCCTTGCAGGTGTTGTTGTCGTTCACGAAATCCGGCAGGTAATCGCGGCCCATACTGCCCGAGTCGTCAAGCACGAACATCAGGTTCGGCAGCACCGACGCGCTGGACGAGGACGACAGCGGCGTATTCGAGATGTCGGTCGTCTGCGCGAACGGCGCGCCGTGCATCAGCAGCAGCGCGGCCGTCGCCGAACCGGCGAAGTGGCGTGCGAGAGAGTGGCTGTGGCGTTTCATGATGCCTCCAGAGGAGTACCGTGTAGCTCAGTTGGAAATGGCGACCAGGCTCTGCACATAGCTCTCGCTGTTGCGGGGCCCTTGTGCGCGAGCGGTAATCCGGTAATAGACCTGCGGCGTGCCCTGGAAAACCACGGCACCCACCGACATGCTGCCGCCAGTGGTGGCGCCGCCGCTTGGCATCGACAGCGCGCATTCGTTGGCGTTGCCGCTCGCGCCGGTGCCGTTATACGGCGTGTCCGCCTCGGAGCAGATGCGGTGGATGACGTACGAGACCACGTTGCCGCCGGCATCGGCGGCGCCGCCATCCAGCACCGCGGCGTTGACCCAGTTGTTGGGGTCGGTCCAGTCGATCTGCCCGGTCGTGGTGGACGAGAAGAAGCCCGCCGCCAGGTCGGTGTTGTTCAACGCGGTGGTGCCCGCGCGCGCCAGCAGCCACTGGAATCCAGCCTCGATACCGCGATCGGCGGAATTCAACGCGGCCTGTTTGAAGCCGAGATTACCGGCGACGACGTTGGCGGTGTCGATTGAGCGCGTCATGCCGATGGCGGCCAGGGTCATCGACACCAGCACGATCAGCGCGATGAGCAGTACCACGCCGCGCTGGGCGTGGCGGGGCCGGGTGCGGAAACCCCGGCGATTGCGGATGGGGTTCGTGGTGTTCATGTCAGTTGCTGCCAGATGATGTTGCGCAGGGGAACCGTGGTCTCGAACACCCGGTAGCGATAGCACTGCCAGTCGGGGTCGCCGGTCACGTCAAAGGTGCCGCCGGACCAGGCGGGCACCGCCGTGGTGGCGTCGCAGGCACCGCCGGCGGTGTTCGGCCGCTCCGGCTGGGCGCTCCGCGCCACCAGCGCCAGTCGCACAGTGATGACCTGCGCCCAATCGGCTGCGGTAGGGGTTACCGGCATCGTGGTCGTGTAGTTGTCGACATTGCCGTCGTCGGGGGCGTAGGCGGCGTTGTCGACAGTACCGTTGTCGACGCCATCGTCCTTGCCATACTGCGCCTTGAGCAGCAGCACATTGTCGGCAATCGGCAGCACAACAGTGGTTCCAAACGTCTGCGTCAGCACCAATTGATTGTTGACGATGCTGTACGTATTGCGCACCGGCCCGGAACCGAGGTTGTAAAGGAAACCGTTGGTCGTGTAGCTGACGCCCAGGCCTGCGGGCTTGTTCCAGCGGGCGGGCACGGTATTGCCGTAAGGATCGGTGTAGTTGCCGCTGTTGTGAATCACGGTGTCGGTCTGGCCGGGCGTGCCGGGAACACCCGTGACCTGTGCGAGCGTGCAGTCCTGACCCGGCTCGGCCGCGATTACCAGGTTGCCCGGTACGAAGCCGAACCTGTTATTGACCCTGAACACGGCGCTCGGCGAGGGCATGTTCTGGGAAAGCTGCACCGGGCTGGAGATCAACTCGGAGTCGCCGTACATCAGCGTGATCGTGTCCGGCGTGGCGTCGTCGGCGCCCACGGTGATCTGTACCGGCACCAGGGTAAAGTTGGGCAGATCGGGCGGCGTCGCGGTCTCGTCGTAGGCGCGCGTCGTACAACCGAGCAGGGCCGGGTTATTGATGCCGTAGCCCGCCATGCGCAGGTCGCGCTCCAGCGTATACAGCGCGAGCGCACCGAACTGCTGGGCATCACCGCCGCTGGTCGAGGTGCGCTTGATGTCTTCGGACACCGCGAACACCTGGAAGATGATGATGGTGCCGAGCAGCGCGATCACCATGGCCACCATGACCTCGACCAGGCTGAAGCCGCGCGAATGTGGAAGTGCGAATCGCATGGAGTGCATCCTCAGCAGCAGTTGATCGAAGCAACCGCCACGTACTGGTGTGGCGGCGGCGGGACGTCCAGAGCAGCTTCCTCCGGGTGCTGCCAGAAGATCGTGACGGTGACCTCGTTGCCAGCACCGACCACGATCGACGGCGGATTCGCGACCACCCCCGGCAGTGCGGCGTCGACCTTGTCGATCCAGCGGGTCAGCACCAGCGGCGGCGCGCCGCCGGCATAGTTATAGCTGCCCAGGTTGCTGCGGTTCGCCCACATCTCGCTGATGATCTCGTTGGCCAGAAAGCTGGCATCCATCCGATACTTCGATTCGGCGACCGATTTCACGGCAATGGCCTGCAGGCCAACAACCGCGAGAATGCCGATGGAAAAGATCAGCATGCCGAGCAGGGCTTCGAGCAGCGAGAGTCCGCGCTGTTTCGATGCAGAGTGCAGGGTTATCGTCTTCATGGTGGCTTGTACTGTGTGCGTCGTTCGCTAGCAGGCGCGCGGGTCGCCGGCCGCCAGGGCCGGGTCGCACATACGCATGGAACCGCCGGTGCCGAGCACCACCCGCAGCGCCCGAACTTCCGGCCCCGCCATCGTGGCCGAGGTGATGTCGACCTGGGTGATGCTCGGGCTCGCGTCGTCATTAGCAACGACCCAGCCCATACCGTTGAAAGTGATGCGATCGGCGCCCGCCGGAAGAATGGCCACCGCGACGCCGTCCGCGCCGTCAACGGCAGGCCGGGCCTGCACCTGCTCGCCAGTCAGCGGCAGCGACACCGTCCAGCTCGAATCCGCACCGATTACGGATTGCACGATGGTGTTTCGCTGGACCGCCTCGGCCTTGGCGATCTGCATGCCGTTGAGAATGCCCTCGGCGGCATTGCGGATGCGGGTGTTCACGATCCAGTGGTTGAACGCCGGCACCGCGATTACCATCAGCAACACCACGATCGCGATGCCGATCAGCATCTCGATCAGGGTGAAGCCACGGGTCCTGAGGGTAGTGGTCAGCATTCGCCGCTCTTCTTCTGCACCCAGCAGTTGCCCCCAGGCAGCGACCACTCGGCGGGCACAGCCACGGTCGAACGGGTATTACTCTGGTCGATGCGCAGCGTGAAGCCTTCCATCGGACTGCCCACCACGCCGGTCGCGTCGATGTCGTAGCTCTGGCCGTCGACCGCGATGTTGCAGGCGAAATTGAAGTTGCCGGTGTTCGGAATGGGTGGCGCCACCGTGCCCGCGGCGCAGGCGCCGGTATAGGTGCGGCTGTCCGGGAAGTACTTCTCCATCTTGACCCGCTGCCCGGCCAGCGCCGAGGTCGCCTCGACCAGGCGCGCGCGGGTGACATAGGCGGTGTAGGAGGGCAATGCGATCGCGGCAAGAATGCCCAGTATCGCCACGACGATCATCACTTCGATCAGCGTGAAGCCCGCATCTGAAGCGCCCTGGCGACTGCGGATTTGATTTCTGCGATGCATGAAGTTTCTCCCTGTTGGAGTCAATGCTAGTTGAGCAAACGGGCTATCCAAAGCGTTGTCCGACGGACGCCCGCAACCTCGGTAACGAACGGCAGCAACACCCGGTGCGGCTTCGACCGCACCTGTTTCCGATCCTGCCATCCAATCGATTTGTTCCTTGCGTTCAGTAGTTTATCGAGCGTCCGCAGGAGCGCTCGCGAGACCGACGAACGGCCGGAATCGCGGAACGAACGGTCAGGACTGCCTGCAGACCGCTGCGCAGGACGAGGATGGCGCCCCGCGCGTGAGCGCCGTCGGGCGCAGGCCTCTCGATTGCCGCGCGGGCGTCGAGACAGCTTGCTTTCCACGGCACGAACCAAAGCGTTTAGCCGCGACAAGCAGCCGGCAGATGCCCGAGCACAGACGGGCTCTTTAATCGGCGTGCCGGTAAGCCGGGCAAACGGATGGGACGACGCAGTACGCACGGCTACCCCCAAAAAAAAGCCCCCGCCAGTCGGCAGGGGCGAAGCCAGCGAATCGCTGGAACTAACAGGTGCCCGTATCTCGATCAATCGTCGTCGCGGCGCTCATGCCGCACGCGCATCCGTTCGCGATCCTGACGCGGGTTCAGGCGGTGACGCTCGTGCCAGCCTTCGCGCTTCTCCTTGGCCAGACGGAAGATCTTGAGCGCGGCAGAACCCTGGAAGGCCTCGCCTTTGACCGTGGTGCCGTTCAGGAAACCCTGCACATCGCCGACCTGGAAGCCGGTCAGCTCAGTCTTGAAGTAGCAGACCAGATCGCGCTTGCCGTCACGGTTGACGTCCTTGCCGCGCTTACGGCAGCGTGCCAGGCTGTCTTCGCTGCCGGTCGCGCCGAAGGCGAGACTGTTGCGGTCGATATCCATCGCGTTAAAGTCGGCGCTCGACAGAATCGCAACCGGGATCAGCTTCCGATAGCGGCGGTTCTCAGGCTCGTCGTCGTCGCGCGACCAGTGACGCACTTCAATGGTCACCACGGTGGCGTCCGCGGCCGGAGAATCCGGCACCGGCACCGGCGCCGGCACCGGCGCCGGCGGCGGCAGCTGGGACGACGGCGCCTCGCTGACCGGCGGCACGCTCGGCGTGACGCCCTGCAGCGTCAGATCGTAGGCCCCGCCGTAAGTCGACGACGTGTTGATGACGCTGTAGTTGGCACCCAGGTAGCGCGGGATCGGGGTTACCGCAACGTAGTACACGCCGTCCGCAGCAATGCGGTAGGTGTCGATACGCGAATCCATCGCGGACGAGCTGCCGGCATTCATCGGGTAGGCGTCGTCGTTCATCTCGAGCAGATTGCCGGCCGAGTCATACAGGCCGAGGAACGTGTCCCAGGTCCCGTCGGAAACGATCGCGATGTTCGGCACGTCGCCCGCCCTGGCCTCGAACGAATACAGATCGAGGTCGGTCGTCAGGCTGCCGGCGCCGGCGCCAATATAGCCGGACACCGTCGTGCCGCTGCTGGTGACCACCAGCGGATGGCTTTGGGCCTTGGTATCGTTCGGTTCCGTCTCCGACTGCGCGGCCGCGATGCCATGCACGCCGGTCAGACAGAGAAGCGACATACCGATCAGCGGCGCCTTGAATCGCTTCTTCAATCGGGTACTCATGATTACAGTCTCCACTTGTTGGGATCAATCGGGTCACGGCAAAGCAGCCGCCATGAACGCCCGATAGAGGCGCAACTACCGTACCAAGTGACAAACTGCGGCGCGCAATCTGGCACTGCACGTCACATGGCTTGGGATCAGCGAGTTGGCGAAGCGCCGGACTGACACGGCGCGACACTTTTGGGATCTTTTTTCCCCGCGGAGTTCCGGTCGCGCGAACAGGCAAATAAACCCTGACGAAATTCGCCCGGGAGTGTTTTGTTCTCGACGCCGCCACCAGATTGTCAGGTCTGGATAATCGCGCGCTCCGCGGTCGCGCAAAGCCATCCTCTGCATCGCCAACGCACAGCGCGCGCGTGAATACGATGCAAAAGACCTCACCGACGAACGTACGAACGACACACGCAAGGATCCGACAGGCGATTGCCAGCCGCGCGAAGGGCGCAGGCGCACGCGAAACGATGAGCCGTTCGAAGAGATCGAAACGGCATTACGCAGATATGGCACCGCGATTTGGAATTGCCGCTGAACGACGCGACAGCGGTTCGCGTTTCATCGGCGCGCCTCTCGGCCCGACGGCGACGACACGCGCCTGACGTTGCCGCAGGACCGCTGCGCCCGCGCCGGACCGCGGTCTCAGGCGCTATCGCTGCACGATTTCGCTGAGGAGGCTGCGGTCGGCGACGATTACCGACGCCCGGGTCGGACCGGCGAAGCGTTCGAGTCTCAGGCGCCGGTTGCCCTGTGACCAGAGGTGGACAATATTCGGGCTGTCAGTGGCAGTATCGGTGACTGGCGCGCCAAGCTCGCCGGCCAGGGCTTCGGCGATGCGATCGAACTCACCGGAATCGAAATCGGCGCGGATGCCGGAGAGGCGCTCGCCCATGAAGTAGAGCGTGAGATCGAGAATCGCAGCACCGCGAAAACTGCCGGCCGCGGCGCCTTTGAACGCGCACACCGAGTACAGAAAGCAGGCCGCGGTGTCGTCGCACTCGAAGCGGTCGTCCTGCAGCACCTGGTTCAGCGGGTCGCCGAGCGCATGGCCGCCGACTGCAAGCGGCGCGGCTGCCGTGCCGGCCGCGCACAGCGCCCAGAGTCCGATGATGAACATCGATGTCCTGATCATGTCTGACTTTCTCCCGGCCAAACTGCCCGCCCGCGCCTTCGCGCCGAACCGCCCTCCGGCGGCGCCAGCCGGGCCCGATCGAGGCCACACGGGTTTGCAGATAATGAACACGCCTGGCGATGCTAGCACCCGCTGCGGGTACCTGCGTTTAGAATGACCACGAATGACCGATTACGTTTGCCGCGTGGACGGTAAATGGCGGCAACAGTGCGCCGGGCCTGACCGGCGGCCCGCACCAACCCGGAGAAGCAGGTTCGACAGAACGATGCGTGTCCGTCTTGTGTTGCTTCGCTCCCTTGCTGCAGCCGCCGCCCTGTGCCTTCACGGCACTGGATACGCGCAGTCCTGGGAGCCGGTCGCTGACAGCGACACCGCGCTGTATCTCATCGATCGCAGCAGCCTGGTGCCGGCCGGCGGCAGGGTGAGCGGCTGGGTGCTGGTAACCGGGCCGCAGGGCACCCGGCTGCCGGACTACGGGTCGCGCACGCAACTGATGGTGTTCGACTGCGGGGCGCGCGCGCTCGCGCTGAAAGCCTACGAGGTTTATGCCCGCCCGGGGGGCCAGGGCGCCCTGCTCCATACCGAGACCTACGACGAGGCGGCGCTGGAATTCACCCCCACCAGCGCGGAATCGGTCGGCGAGAAGCTGCTCGAGGCCGCGTGCAGCCGTTAGTAGCCACCCGTTGCACGACCGCCGGGTGCGAGATTCGGCGCGGGAATTGCACCGGCGACCGTTGAACGCGGGACCATCGCCACTGACGAAAGAGGCGGCATGAGAATCTCACAGTTCTGCACTGTACTCGGCTTCGCACTGTGCGCGTGGCTGCCAGCAGTCGCTCTCGGCACCAACGAAGCGCCGGCCGGTATCACGGAGCGTTTTCTGAGTGCCGTCGACGAGGATCTTTCGCAGCTTGCCGGCACGCTGCCCCAGCTGCGCTACTGGAATACCGAGCGCCGCGGCGGATGGGACGCGCCCGGCAAAGCCAGGAGCCACTGGCGCCTCGAATACAGCACCGGTTTCAACAGCCACGGCGGTTTTCACCATCGCGACCGGCTGCTCGGCGACAACGCCTGCCAGATCTACATCCGCGTCTACGGCATCAAGGAGTTCGATCGCTTGCCGGATGATGGACCGAACAACACGCTCTACGGTCTCGATCTGGGCGACCACAAGGTGGTGGCGACCATTTTGACTGCACGTCCCGACTCGGAAGAATTCGTTGCGCGGATCGCCGAAGTGATCCGCGCCAACGTGGCGGAACTCGATCGCGTCGCCAACTGAGCAGGCCGCCTCCGCCAGGCTCAAGTGCCCTGCCGGCAGACGCCGATGCCGCGTTGCAGCACAGCTGGTCGGCTCGGGCGCGTTAACTCAGCCTGTTCAAGCCAATATCAAAGTGATACTTTGGCATCACTCTAGAGAGCGAGGACTGCGCAACACACACTTCAGTCCGGCAGAAGAATACGGCCCTTGGGTCGATATGAGCCAAGGGAGGAGATTGCGACGCTGTTCCAGGTCGGCCCGGCCGCGCTTGCGGAACGTCATCGACCGTCCCCTGCCCCCGTCTTGTCGGATCGAAAAGGCTGCACGCACGATGCTGTGCGCAGCGGCTGCTCAGGCTGGCTTTCAGCGAGGATCCGGGGTGCCTTGCCGCGCGTATGTATTCGGAGCGGCCAGGGATGCTGACGGGGGCGCAAAGCCTCCGACCCTGCGCACCTCACGCAGAATCCGGGGCCCCGAGTGGCAACGCCTCTCCCGGAGGCGGGCAACGCGGGAAGCTTCTTTCTGCAGCAGTCGGCCGGTGCACCGCCCGTAAATCACAACAATCGGGCGGCGACAGGCAGTTCGCGGCAGCACGCGAATAGCGTTTCCATCAACTACTGGGGGAGTAGCAGTCATGGCAATTTCCTTGAAAGTAAACGGCAAGTCCCAGAGCGTGGACGTGCCCGCGGAGATGCCCTTGCTTTGGGTACTCCGGGACGTCCTTGGGATGACCGGTACGAAGTACGGGTGCGGCGTCGCACAATGCGGGGCCTGTACCGTGCACGTCGGCGGTCAGGCGGTGCGGTCGTGCGTACTGCCGGTGAGCGCGGTGAAAGAGCCGGTCACCACGATCGAAGGGCTCAGCAAGCAGGGCGACCATGCGGTGCAGAAAGCCTGGCTAAAGCACAACGTCGCGCAGTGTGGCTACTGCCAGACCGGCCAGATCATGCAGGCGGCCGCGTTCCTGAAGAGCAATCCCAAGCCTTCGGATGAGGAAATCGACGCCGCCATGCAGGGCAACATCTGCCGTTGCGGCACCTACACCCGCATCCGTGCGGCCATCAAAGACGCAGCGGGGGTGTGATCATGAAACACTGGATACAGAACCTCAGCAATCAGGGCGTAACCCGCCGCGGTTTCCTCAAGGGCGCAGCCGCCGGTGGTTTCGTGATGGGCGTGCAGTTCTCGCCGGCCGGCAAGATCCATCCCTTCTCCGGGCTGGGCAAGGCGCACGCGGCCGAAGGCGTCGAGTTGCCGACCGATGCGTTCACGCCGAACGTGTTCGTCGCCATCGATCAGAAGGGTGTGGTCACCGTCGTATGCCACCGCTCGGAAATGGGCCAGGGCATCCGCACCGGCATTCCGCAGATCGTGGCCGACGAGTTGGAAGCCGACTGGAAAATGGTTCGCGTCGTGCAGGCCGAAGGCGACTCGAAGAAGTACGGCAACCAGTACACCGACGGTTCCCGCTCGATCCGGCATAACCTGCAGCGCATGCGCGAGTTCGGCGCAACCGCCCGCAGCATGCTCGAGCAGGCGGCGGCGCAGAAGATGAACGTAAAGGTGTCCGACTGCAAGGCGGTCAACCACCGCGTCGTGCACGTGCCGTCGGGCCGGTCGATGGGTTACGGCGAGCTGGCCAGCGCCGCTTCGCAGCTGAAGATTCCGAGCGTCAAGGACGTCACGCTCAAGAGCCCGTCGAACTTCCGTTATATCGGCAAGCCGGTGGACACTATCGACGGTCCGGACATCGTTACCGGCCGCGCGATGTACGGCATCGACAAACGGCTGCCGAACATGCTGTACGCAGTCATCGAGCACTGCCCGGTGACCTACGGCAAGGTCAAGTCGTTCGACGCGAAGGAAGCGATGAAGGTGCCGGGCGTGGTGAAAGTGATCGAGCTGCCGCAGACGCAGCCGCCGATCGTGTTCAACACGCTGGGCGGCATTGCCGTCATTGCCAAGAACACCTGGGCCGCTGACCAGGGCCGCAAGAAGCTCAAGATCGACTGGGACTATGGCCCGAACGTCGTTTACGACTCGGACAAGTTCAAGAACGACATGGCCCAGACCGCCCGCAACGAGGCCAAGGTGGTGCGCAACGAAGGCGATGCGGTATCCGCCATGGGGCGCGCGTCGAAGGTCGTCAAGGCGGACTTCTACATTCCGCACTATGCCCACGCGACCATGGAGCCGCCGGCGGCCATCGCCAATGTAAAAGGCGGCAAGTGCGAAGTGTGGTCGGCCTGCCAGGACGGCCAGGCGGCACGCTCGACAGTGGCCGGCGCACTGGGCATGGACGAGAAGGACGTCACCTCCTACGTCACCCTGCTGGGCGGCGCGTTCGGGCGCAAGTCGAAGCCCGACTTCGCGGCTGAAGCAGCGCTGCTGTCGCGCGAAATGGGCGCGCCGGTGCGCGTGACATGGACCCGCGAGGACGACCTGCAGCACGCCTACTACCACACGGTGTGCGCGCAGCATGTCGAAGCGGGCCTGGACAGCAACGGCAAGTGCGTTGCCTGGCATCACCGCAACGTGTTCCCGACCATCTGGTCGACGTTCGAGCAGAGCGACCCCGAGCACGGGCACAAGATCGAGCTGAGCCTCGGCTACATCGACATGCCCTACCAGATCCCGAACCTGCGCCTGGAGAACGGCAAGGCCAAGGCGCATGTGCGGATCGGCTGGCTGCGCTCGGTCAACAACATTCCGAACGCCTTCGTGCAGAACACCGTCGCCAACATGATCGCGCATGAGACCGGGCGCGATCCGTACGACGTGCTGCTCGAGCTGATCGGGGAAGACCGGGTGCTGGATCTCTCGTCGACGGACTACTGGAACTACGACCAGACCTACGACGAGTACCCGATCATGACCTCGCGGCTGAAGAACGTGCTGCGGGTCGCCGCGGGCAACGCCGGTTACGGCCGGCCGATGCCCGAGCGCGAGGCGATCGGGCTGGCAGTGCATCGCAGCTTCACCACTTACGTGGCGGCCGCCGTGCATGTGAAGGTCTCGAAGGACGGCAAGGTCACCATCCCGCGCGTGGATATCGCCTACGACGGCGGGCTGGTGGTCAACCCCGACCGGGCCAAGGCGCAGATGGAAGGCGCCTGCATCTACGGCATGTCCGCAGCCTGGGACTGCCAGATCACGGCCAAGGGCGGCGTGGTGCAGCAGAAGAACTTCCCCGACTATCGGGTGGTTCGCATCATGGACGCCCCGCGCGAGATCAACGTGCACCAGGTCGATGCCGGCGGCAGCTATCCGCCGGGCGGTATCGGCGAGCCGGGCGTTCCGCCGTTCATCCCCGCGCTGACCAATGCGATCTTCGCGGCGACCGGCAAGCGCATCACCGAACTGCCGATCTCGAACTACGATCTGTCGGCCTGACGGTGCGGGACGGCCGCGGCGGCACCACCGCCGCGGCGCCCGTGGCATTCAATCCGCGGCGATTGCTGTTTCCCGAAGGGGCAGCGGCAATCGCCGCTTTCTTGTCTAGTGCCGCTCGCGCAATGACATCGATTCATCCGCAGGAATCGCTGAACAATCTGCCGGGGCTTGCCGCCCCGCCCTTCGATATCGTGCCGCTGACGCCGGCGCTGGGTGCCGAAATCCGCCGGCTCGATCTGGCGGCAGGTGTCGATGACGCAGTGTTCGCCGGGGTGTACGCGGCTTTCCTGCGCTACCAGGTGCTGCTGTTCCGCGGTCAGGATCTTCCGCCCGCCCGCCAGGTCGAATTCGGCCGGCGCTTCGGCGAACTGCAGATCCATGTGATGAACCAGTACCACGCCGACGGCTTTCCCGAGCTGTATCGCCTGACGAACCTGGACGCCGATGGTCGCCCGACCGGACGTCACCCCGACCGCGGCACGCTCGCCTGGCATACCGACGGCTCCTGGCAGCAGCGCACCGGCCAGGCAACGATCATCTACGGCGAGATCGTGCCCGACGTCGGCGGAGAAACCAGCTTCTGCGACATGTATGGGGCGTGGGAGCGCCTGAGCGAGGAATGGAAGGCGCGCCTCACCGGCCTGCGCGCCGTGCACAATCTCGACTTCTCCCGCAACCGCCGTCATCCGGAAGAGCCGATGACCGCGGCACAGCGCGCGGCGCGCCCGCCGGTCGACCATCCGGTGGTACGCACCCATCCCGAGACCGGACGCCGATGCCTGTTTCTCGGCGATCATGCCGAATACATTCTCGGCATGGATTACGAAGCTGGCCGGGCGCTGATCGATCGCGTCAATGCGCTCGCCATTCATCCCGACCTGACCTACGAGCACCGCTGGATGGCCGGCGACCTGCTGGTATGGGATAACCGCTGCGTGATGCACCGCGCGGCCGGCTACGACGCCGCGACCCAGCGGCGGGTGATTCGCCGCTGCACGGTGCTCGGCGAAACGCCGGCCTGACCGGCGGCCCGCCCGAGGGAAGGCCGGGTCGCGCCCGGGCTTGAAGCCCGCAAGCAGCCAACCGAGCGCCGATTACACTACGGCGGGTTCGCCTTCGCGCGACGCCCGCACACGAAAGGAAGCCATGGACGCCAAGGCCCTGTTTGCCGAACTGCAGCGCTTCGACACGCCCACCATCTGCAATGCGCTGGAGATCGCCCGCGGCGCGCGCAGCGTGACCGGCTTTACCCGCCGGACGCTGATCGCCTCCGCGCCGAAGCTGCCGCCGGCGGTCGGCTTCGCCCGCACCGCGACTATCCGCTGTTCGGTGGCCTTCGATCCGGCCGAGCGCCGGCGGCGGCAGCTCGCCTACTACGAGTACCTGGCGCAGGAGTCCTGGCCCACGATTGCGATCATTCAGGATGCGGACAGCCAGCCCGGCCTGGGCGCCTTCTGGGGCGAGGTCAATACCCATGTGCATTGGGGGCTGGGCTGTGTCGGCGCCGTCACCAACGGCTCGATGCGCGACCTCGATGCGATGCATCCGCAGTTTCGCTGCCTGGCGGCATCGCTCAGCCCGAGCCACGCCTGGGTGCAGGTCGTCGAGACCGGGTCGCCGGTCGACGTGCTCGGCATGCACGTACGCCATGACGACGTTGTGCATGCCGACCGGCACGGCGCGGTGGTGATTCCGCTGGAATTGCTGGAGAAGTTGCCGGCCGCGATCGACCTGATGGCGCGCCGGGAAAAGCCGCTGATCGATGCGTCGAAACACCCGGGCTTCGACATCGAACGGCTCAGGCAGGAGTTCGCCGAAGCCGATCGGGTGAAGTAATCGGGGCGCGGAGCGCGACTGGGCGTCGCGCTCCGGTCGAAAAAGGAAAAACTCTGCGGGCCGGGCCTAGTGCCGATAGCCCCGCAACAGGAAGTAGATCTC
>CALJLA010000304.1 GCA_937983055.1 uncultured Pseudomonadota bacterium
TGAGGCACGGCGGCATCACATGCCGGGACGCTGGCCCTCGAAACTGGTGTAGTCGGTGGTGAGTTCCTCGCCGGGCGCGATGTCGCGCACCGCGATATCCACGCCGTACGGATCGGCGGAAGTATCCGAGGCGGTATTGGCCCGCTCGCTATGGTTCATGAAGCGCGCGTCGTCGCTGCACAGGATGAGGCGCCCGAGGCGCAGGTCGACGTAACCGTAATGCGTCAGCCCCTCGCGCAAGTGGGCATGAAGCGCCAGACTTCGGTGCCCCGCGCGATCGCCACCTGCGTGAATACACCCAGCCCGTGAATAGGGCTGGGCGCGAGCCTGACCGGTACCAGCAGCATGTTGCGTCTCCGTGACGGCGCGCCGGCGTCTCATGCGCGCCGCTGCGCGGGCGGCGCCGCCGCCGCGCAGAAGACTAAGCTGCCAAGGGCCGGATAACAAGGCCGCCGCCCGCTGCGGCGGCGGGACGATCAGCGCACCTGTGCGCTGCGACGCTCGGCCTGCGCCCACCAGCGCTTGAGATGACGCTCGATGGCGGCCGGATTGCGCATCTGTGGCAGCGAAAACGACGCCTCTTCCGCTTCAGCGCCCCGGCCCGCCAGCTCGCGCTCGCGCACGCGGCGCTCGGCAAGCTGGAAGGCTTCCTGGAACGAGCGGCTGCGCGGCAGCGCGTCGCGGAAGTACGCTTCGCCGAAGTAGGTGAAATCGTTTTCGTCGGCGCATCCGAACGAGCGGCGATCGTGCCGGGCCGCGGTGATGATCAGGGTGTGGCCGTCGTCCAGCGGCTCGATGAACCCGCCGCCATAGCAGGCCGACACCACTACCACCTTCCAGCGGATGCCGCTCTCCCTGAGCAGCGTGCCGAGTTCATTCGCGGCGAGCCCGGGCACGCCTACGCTCAGCGGGCTGAGTGACAGCTCGTGCGCCTCGGAACCATGGCTGGTCAGGAACAGGAAGAGCACATCGTTGTCGCGGTCCATGCGCGCGGCAATCGCCTTCAGCGACTCGCGGATGCTGGTCACCGTGGCGAGCGGCGCGCTGCCGGCCGTCGCGCGGCTGTTGATCAGCGCGACCGTGCGTTGCCCGCTGCCGAAGCGCTGCGCGAACTGCTCGCGCACGAACTCGACCTCACGCCGGAATACTTCCTGGGACCCGTCCCCCGCGACCGACAGCAGGAACAGGTCGATTCGACCCGGGTCGCCGGGCGCGACCCGGCTCAGCGCCTCGTCGAGCAACCGGCGCTGGCTGTACAGCGCGGTCTCGGCGTCCCGCGCCGCCTTGCGCAGCGCCGACGGGTCGCTGAACTGGCCGTACTGCCAGGTGCCGCTGTCGGCGGTGCGGCCGCCCGGCCGCGCCGCGGCATAGGTCATCCGGCCTTGGCCGTGAAACAGGCCGTATTCGAAGCCGCCGGTGTAAATGTCGCCGTTGGCCTGCCGGTAGCGGCCCTGCCCGTGAAACTGCCAGGCGCTGAAACCGCCTTCGTACAGTGAGCCGTCGTGGCCGGCGAAGCGGCCGTCGCCCTCGAGCTGGCCGCCGCTGAAGCGGCCTTCGTAGACATTGCCCTGCCCGTCGGTGAACTTGCCGCGGCCGTGCGGCAGCCAGTTGAGGAACTCGCCCTGGTAGCGGCTGCCGTCGGGCCTGGTGAAGACGCCCTCGCCGGTGAACACGCCCTTGTCGAAGCGCCCCTCGTACACCTCTCCCGCGGCATTCTCGAAACGCCCCATGCCATGAAACCGGCTGCGCTCGAACGCGCCGCGATACTGGCCGCCGTCGCCCTGCCTGAGGCTGCCTTCGCCCCAGAAGCGTCCATGGCGGAACTGGCCGCGATACTCGAGATCGTCCTCGACGTAATGGCCCTCGCCCTGGAAGCGTCCGTTCTTCAGCTCGCCTTCGTAGCGTTCGCCATCGGGCGACTCGAAGCGGCCGCGTCCGTTGAAGTAGTCGCCAGTGAACTGGCCTTCGTAAACCGACCCGTCGACATGCGTCATGCGCCCTTGCCCGGACATCAGGCCGTCGCGGAACTCGCCTTCGTAGGTATCGCCCGAGGCCAACTTCAGCTTGCCCCGGCCGTGAAACCGCCCGCGCGAAAACTCCCCCTCATAGCGCTCGCCGTTGGCCCATTCGAGCAGGCCCTTGCCGTGAAACAGGCCGTCCTTGAGCGCGCCATGGTACCGACCGCCGTCCGGCGTCACTGCATCCGGCCGGCGGGAACTGTCCGCCGACACCGTCAAGGGGCTTGCGGCGGGCAGCAACGCGACCAGCATGCAACCCAACATCATCTGGATGCGGTTCATAAGTGCCTCTACGGAAAGGACTGTGACAGTTTGCTGGCGGCGCCATCGCCGGCGCCCGGCATGCACCGGCCGGACCCGTGCCGGCCCGACGCCGCCTTTGCGGACATCACACGCAGGAAATATTCCCGGGAACCGCAATCGTCGGGACGGTAACCAAGCCAGGACTTGATGCCATTCTCATGCTGACGGGGGACACCATGCATCGAATGACCGCAGGCGCACTGCTTTGCGCCATGCTGGCGGCGGCCAGTTTCGCGCCGGTCGCGGCCGAGCCGCGGCTGCCGCAGGCGCTGGAGATCTCGCAAGAAAAACCGCCCTCGAAGCGCTGGCTGCGCGATGCCGACAGCGACGCCGAGCGTTTTCGCCGCATCGAGATCAACGAACGCGGATTCAGCCAGGCGATGGCCGAGGTCGGCGTCCGCTACACGCAATCGCTGGAAGCGGCCGGGCTCGGGCATTACGAGCTGGCACGCTATCACTGGGAAAAGATCGCCGACGCGATCAACGCCGGGCTGATGCGCCGTCCCGATCGCACCGGCAACGCCGAAGGCCTGTTTCTGAACGGCCCGTGGAAGGCCGCGCACGCCGCACTCGGCGCCGGCGATCGCGCCGGGATCTCGCGCGCGCTGGCCGATGCGCGCGACGCCTGCATGGCCTGCCATGTCGCCGAGGGCGTGGGCTACATGAACGACAGCCGGGTGTTTCGCGACGGCGCGGCACCCGCGCGCTGACGCCGGGCGTCTAGCCGGCGCCGAGCCGCCGCACGCCCTGGGGCGTGCGCACATGCGCAACGAGGCGCGCGCCGGAGGGCGAAGCGCTGAGCTTGACCTCGCCGTCGAAGCCGATCGCCTCGAGCACCCGGGCCACGGCAGCCGGCTGCGGATGAAAACCATCAAGCAGCAGCAGTTCGCAGCCGCTGTCGCGCAGCCGCGCGCAGGGATGCGCGCCGTTCGCCCACTGGATCAGCATCGGCGCCACGCCGTCGAGCGGCGGCCGGCCGTCGTCGCTGATCGTGATCTGCCAGTTGAGCGCACCGCGGCTCATCGGCTCGATGCGGCCGAGCAGGTCGCCGCAGGCGGCCTGCGCGGTGACGATATCCGGGGTTCGCGCCACCCAGGCGGCAAGCCGCGGCGGCGCATCGCGCCGCAGGCCGTCGAGCGCGAACCAGCGCGGGCGCGATGGCGCGGGCGCATTCGGGTCTGGCGCGATCACTTCGAGATACGCCGACTCGCCCAGCCTGAGCAGGCAGTTGTGAGTGCCCATCGCCGCATGCTCGCCGCCGAGCTCGGGCGTGGCGCCGAGCGCGTCGCGCACCCACAGCACGCCGGCTTTCAGGTTGGGCGCAGCCACGACAAGATGGTCGAGACGGGATTCGCTCATGGCGCGGCCATGATAGCGGCAGCACAAACGGCGCGCGCATGAAAAAAGCCGGGTCAACCGCGCCCGGCTTCTGTTGCGGCCGCAACGAGGCGGCTCAGGGCTGGTCGAGGCTGCCCCAGGCCTTGGGATAGGTCACCACGCCCCACGGCAATTCCTTGCCCTTGATGCGCTTCACCGGCTCGAGCTGCTTCGCGTCGATGACCACCACCTCATGCGAACGGCCGCACACCACCAGGATGTGGCTCTCGTCCGGCGTGAAGGTGAAATGCCAGCAGCGGTCGCCGGTTGGCACCGTCTTCACCGTCTGCCAGGTGGCGGTGTCGAACACCTGCAGCCCGTCGCCGCGCGCGAGCGCCACGTACAGATGCTTGCCCGCGGGATCGAAGGCGAGCCCGTAAGGCACCTGGCCGGTCGGCACGATCTTGGTCACGTTGAAATCGCCGTCCAGAACCACCAGCGCGTTGCCGTACTCGAGACTCGCGACGTAGTAGGAATCGTCCGGCGAGCGCTTGATGCCGCGCGGGCGATTGCCGTACTGCTTGGTGTCGATGGTCTTCAGCAATTTGCCGGTGGCGATGTCATGCACCGTCAGGTTTTCGTCCGCCTCGTTGGTGACAATGATCTTCTTGCCGTCGGCGGAGAACTCGATGCCCTCGGTTTCGTAGCCGCCGACGATTTCGCGGATCACTTTGCCCTGCTTCAGATTCACCACGGCGATGCGGGCCGGCTCTTCCTCCTCTTCCTCGCGCTGGCGGGCGAGCTCCTCGACCTCCTCGGAACAGGGCTTCGGCGGCGGCCCGCCGATGGCCGCCCGCGCGAACGACACGAAGGCATACTC